>JAKFYF010000371.1 GCA_021731005.1 Hyphomonadaceae bacterium
CATCCGGCCGCTCCGCGGCCACCTTCTCCGCAAGGGAGAAGGTGGTCAGCGCTACCCCCGCACCTGCCCATCCCCGCGCACCACATATTTGTACGTCGTCAGCTCGCGCGCGCCTACGGGGCCGCGCGCGTGCAGGCGTCCAGTCGCGATGCCGATCTCGCCGCCAAAACCGAACTCGCCGCCGTCGGCGAACTGAGTGGAGGCGTTGTGCAGCACGATGGCGCTGTCGAGCATGGTTAGGAATTCTCCCGCCGCCGCCTTGTCCTCGGTGACGATGCTGTCGGTGTGCGCCGAGCCGAATTCGCGGATGTGTGCAACCGCCCCGGCAACGCCATCGACCACACGCACCGAAATGATCGGGGCCAGATACTCGGTACGCCAGTCCTCCTCACTGGCGGCAATAACGCGGGCGTCCGCCGCTTGCGTCCGCGGATCACCGCGCACTTCACAGCCAGCTTCGAGCAGCACGCGCACCAAAGGCGCAAGCAAGAGATCAGCGCCCGCTCCGTCGACGAGCAGCGTCTCGGCAGCCCCGCACACCGACACCCGCCGCATCTTGGAGTTCAGCACGATAGCGTGCGCCTTCTCTGGATCTGCGCTCTTGTCGATATAGACGTGGCAAATGCCTTCCAAGTGCGCGAACACCGGCACGCGCGCTTCCGCTTGCACGCGCGCCACCAGATTCCTGCCGCCGCGCGGGATGATCACGTCAATGGCGCCGCCAAGACCCGCCAGCATGTCGCCGACCGCTTCGCGGTCGGGCGTAGCCACGAATTGTACGGCATCGGTGGGCAAACCGCTGGCCTTGAGGCCCTCACACACCGCCGCATGGATCGCGCGCGCCGCGCCCAACGCTTCCGAACCGCAGCGTAGGATCGCGGAATTGCCTGCCTTCACGCACAAGGCCGCGGCGTCAGCGGTCACGCCTGGGCGGCTTTCATAGATGATGCCGATCACCCCGATCGGCACGCGCACGCGCGCAATGCGCAAGCCATTGGGGCGCGTCCATTCCGCCTCCACAAGCCCGACGGGATCGGGTTGAGCCGCGATTGCTTCCAACCCCGCGGCCATGCCCTCGATAGATTTTTCCGAAAGCGCCAGCCGGTCGATAAACGCTTCGGTGCGTCCCGCCGCGCGCGCGGCGCGAACGTCTTCCGCGTTTGCCCCCAAAATAGCGTTCGCATTTTCTCGCAGCGCCGCCGCCATGGCCAGGATCGCTGCATCCTTGGCCGCGCCGTGCGCACGCGCCAAGACCCGCGCCGCCGCGCGCGCTTTGGCGCCTGTCTCCAGCATCACGCTCATGTGCGCACCAATACCAGATCGCCGCGGTGAATGATCTCGGCGCGGCCCGCATGACCGAGCAACGCTGCAATCTCAACGCTGCGCTTGCCTTGGATCAGCCGCGCCTCCTGCGCGTCGTAGGCCACCAGCCCGCGCGCGATCTCGTCGCCTTCCGCGTTCAGCACGCGGACGCAATCGCCGCGCCCAAACCCGCCCTCGACGTGGGTGACGCCCGCCGGCAGCAAGCTCTTGCCGCTCTGCAGCGCATTGGCGGCGCCAGTGTCGATGCTGAGCGCGCCCGCGGGCGCGAGCGCGCCGGCGATCCATTTCTTCCGCGCCGCGGTTGGCGTTGTCGGCGCGACGAACCAGGTCGCGCGCGCGCCGCGCTCGATCGCCTCAAGAGGCGCCAACGTTGCGCCATTGGCGATGACCATGTGCACGCCGGCATCCATGGCGATGCGCGCGGCCATCAGCTTGGTTTTCATGCCGCCCGAGCCAAGTTCGCCCGCGCCGGCGGCGGCGGCTTCCAGTTCCGGCGTGAGCGCGGTTACTTCCGGGATGAAGCGCGCGGTTGCATCGAGCCGGGGATCGGCGCTGTAGAGGCCGTCAATGTCAGACAGCAGCACCAAACAATCAGCGTCGCACATGCTGGCGACGCGCGCGGCCAGGCGATCATTGTCGCCGAAGCGAATCTCCTCGGTGGCGACGGTGTCGTTCTCGTTGATGACGGGAACCACGCCGAGACCCAAGAGCGTCATCAGCGTCGAGCGCGCATTGAGATAGCGCCGCCGCGATTCGGTGTCGCTCAAAGTCAGCAGCACTTGCGCGACGCGGATGTCGTGGCCCGCCAGACCCTCGCTCCAGGCGCGCGCCAGCGCGATCTGGCCCACGGCGGCAGCAGCTTGCGCTTCGTCGAGCTTGAGCGGCCCCGCGGCCAGCTTCAAGCCCGCGCGCCCGAGCGCAATGGCGCCGGAGGAGACCAGCAGCACTTCCTGACCTCGCGCTCGCAAACGCGCCACATCGGCGGCAAAGCTCTCGAACCAGGCCTGGCGCAAGGCGCCAGAGGCGGCGTCAACCAGGGTCGAAGAGCCGATCTTCACGACAATACGCCGCGCCGCAGGGAGAAGCTGTGCCATCCACCCGCACATGAACGAGCGCCGGCCCGCTCCGTCAAGCGCTCGCGCGGGGGAACGGCTGGCATCCCTTCTCCCCATGCGGGGAGAAGGTGGCGCGAAGCGCCGAATGAGGGAACGCGGCGCTTCAAGCACACGCGCGAATGCGTTTCTTTCTGCAAGCACCGCGTTCCACTCACCCGTCGCGCGCTCACGCGCGCGACACCCTCTCCCCTCAAGGGGCGAGGGGGACGCTGCTTTAGCTAGCGTGTTTGTATTGGGCCCGCCCGCCCCTCATATCCCAGCGCCAGGATCGGCGTCGCCGCCGGCTTCCTCGCGCAGCCAATCCATCAGCGCTTTGAGGCCCGGCGAGATCGTGCGGCCGCGCCGCCAGATCAGCCAATAGGCGAAGTTCACCGGCTGATCCGCGCCTTCGAACGGCGCGACGAGGCGCCCCGCGGCGATGTCGGCCGCCGCGAGCTGGCGCTTGGCCAAGGCCACGCCCTTGCCAGCTATGGCTGCTTCGATGGCGAGGCTTGACTGATTGAGGCGTAGGCCGCGGCGACCGTCCACTTCGTCGAGCGCGCGCGCCGCCAACCACATCGCCCAGGTCGGGCAGGAAGGGTCGCGCTCGGAGCTTTCATCGTGGATAAGGCTGGCGCGGGCGAGATCGGCCGGCGTGTGCAGTTTGTTGTCGCCGAGCAAAGCGGGCGAACACACAGGCGTCACGGATTCGCGCAGCAGCTGCTCTGAATTCACATCCGGATAGCCGCCGGGCCCGTAGCGGATGGCCAGATCGATGTCGGCGACGGCGAGATCGCTGATGGCCATGTCGGCAAGCACCCAAACCTCGAGATCGGGCTGCAGCTCCTTGAAACGGTCGAGCCGCGGCACCAGCCACTTCGCCGCGAACGATGGCGCTACCGAGATCGAGACCCGCCGCTGCCGAAGCGGCAGCCGCATCACCCGCGAGGCTTCCAGAAACAGCGCCATCGCCTCCCGCGCCAGCGGCAGGGCCGCCGCCCCCGCGTCGGTGAGTTCCACGCGGCGGGTTAGCCGCTTGAACAGAGTTTGCCCGGCGAATTCCTCGATCTGCTGGATCTGCTGGCTGACCGCCGCGGGCGAAACGCCCAGCTCCTCGGCGGCGCGCGAAAAGCTCAAATGTCGCCCCGCCGCCTCGAAGGCGCGCAGCGCGTGCAAAGGCGGCAGCCGCTCGGCTTGGGTTTCATCGTCCACGTTTGGCGATGTAGAGCGCGTCGCACCGCTTGCCAATCGTTCGCCCCGAGCCCGCGCATCGGATCACGCCGGTTCGCCGCCCGGTCGGTTGGCGATCACCGCGACCACGGCCAGCACCGTCGCCGGCAACAGCGCCAACGCCAACCACCACATGCGCTCATCGGGCGAAAGTGCAGACAACAGACCACGCAAATGTTCTACCGGCTCCATCGGCCCCCGCCCGAGAAAGCCAGCGCCCACAAACAACCCAGCCAACGCCAGCACAGCCACGAGCGCGAGCCACCAGGCGCGGCGGCGGTCGAACGCCGTCAGCATGGACGCCGCCACGAACGGGCACGCAGCAAGCAGAAGATAGCTCCGCAATTCCCCGTCCATCGGCCGATAAACGCCGTCAAGGCCAGCCAGCGGCCACACCGCCAGCGGCGTGAGCGCAAACAGCGCCTTGAGTCCAGTTGCGATGTGCGGCGCAAGCCCTTGCGCCAGGAGCCAACGAACCAACCAGAAAGCGGCGGCAAGCATCGCCAGTCCGCCGACCACCTGCGCCATCGACGCGAGCCAACCGCTCAATTCCGGCGGCGCAACCGGCTGCGAACTCGCGCTCTCCGGCGGAAGCAACGGAACAACCGGCTCTGGCCCAAACAGCCCGCTTGGCTGTGTGAGCACATATCCAGCGACGAACACGCCTGCGACCGCCGCGACCGAGAACAACGCCCGCCCCGGCGAAACCGATATCCGCGCGACAATCCTGCCAAGCCATGCCGGCGGGCGAAACGAGAATTTGGGCATGGCCGGCAGGCGCAACCGAATCCCGGGCCTCTTGCCGCTCGGCGGTACGGTCATGGAATCGCCCTTGCTTTGGATCCAGCCTAGCGGCTTGGCGACGCGGGCTCGACTTACGGTTTGCTCACGCTGGCTTTCAGGACAGAAGCGCGTGCTTCAGCGCGGCGAGATCAGGCTCGATCTCGACCTTCTCGCTCGGTCGCGCCATTAACGCCGCCAGCGCCGCAGGCAGCGCGATGCTCTCGCCAATGATTGGCTCGACAATCTCGCGAAACTTCGCCGGGTGGGCGGTTGCCGCGATCGCCCAGCGCCCTACGCCATGGCGGCGTGCGTGTGTTTCTGCCGCCACGGCTGTGTGCGGGCACCAGATTTGCCCGTGCTCCGCATAACCCTGCTTGATCCGCGCACTGATCGCCGCGTCATCGACAACGTGCGCGCTCACCGCTCCCCGCAGCGCGGTCATGTTGGGGAACAGGTTGAACAGCCGCTCAGCGTTGCTGGGATCGCCCACGTCCATGGCCGAGGCAAGCGTCGCCACGCTGGCGCGCGGACGCCAAACGCCGCTTTCGAGATAGTCCGGCATGGCGCGGTTGGCGTTGTGCGCAAGCACAATCTCGCCGATCGGATAACCGATCGTTCGAGCCCACGCGCACGCAGTGGCGTGGCCGAGATTGCCGCTCGGGATCACGAACGACAGCTTTTCTCCATGTGCGCGCCAGACATTGCTGCTTGCCCAGGCGAAGTAGGTCATCTGCGGCAACAGCCGGCCGATATTGATGCTGTTGGCGGAAGAAAGATCGCAACGCGAGCGCAGGTCTTTGTCGCCGAAAGCCGCCTTCACCAACCGTTGGCAATCGTCGAACGCGCCGCGCACAGCGAAAGCGCGCACATTGCCGCCCCAGCAAGTCAGCTGCCGCTCCTGCAGCGGCGAGACGAGGCCTTTGGGATACAACACCGCGACTTCGACACCCGGCTTGCCATGGAAAGCGGCGGCAACCGCACCGCCGGTGTCGCCGGAGGTCGCGACCAGGATCAGCAAGGGGCGCGAGGCGCCTGCGCGGATGCGCGTCATCGCGCCCGCCAGGAACCGCGCGCCAAAATCCTTGAACGCCGCGGTCGGACCATGAAAAAGCTCAAGCACGGCGAGTCGATCGGTCAGCGGAACCAGAGGAACCGGGAAATTGAACGCCTCGGCGGCGATGGCGGCAATCTCGGGCTCTAGCACGTCGCCTTCGGCGAACGGCGACAGCACGCGCGCGGCGGCCTCCGCCAAACCCGCGCCGTCGGCGATAATGGCGGCGTTTGGCCATGCTTCCGGAACATAGAGCCCCCCGTCGGGCGCCAAGCCCGCTGCAATCGCCTCGCTCAGCGAGACGGGCTCAGCACCGCTGCGTGTGCTGACGAATTTCATGGCTCGACCAGGCGCGCGCCGGCGGCGTTCAGATCGACCACCCAATGGTCGATTTCGATGCCGCGCGTGGCGAATTGTGCGCTCATGGCGGCGCTCACACGCTGTGCGTCGCTTTCGAGAGCCCAAGCGAACATTGCAGGGCCCGCCCCTGAAATGGAGCAACCAAGCGCGCCCGCCGCCATCGCCGCCGCGCGCGTCTCGGCAAAGCCTGGGATCAGCGATTGCCGCTGCGGCTCGATCACCACGTCTTCGAGCGAAGCGCGGATCAGGTCGATGTCGTTGGTGTAACAGCCGGAGATAAATCCGGCGAGGTTGGCGGTCTGCCACACGAAATCCGATAGCCCAACGCCTGTCTTCAGGATTGCACGCGCCTCCTTGGTCGAAAGGAACATGTGCGGATGCACGATCACCGCGCGTACGCCCGTGGGAACGGGAATCCGCTTCACGCGCGGCTCATCGATGCCGACCGTGAGCACCAGGCCGCCATAAAGCGACGGTGCGACGTTATCGGCGTGGCGAGAGCCGCTGGCGACCGCCTCCCCCTGCATCGCGAATTGCAGGAGTTCCACCATCGCGCAAGGCGCGTCGAGCAGCGCATTGGCCGCCGCGACAGCGGCCGCCGCCGAAGCCGCCGACCCGCCGAGACCAGATGCAAGCGGAATGCCTTTGTCGATCTCGACTTCAAAACCGAACGGGAGCGTAAGCGCCTCTTGCATCGCCATCAGCGCGCGGCCCGCGGTATTGCGCGCGGGGTCAAGCGGGAGGTCGCTCACCGCACCCCGCGAGGCCACGATCGTGACGCCGGAAACGCTGCTGCGGCGCACGGTGACCTGATCTCCCAGAGCATCCACCGAGAAGCCAAGAATGTCGAAACCCACGGCCACATTGCCCACCGAAGCCGGCGCAAAGGCGGTGGCGCTTTCTCGGCCGCTCACATCCGCGCTCCCAGATAGGCCGCAAGCCGCAATAGATCGGCGAATACCCCGCCCGCCGTCACATCCGGCCCCGCGCCAGGCCCTTGCACGATCAGCGGGTTGGTGTTGTAGCGCCGGGTCTGGAACCGCACGACGTTGTCAGTCAGCGCGATATTGGCGAACGGATGTGACTTGTCGATCTCGATCAGCCCAACCGACGCCTTCCCATCGGCGCTGACGCGCCCAACGTGGCGCAACAGCTTGCCGCGCGCGCGCGCCTGCTCGAACCGCGCCCGCATCGCTTCGTCATGGCGCGGGAGCAATTCGAGATACTGTTCGGCGGAAACGCTCCGCAGCTCCGCGGGAACAAGGCTCTCAACCGGCAGCGCGCTCAACTCGGTCGCCAAACCCATCTCGCGGCTCATGATGACGAGCTTGCGCGCCACGTCGAGGCCGGAGAGATCGTCGCGCGGGTCGGGTTCTGTATAACCCAGGCGCTTGGCTTCACGCACCACCGCCGAAAACGGGCTCTCGCCGTCCCAGACGTTGAACAAATAAGCCAGCGTGCCGGAGAAGATGCCTTCAATGCCGAGGATGTCGTCGCCGGTCTCGCGCAGATCGCGGGCGGTCTGGATGATCGGCAGCCCCGCGCCGACGGTTGCTTCATAGAGATAATGCGCGCCGCTCTTGCGCCGGGCTTCACGCATGGCGGTGTAGTATGCGTAATCAGCGCTGTTGGCTTTCTTGTTCGGGGTGATGACGTGAACGCCTTGCTCGAACAAGCTCACATAGCGGCGCGCCACCTCCTCGTTGGCCGAGCAATCGACCACCACCGAATGGGGCAGGTGTTCGACGCGCACATGCGCAAGGAAGCGGTCCATGTCCGCGCCCTCGCCGCGATCGAGCGCCTCGCGCCACTTCAGGGGATCGATACCCTGGTCCGATAGCGCCATGCGCCTGGACGCCAATATCCCGCGCAAGCGCAGGTGCAGGCCGAATTGCTCGCGAAGGCGCGCACTCTGCGCGGCGATCTGATCGAGGAACGCGCCTCCGACGACGCCGGGGCCGATCACGCCGATTGAAAGCGTGTGCGGGGAAAGGTAAAAACTTGCATGCGCCGCGCGCAGACCGCGGGTGGCGTGGCGGCCATCGACCACCACCGAAATGTTGCGCTCCGAGGCGCCCTGGGCGATGGCGCGAATGTTCACGCCCGCGGCCCCCAGCGCACTGAACAATTTCGCCGCCACGCCCGGCGTGCCGGCCATGCCGTCGCCCACCACGGCGAGGATGGCGAGGCCGCCTACCAATCCGACGCTCTGGATCTGGCCTTCGCGCAACTCGCGCTCGAAAGCGTCGCGCACCGCGGCGGCGGCGCGCTCGCCTTCCTTCTCGGGCACCGCGCAACAGATCGAGTGTTCGGAACTGCCTTGCGAAATCAGGATCACGTTGACGCCCGCGCCGCGCAGCGCGCCGAACAGACGCTGTGCAGTGCCGGGCACGCCGATCATGCCCGCGCCCTCGAGGTTGATCAGCGCCACCCCCTCGATGCTGGTTGTACCCTTGACCGGATGGGCGGAACTCGGGTTGGCGCAAATCAGCGTGCCGGCTTTTTCTGGCTCGAACGTGTTCTTGATCCAGATCGGCATGCCGCGCTTGACCGCCGGCGCCATCGTTTGCGGATGGATGACCTTGGCGCCGAAATAAGCGAGTTCCATTGCCTCGTTGTAGGAGAGCTGGTCGATCACGGTGGCGTCGGGCACACGGCGCGGGTCGGCCGAGAGCACGCCTTCGACGTCGGTCCAGATGTTGATCTCGCCCGCTTCTAACAGCACGCCGAAGATCGAGGCGGAGAAATCGCTGCCGTTGCGCCCGAGCGTAGTCTGCGCGCCGCGGCGGTCGGAGGCGACAAATCCGGTGATGACCAGCGCGCCGCGATAATCGGCGGCGAGCGTGCGGCCAAGATTGCCCTGCGACTCCCGCCAATCTACCGCTGGACCAAGTGGGCCCCAATCGACCACCAGCACCGTGCGTGCATCGCACCATTGCACCGGACGCCCGCCGCGTGCTTCCAGGAAACGCGCGAACAGGCGCGACGACCAGATTTCGCCATAGCCGGCGATCAGGTCACGCGCATTGGGCGCGGCCGAGCGCGTCAGTTTGATAGTCTGCAGCACGCCCTTGATGTCGGCGAGGTCGGCGTCGAGCGCGGCCAAGTAGGGCGCGGCTTCTGATGGCGTCAGAATGTCTTCGGCGATGTCGCTGTGGCGCTTACGGAGCGCGGCCAGCTGGCCCGAGGTATCACCCTGCACTTCCGCCGACGCCACGACCGCAAAGAGCGTATCGGTGACGCCGCGGCACGCCGACAACACGATGGCCTGGCGCGCTTCGGCGCGCACACCCACGATCTCGGCCACGCGCCGAAAACACGCCGCGTCGGCGACGCTCGTCCCCCCGAATTTGTGGACGATCCAGTCTCTTGGCCCTTTCACGCGGCGACGCCCTTTTTTGTTGCCCCGCGCTCATGCCGAACCCCGGAGCAGGTGTCCAGCATGGCGTCGGATCGAACGATATCGACAGCGAAATGAACGCTGGTTCGGTGCAGGCGCCGCTATTTTGGGCGCCAACGCCGCTTGTCGCGGCGCCGCTTACATTGGCGCGCCGGTTCACGCCTTTCGCGCTTGTGGCTAAGCGGGAAGCACCCTCGACATCTGCCCCGCATCCAATGACGGGGTTTTCGAGATGAGGGCATTTGTACGTGCGTGCGCGCCGCTGTTGGCGGCGGCGTTGTTCCTGACCGGCGCGGCCTGGGCGCAGGACGCCGCGCCAACCCCGGACAAGGGCGATGTCGGCTGGATGCTGGTCTCCACCGTGCTGGTGCTGGCGATGATCTTGCCAGGGCTGGCGCTGTTCTATGGCGGGTTGGTGCGCGCCAAGAACATGGTTTCCATGCTGAGCCAGGTGTTCGTGGTCACCGCCATCGGCATGGTGATGTGGCTTCTGGTCGGTTATTCGATGTCCTTCACCGATGGCGGCGACATGAACCGCTTCGTGGGCAGCTTGAGCAAGGCGTTTCTCGCCGGCGTTACCCCTGCTTCGCTGGTCGAGAGCTTCTCCGTCGGCGTGCCGATCCCGGAGCTGGTGTTCGCCGCCTTCCAGATGACCTTCGCCTGTATCACCGCCGCGCTCGTGTTGGGCGGCGTCGCCGAGCGGGTAAAATTCAGCACTGTGCTTATCTTCGCCGTGCTCTGGCCGGTTCTGGTCTATTACCCGATGGCGCACATGGTGTGGTGGTGGCCGGGACCGGGATTCGCCGCGACCAATCCGGCAGAAGCCACAGTGGCGGGCGCCGGACTGATCTGGAGTTTCGGCGCGCTCGATTTCGCCGGCGGCACGGTTGTGCACATCAATTCCGGCATCGCCGCGCTTGTCGGCGCGCTCGTGCTCGGTCCGCGCCTGCGTTACCGCAAGGAGCACATGCCGCCGCACAATCTCACTTTCACCGTGATCGGCGCGGGGCTGTTGTGGGTAGGCTGGATCGGCTTCAACGCCGGCTCCAATCTCGAAAGCAACGGTTACGCCGCGCTCGCGCTGATGAACACGCTGATCGCGCCGGCGGCGGCGGCGCTGAGCTGGATGCTCGCCGAATGGGCGCTGAAGAAAAAGCCGAGCCTGCTCGGCATTGCCTCCGGCGCCGTCGCGGGCCTTGTCGTGATTACGCCCGCGGCCGGATTTGCGGGACCGGCTGGCGCCATGGTGTTGGGGCTCGTGGTCGGGCCGATCTGCCTGCTTGCGTGCTCCTGGCTGAAGGACAGATTCAAGTATGACGACAGCCTCGACGTGTTCGGCATTCACGGCGTCGGCGGCATTGTCGGCGCCATCGGCACCGGTATCGTCGTCAATCCCGCGCTCGGCGGGGCCGGCGTGGTCGATTATCTCACCGGCCAGGCCGGCTATTCCGGCATCGCGACGCAGGTCTGGGCGCAAACCCAGGGCGTGCTGGTGACGGTGGTGTGGTCGGGCGTCGGCAGCTTCGTCGTCTGGACACTGGCGCGCATGCTGACCGGCGGACGCGTGGTCAAGGAAGTCGAGTCCGAAGGGCTCGACTATTCCGAACACGGTGAAGCGGCGTATCACGGGTGATGTGAATATGGACCGCCGGCGTCCTCGCCGGCATTTCTTCAACCCCAAACGCCAGCGTGGCGACAGATGTCGTGCCGGCGAGGACGCCGGCGGTCCATATTCAATGAAAATTTCGCCCTCTCGGCATCACTTCGGCCGCGTCTGAAACGCCAAGATCGATGCGCACGTTGCGGGGATGGCGTTGCGCGTTGCGCTCGCGCGGGTCGGGGCCGACGCCGCGGCGCGGTTCGTCCTTTGGCGTGGTGGCGTCGAGAGCTTCGCCGGCGCTTGAAAGCCGCGCCAGCGCCGGTGTCCAATCGAGCACGCGTTCGGCGATGATGTGAATCACCCCGCTTTCGCTCTGCACCGGACCGTCGATGGCGACCAGCCGCGAGCCGATCACTTCGGCGCGGAAGCGCTCGAACAGTTTCGGCCACACCACGATATTGGCGATGCCGGTTTCATCCTCCAGCGTCATGAAGATCACGCCCGAGGCCGTGCCCGGGCGCTGGCGCACCAGCACCAGCCCCGCCACGCGCGTGCGCTCGCCGTTGCGCAAGCTTGGCAGCGTCTCGGACTTGATGGCGCGGCGTGCGGCGAGTTCGTCGCGCAACAGCGCGCACGGATGGGCCTTCAGCGATAAGCCCAGCGTGCGATAATCCTCGACGATGTGCTCGCCCAGCGGCATGGCGGGCAGGGTAAAGTGCACCTCCCCCCTTGCGGGGGAGGTGGCCG
>JAKFYF010000053.1 GCA_021731005.1 Hyphomonadaceae bacterium
GGTCTGCTCCCCTTCCCCGCGAGGGGAGGGGGCAGGGGGTGGGGTGAAACTCCGCCGTTGCAGCAATCGCGCGCAGCAACAAACTTCAAACACGGAGTCTCACCCCATCCCCTAACCCCGTCCTCTCAAGGGGAGGGGGAATTTCGGCGCAACGGAATTCGCTGTTGCGCCCGCACGACCGCGGCGGCCGGGCATGGGGCCCGCCCGCCTGGAGTAAGATGAATGTTCAATACCAAATCCGTTTCCCTCGATTGGGCAGGCCGCAAGCTTACGCTCGAAACCGGACGCGTCGCGCGTCAAGCCGACGGCGCCGTGTTCGCCACCTGGGGGGAGACCGCACTTCTGGCCACCGCTGTGTTCGCCAAGGAAGCCAAGCCCGGCCAAGATTTCTTCCCACTGACCGTCAATTATCAAGAGAAGTATTTCGCCTCCGGCCGCATCCCCGGGGGCTTTTTCAAACGCGAAGGCCGCCCGACCGAACGCGAGACGCTGCTCTCGCGCCTGATCGACCGCCCGATCCGTCCGCTGTTCGTCGACGGCTTCAAGAACGAAGTGCAAGTGATCATCACGGTGCTGTCGTGGGACAACGAAAACGAGAGCGACATTCTCGCTTTGGTGGCCGCATCCGCGGCGCTGACGCTTTCCGGCGTGCCGTTCATGGGCCCGATCGCGGCCTCGCGCGTGGGCTGGATCGACGGCAAGCCGATGCTCAATCCCACCATCGAACAGATGAAAACCAGCGAACTCGATCTGGTCATCGCTGGCACCGCCAACGCCATCATGATGGTCGAGTCCGAAGTGAAGGAGCTCACCGAGGCGCAAATGCTGCAAGCGCTGCAGCTCGGGCACAAAGGCATGCAGCCGGTGATCGATGCGATCATCGAGCTCGCGGAAAAGGCCGGCAAGGATCCGTTCGAATTCGAGCCCACCGATCTGGCGCCGCTGAAGAAAAAGATCGCCGATATGGTCGGCGCTGACCTCGCCAATGCCTACAAGGTCACCAAGAAGGACGAGCGCTATGCTGCCGTGGGCGCTGCCCGCGACAAGGCTAAGGCCGCTTTGGTCAAGAGCGATTCCAATGCGGACGGCGTCGATCCCAACGTGTTCAAGGAAGCCTTCAAGGGCGCCGAGAGCGACATCGTCCGCGCCCGCATCGTCAAGGAAAAAGGCCGCATCGATGGCCGCGCCGTCGACAAAGTGCGCCCGATCGAATGCATGGTCGGCTTCCTGCCGCGCACGCACGGTTCGGCGCTGTTCACGCGTGGAGAAACCCAGTCGATCGTCGTCGCCACGCTAGGCACGGCTGAGGACGAGCAATTCATCGATGCGCTCTCCGGCACCACCAAGGAGCGCTTCATGCTGCACTACAATTTCCCTCCCTACAGCGTCGGCGAAACTGGCCGCTTGGGCGGGGCGGGGCGGCGCGAGATCGGCCACGGCAAGCTCGCCTGGCGGGCGATGAAGGCGGTGCTGCCGACCAGCGAGCAATTCCCCTACACGGTGCGGCTCGTTTCCGAGATCACCGAGTCCAACGGCTCATCCTCGATGGCTACGGTGTGCGGCTCATCGTTGGCGCTAATGGATGCGGGTGTGCCGATTTCCGCGCCGGTCGCGGGGGTGGCGATGGGCTTGATCCTGGAGGATTACGGCTTCGAAGTGCTCACCGATATTCTGGGCGACGAAGATCATCTCGGCGACATGGATTTCAAGGTCGCCGGCACCGAAAAGGGCATCACCTCGCTGCAGATGGACATCAAGGTCGCCGGCATCACCGAGGAGATCATGAAGGTCGCCCTCGAGCGCGCGCATGCGGGCCGCCTGCATATCCTCGGCGAAATGGCGAAAGCCATGGACGCCCCGCGCGGTGAAGTCGGCAAGAACGCCCCGCGCATCGTGCAGATATCGATCCCCGTCGACAAGATTCGCGACGTGATCGGCACCGGCGGCAAAGTGATCCGCGAAATCGTGGAAAAGACCGGCGCCAAAGTGAATGTCGAGGATGACGGCACGGTGAAGGTGGCTTCCGCCAACGCGGACTCCATTGAAGCGGCGGTGAAGTGGATCAAGTCGCTGACCAGCGAGCCGGAAGTGGGCCAGATCTACGAAGGCAAAGTCGTGAAGGTGATGGAGTTCGGCGCCTTCGTGAACTTCTTCGGCGCCAAGGATGGGCTGGTGCACGTTTCGCAGCTGGCGCGAGAGCGCGTCGAGCGGCCAAGCGACGTCGTGAAAGAAGGCGACGTCGTGAAAGTGAAGCTGTTGGGCTTCGACGATCGCGGCAAGACCAAGCTCTCGATGAAAGTCGTCGACCAAGCCACCGGCGCTGATCTCAGCGCCGAACTCGGCGAAGAAGCTGAAGATCACGGGCCCCGCCGCCGCGAAGGCGGCGATCGCGATCGCGGCCCACGCCGCGGCGGCGGTCGCGACCGGCCGAGGCGGGAGTCAGGCGGGGATTAACACGGAGCGGCAGGTTGGAGCGTCGCCTCCGGCCGCGCAAGCGTCGCCGGAGGCGACGCGCTCCCGCTTTGCGAGCCCCATGGTCTAGAACGGAAGGCCCGCTTCAAGAGGCGGGCTTTCTTGTGCCCAAGCCAACGCACGCCTAAGCTCCGTGCATGGGCCTGCGACTCGTCGCGCACTATTTCGACCGCAGCGAGGCTTTCGTGGCGCGCAGCGTGATCGAAGCGCAAGGCATGCTCGCCTTTCTGCACAATGAGGACTGGATTCGGCTCTATCCCCATTATGTGGGGCCCTTTGGCGGCTACAGGCTGGTTGTGTCGGAGCTTGATCTTGAAGACGCGGTCTCGGTGTTGCGCGAGGCGCGGCTCAATCCTCTGCTTGAGGGAGAGCGCTTGGAGCTCAAGGGCGACTTGTTCGATCGGGTCATGAGTTTTGTGGTTGGATATATCATAGGCGGCGTGCCGACGATGATACGCAAGACGCGGTGGATTCCCAGCCAATCCGAATGACCTCCCTCGTCATCATCGCCCGCTTCGCCTCGCGTTCGGAAGCTTTGATCGCGCAATCGCTGCTTGCTAGCGAGGGCGTTGAAATGTTGATGCCGGAGTTCAACGTGCTGATGGCCGAGCTCGATCCATCCATGATGGAGCATGGCTGGCGGCTCATGGGCCGCGGCGACGATGTGCTCAAGGCGCAGGCGATCCTGCGCGATGCGCAGACGGACGCGGCGGAGCTTTAAGTTTCTCCGGCAGCGCCGCCCAAAGCGCCAAGGTCGCTGGCACAATCACCAGCCCGATGTCCACGCGCGGATCGCCGCTGCGCTGCATGGTGAGATCGGCGACATGAATCAACGCGTGCGCAACCATGAAGCCCGCGCCCGCCAACGCCGCCGGCCAGTAGCGCGAACGCCACGCGCGCGCGCCGAGGGCGATGCTCGCCACCAGATACGCTGCGCCAATGTCGGCGACAAAATGGGGATTGTAAGGGCCGGTGTGGGCGAGACCGGGGACGCTATCATACCAGCGCGCGCCATCGACCAGCATGAACAAACCATTGAGCGCGCCTCCCGCTCCAAGCAACGCGGCGAGGATCCGCTTCAGCACGCGCCTAGCGGTTGCGCCACATGGAAATCAAGCCGCCGGTCGCGACGGCCGCACCAGCGGCGAAAATCACCAGGATGGCGCAAAGCAGAGGGTCCACCGCGTCACTTGTTGCGAAGCGAGGAAATAGCCGCCAATCAGAACAAGGGCTGAGGCGGCGCTTGCAATTAGGATCGCATATAGAAGCGGGTCCATGATCAGTCCTCGATACGAGCGAGAACAACATAGTGGACCACGGCCTGGAGCGCAATGAACACCAGCACGGCCAGCGCGGCAATGATGGGTCGCGGAGGACGGCCCGTGGCCAGAGGCTGAAAAAACGCCGCAGCAACGCCACGCCAATCGCCATGAGCGTGCTCGCTACCGCCTTGCGCCGCTCGTTGCGGCGGCTTTCGATTGTGGCCTGCGCGCCATCTCTATGCGCCCTCAACGCCCTCCGGCACGCCAACAACGTGGAAGCCGCCATCGACATGGATGCATTCGCCAGCAACCGACTTTCCCAAATCCGAAAGCAGCCAAAGCGCGCAGCCGGCGACGCCTTCCATGGTCGTGTCTTCTTTGAGCAAGCTCCAATCGCGTGCGGTCGACATCAATTGCTTGCCGCCGGCGATGCCGGCCATGGCCAACGTGCGCATCGGCCCGGGGCTGACCGCGTTGACGCGGATGCGTTTGGGGCCGAGGTCGCGGGCGATGTATCTCGTTGACGCTTCGAGCGCTGCCTTCGCCACGCCCATCATGTTGTAGTTCGGCACCACGCGTTCGCTCCCCTGATAGGTGAGCGTGATGATCGAGCCGCCATTGGTCATCAAAGGCGCGGCGCGGCGGCAGGCGTCGACGAACGAGAACGCGGAAATGTCCATCGAGGCTTTAAACGCCTCGCGCGTGGTGTTGTCGACGAACGAGCCCTTGAGCGCGGACTTGTCGGCGAAGGCGATGGCGTGCACGAGGAAATCGAGGCGGCCCCAATCGGCGGCGATTTTGGCGAACGCAGCGTCCATCGAAGCGTCGTCGGTGACATCGGCCGGCACCATGAATTTCACGCCGATGCTCTCCGCCAGCGGCCGCACCCGCTTCTCCAGCGCCTCGCCCTGATAGGTGAACGCCAGCTCCGCGCCCTGATGCGCGAGCTGCTTGGCGATGCCCCAGGCGATCGAGTGATCGTTGGCGACGCCCATAACAATGCCGCGCTTGCCAACCATCAGATTGCCCTTGGGCAGGTTCCATTCGTCAGCCATAGCGGGCTCCTTGGAGTTGGAATATCGGGACAAATGGCGCCAGCGGGCGCGCGGGGTCAAGCGGCGCGTGTCCGCATTTGCCGCCGCGAGGCGCAACCTTCAAGTTTCTCTGAGCATGGCGCGTATGCAAGCACCCATGGCTTCGTAATCGCCCTGATGTGCTTGGCGAGAGGCATCCATCCACTCGTTCCGCCGCATACGCCGCAAGTCCAGCAAATGCCCCGCCTGCGCTGCCAGCTGCTTTAGGTACAGGGTTTGCGTACGCCCGTTGCCTTCGCGGAAGGGGTGGAGGTAGTTCAGGTCGCCTATGATGATTCCCGCCTGTGTCGCGAACCCGTCATCAGACAGGCCCGCCAGTTTGTTTTGAAGCAGCAATCGTCGGTGGATGTCCGCCATGCCGCTTTCCAGCCTGCCCTTGGGCATGAACCAGTGGTCGCCTTTGGCAATATCGACCCGCCGAAGCTCCCCCGCCCATTCGTAGAGGTCTTGAAACAAATGGCGATGGATCCCTCTGAGGTGGGCAAGATCAAACTCGCCACCGGGCGCGCCCTGACGAATTCGAATCGCGACCAGTCGGCGCTCGGCCCTGTCGAGAACAGCGGCGTCGCGCACATCGAGCTTATTTCTCAACACGTCGCCGCCGGGATATTTGTAGAGCCGGCGGTCGTGCGCCTCGTTGCTCATTCTGCGCTGAGCGGTCGCGGTGCGCGTTTGGCCTCGGCGACGATACGTGCGCGCTGTTCGTCGTCGGTCAGGCCCGCGCGTTCGAATTCCGCGAACAGCGCATGATCCTCCGCCGTAAAGGGGTTTCCTTCGACGGCCTGCATATGCACCGCTTCCTCGAACCGCTCGCGGCGAGCTTGGGCCTCGGAGTTCGGTTTAGGAGTCGATGCGTTCACCTGCACCTTATACCAGCAAATCCGATGATTGCACAGCCTGTACAACCGATTCTCATCGCCTAGGTGGGGCAAGGCTGCGCACTGTGCGCCCACTGACTGTCCTGAGGGCGAACCGACTCGGTCCGCTCGTCGCTGAGCGCTACGGCCAAGCAACCCGCTGATGTCCAATCTACGCGGTTGATTTCTGCTGGAAAGCGGTGGCGCAGAACAGGGTAAAAACCAGCGTCGCCAACTTGGACAAGCACAAGATACTCCAAGCGAGACCATATGAGCATCAGGTCACGGCGGGGGTGGACTCGGAGTAGGCAAAGCGGTGCTGCAAGACAGCGCCGGACGGGAGGTGCAACAGCGCTGTGGCGGATGGTTCGCCTTCCCAGTCCATGCCATTTAGTGTCAGCACATGAATGTCAGGCGCCCAGAATAGTTCGTTGCACAGCCTCCAATCAGCGATGCTGCAACCAAGATCGATGCGTTCAGCCTCATGCCCCGCTAAGCCGCCAGCTTCGTAAACGCCAACGTCGCGTTCGTGCCGCCGAACCCGAACGAATTGCTCAGCACGCAATTGAGCTCGCGATCTTGCCGCGTGCGCACGATTGGCAGATCTTCGAACGCAGGGTCCAGTTCCTCGATATGCGCGCTTTCGCAGACGAAACCCGATTGCATCATCAGCAGCGAATAGATCGCTTCCTGCGCGCCGGCTGCGCCGAGCGAATGGCCGGTCAACGACTTGGTGCTCGAGATCAGCGGCGGCTTGGCGCCGAACACCGCGCGCACGGCTTCCATTTCCTTGAGGTCGCCGACGGGCGTCGAGGTGCCGTGCGTGTTCAGGTAATCCACCGGGCGATCGAGGTAGCGCATCGCCATTTTCATGCAGCGCGAGGCGCCTTCGCCCGAGGGCGCGACCATGTCGTAGCCGTCGCTATTGGCGCCGTAGCCGGCCACTTCGGCGTAGATTTTTGCGCCGCGCTTCTTGGCGCGTTGGTATTCTTCCAGCACCAGCACGCCCGCGCCGCCGGCGATGACGAAGCCGTCGCGATTCTTGTCATAGGCGCGAGAAGCCTTCTCCGGCGTGTCGTTGTACTTCGAACTCATGGCGCCCATGGCGTCGAACAGCACCGAAAGCGTCCAGTCCAATTCTTCCGAGCCGCCAGCGAACATCACGTCCTGGCGGCCGTCGCGGATGTGCTCGTAGGCATTGCCGATGCAGTGCGAGGAGGTGGCGCATGCCGAGCTGATGGAATAATTGATCCCCCTGATTTCGAACGGCGTCGCCAGAGTCGCGCTCGCCGTCGAACTCATCGCCTTCGGCACCGCGAACGGCCCGACGCGCTTGGCGCCTTTCTCGCGCGCGGTGTCGGCGGCCAACACGATTGCAGCAGCACTCGGGCCCCCCGAGCCCATGATGATGCCGGTGCGCTCGTTGGACACGTCGTGCTTCTCCAGGCCCGCATCAGTGATCGCCTGGTCCATGGCGATGTAGTTCCAGCCCGAGCCCTCGCCCATGAAACGCATGACGCGCTTATCGACGACGTCCTCGGGCTTCAGCTGCGGTTCGCCGTGCACCTGGCAGCGCATGCCGCGCTCGCCATATTCCGGAGCGGAGCGGATGCCGGATTTGGCCTCCCGCAAACTCGCCGTGACTTCCTGCGTGTTGTTCCCAATCGAGGAGACGATCCCCATTCCGGTGACGACGACGCGGCGCATTGGCGCTTCTCCTATTTCATGCCGGCGGCGAGCTGTTCGGCGCTGAACAGGCCGACCTTGAGGTCCTTGGCGCTGTATATGGGGTTGCCGTCGGCAAGAACGATCCCATCGCCGATGCCCATGTGCAGGCTGCGCCGGATGACGCGGGTCATGTCGATCTCATAGCGGACGAGCTTGGTGGCCGGCGTGATCTGGCCGCGCAGCTGCACTTCGCCGACGCCAAGCGCGCGGCCGCGTCCGGGCGAGCCCGACCAGCCCATGAAGAAACCGACCAGCTGCCACATGGCGTCGAGCCCAAGGCAGCCCGGCATTACCGGGTCTCCGCGGAAGTGGCACTCGAAAAACCAACGCTGTGGGTTGATGTCAAACTCCGCCTCCACGCGCCCCTTGCCGTGTGCGCCGCCATCGGCGGTGATCGAGGTGATGCGGTCGAACATCAGCATCGGCGGCAGCGGTAATTGTGCGTTGCCGGGGCCGAACATGCGCCCCTCACCGGAGGCGATAAGATCTTCGTAGGAAAGGGAAGGGGGCCTTTCGGTCATGCCAAGGGCTTACAAGCGGGGACGGTGCCGGGCAAGGAAAAGCCGGTTTGGTTCCGCCCAAAGCAGATCTGTGCTAGGCATGGGGCCATGAGCCTCGCCGCTTCCCCCCGACCAACAGGCCTGTCGCCGGAGCAATACCTGGTCTGGGAGCAGGATCAGGAGGATCGCTACGAATTGGTCGACGGCCAAGTGCGCATGATGGCGGGGGGAACCCACAGTCACCACCTCATCGCGCTTAATATCGCTATGGCCCTGCGTACGGTGCTTCGCGGCGGGCCCTGCGTTCCCCTGACAGAGCGCAAAGTGCTGACCCCGCGCTCAAATTACCGATACCCTGACGTTGTGGTCGATTGCGGCAGGCCGGCCGCGAACGACCTCGCCGCAGACCAACCACGGGTCGTGTTCGAGGTCGAAAGTCCTTCGAACACCGCCATAGACGAGTTCGAGCGGTTCGAGGACTACCAGTCAGCGCCATCGATCCAACAGATCGTGCTGGTGTCGCAGACCTCGGCGCGCGCGCGGATCTACACTCGCGCCGGGACGGATTGGCGCGCTGAGACAGTGACCGGGCTTGAGGCGGCGCTTGATCTGAGCGCGCTCGGATGCACGCTGCTCTTGGCGGAGGTGTTCGAGGGGGTGGAGCTACAGCAGCGTGGTGAAGGCTAAAGCCCTGCGCAATCCTCGGCCCCCCAGAGCGCGTCCTTCTTCAGCCAGCCGACGCGGCCGCCGATCGTCAGGCGCCGCCAATCGCCCTCGCAACCGGTAAGCGGGGCGACCACGCCTGCCTCCAGCATGGCCGCGGCGCCTGCATCCTGGCGCGGCGCGCGCGCCAGCCTGACTTCCCGCAGCACGTAGGCAGTGCGCCGTTCGGCGAGGTTGCGGGAATGGATCCAGACTTGCGCGCCGTCCGGGTCGAGCACGCGCCGCCACGGGCCGCTTTCGCCGGTCACCTTCAGCGGCAAGCCGGCGCGCTGATAGACCCAATCGATCTGATGCTCGAGACCGGGGCCGTGGCGGCCATTGGCGCTCTCAACCGAGAGGCTCACATAGCGCGGCACCGGGCGCTGGGAATCCGGCCCGAGAGGCGGCGCAGCCGCCGCGCTGACGGAAAACATGGCGAACGCCGCGCAAAGCGCGGTCCTGACCCCACGACGCATTTTTACCCAACCCAGTGCCTTGATGTCCCCCCGCGCCCGAGGAGAAAGGCTACCTTGGCGCCATTCCTTGAAAGTCCGCTTAACGGCTGCGCTTGGAGTGGCGCGAAGCGTGGTTTATGGAGACTGAATGACGTCGAAAAATCTGAAGGTCATCGTCACCCGCAAACTCCCCGACCCGGTGGAGACGCGCCTGCGTGAATTGTTCGACGCTGAGCTCAATGTCGATGACAAGCCGTTTTCCGCCGACGATCTGGTTAACGCGATCTCCCGTTCTGACGTGCTGGTGCCGACGGTGACCGATCGCATCGACGGCCGCGTGCTGGCGCGCGCCGGCGAGAAGCTGCGCCTGATCGCCCAGTTTGGCGCCGGCGTCGACAATATCGATGTCGCCACCGCGGTGCAGCGCGGCATCACCGTGACCAACACGCCAGGGGTTTTGACCGAAGACACCGCCGACATGACCATGGCGCTGATCCTGGCGGTGCCGCGGCGCATGGTCGAGGGCGTGAAGATCATCGAGGCCGACAAATTCACCGGCTGGTCGCCCACCTGGATGATGGGCCGGCGCATCACCGGCAAGCGCCTGGGCATTATCGGCATGGGCCGCATCGGCCAAGCAGTGGCCCGGCGAGCCAAGGCGTTCGGGCTGCAAATCCATTATCACAATCGCCGCAAAGCGGCGGCGCACATCGAGCAGGAACTGGAGGCGACCTATTGGGAAAGCCTCGACCAGATGCTCTCGCGCATGGACATCGTCAGCGTGAATTGCCCGCACACGCCGGCGACCTATCATCTGCTCAGCGCGCGCCGATTGGGGCTCATGAAACCCCACGCCTACATCGTCAACACCGCCCGCGGCGAAGTGATCGATGAAGCCGCTTTGGCGCGCATGCTGGAAAAGGGCGAACTCGCTGGCGCGGGGCTCGACGTGTTCGAGCACGAACCCGCGATCAATCCGAAACTGAAGAAACTCGCCAACGTCGTGCTGCTCCCGCACATGGGCTCAGGCACCATCGAAGGCCGCATCGATATGGGCGAGAAGGTGATCATCAACATCAAAACGTTCGCGGATGGGCATAAGCCGCCGGACCGGGTGCTGCCGGCGATGTTGTGAGAGGAGCAGGAGAGAAGCGTGGCCAATACGGCCCAACCCTTATGGCAGCGCGCGCAGGGCCGCCTCCGCGCCGGGCGACAGAGCGCGGATGTTCTGGTCCTGGCTCAGGCTTGCATTGGCCCAGATCACATAAGCGAACGCCGCGACATTGTGCTTGCGTGCGAGACCCGCTTGTGATGAGAACGCCTCGCGCCACGAAGCCAGCGGCGCGGGCGCCGAAACTTGCGCCAGCCAGGCGCTCCACTCATCGGCGCTGAACACGCCGCGCTCTGCCATCACCAGGATCGGCCGCGCCAAGCGTTCGAACTCGCCATAGATATAGAAGTGCCCCACGGGCGCGATCTGCGTGGCGATGGCGTCGCGGATGCGGATGAGGTCGGCGCGCTGCGTGGTGGGCGCGGCGGCCAGCTGCAGCAGCAGGTCTGCGCCGTGGGCCACGCCATGGCGCCAGCCTTCGCGCTCGTCGAAACCGCGATAGTCGCGCACGTTGACGAAATAGGCGAGCGAGCGGTCAAGCACTTCAGCGCGCCTGGCGTCGCTGAAATAAGGATTGAGCCGCTCGGCGCGCACCAGCTCCGACAACACCAGCGCCGCGAACGGGCGTTCGAAGCCTTGCGCGTCGGCGCTTTCAAGCCGCGGCAGCAGATCGTTGATCAGCACGGTCTGCGTGGCGACATTCAGCCGGTTGGCGCGCAGCATGTGGGAGAGCGCTTCAAAACCGATCGCGTCGCGCAGAAACGGATCGGGGGAAGCCACGCAGGGCGCGAGCGCGCGCGCAAAGCGCTGCCGCTCGCGCCCATCGGCGATCTCGAAGTCGGCGGCCCGCAGCGCCTCGAGCCGAGCGCGATCGTAGCCGGCGGGCGGGCATGCTGGGGGCGTCTGGGCTTGCGCTGGCGCGGAGGCGAGGAGGGCGAGTGCGGTGAGGAATTGGCGCATAGGGGTAGTGAGGCCGACGCCGCCGCGCACGCAATGGCGATGCGACCAACGCCGCGCCCGAGCGATGGGGCTGGACTTATGCAACCATTGCACATATACTTCCGCCAGATGCCCCGCCTGATGCGCTTTTCTGGCGCTGAGATCGCGATGTTCTTCGCCGATCATAACCCGCCGCATTTTCATGTGCTCGGGCGCGATGGCGCGGCGCAGGTTTCGATTGATACCAACGGCCCTAAACATTGACCGTCGCCCAGGTGCGGGCGGTGACGGAGGCGACGACTTGGGGGAGCGCGATGAAAGCGTTCCAGGCTTCGCAGCATGCCGCGACGATGGCGTCGTAGTCGTCG
>JAKFYF010000284.1 GCA_021731005.1 Hyphomonadaceae bacterium
CCCCTGCCCCCTCCCCTCGCGGGGAGGGGGTTCTCACTTACGACACCGCGAAGCGCAGCACCTTGATGGCGTCGAAGTTCTGCACGCCGCCGCCCACGCGCTTGGTGACGTAGAACATCACGTACGGCTTGTTGGAGAACGGATCGCGCAGCACGCGCACGCCGGCGCGGTCGACAATGAGATAGCCGCGCTGGAAATCGCCGAACGCGATCGAGTTCGAGCTCGCGGCGATATCGGGCATGTCCTCCAGCTCCGTCACCGGATAACCGAGCAACGTCGCGCCGCCGCGATCGTTCGGCTCCCAGATGTATTGGCCCGACGCGTCCTTGAGCTTGCGCACCGCCGACACGGTTTTCCGGTTCATGACGAAGCGGCCGTTCTGGCGGAATTGCGCTTTCGGCGCATAGACAAGATCGATGATCTTATCGACCGGAGCGGTAGCGGCGAAAGCGCCGGCCACACCCGTCGCGATATAGCCGATCTGGCCCCAGACGTGGCTGGCGTCGGCGATCATGGTGTAGTTCAAGAAGCCCTTGGGCTTGTTGACGCCATCGCCGTTGACGAACACCGCCCGCTCCTGGGCGGAGAAGGCGTCTTCCACTTCAGTGGCAATCCATTCTTCCAGATTGACGAAGGCGTCATCCAGCAGCGCCTGGGTGGCGGCGAGATTGGCGTAGAGTTCCGCGGTCGGGAAATCCAGCAGCGCCAAAGTCGGCGAGGTCGTCTCCGTGCGCGCGCCGGTTTCCGCCGCCCAGCCCGATCCGGAAGCCGTTAGGCTGATCGGCTTGCGGAACAGATTGGCGCTGGTGGTGCGGATGCCGGCGATCTCGCGCATCGGCGAAGCCGCGCGCAAGCGGCTCTCGATCAGGCGGTCGAGTTCGGGCGGGGCGATGTAGCCGCCGTCGGCGGAAACGCCCACGGAGAGCGCCTTGGCTTCGAACTGACCAAGCGCTGCGCTGTCGCCGCGGCGCAGATACGAACTCCATGCCGATTTGTGCTCGGATTCCGCCGGGTCGGCGGCGAGCCCCGGCCTGCGCCCGGCAAGCGCCGCCCGTTCGATCAGCGACTTCTGTTCGGCGAGCGCGCGATCGATGCGGTCGACTTTTTCTTCAAGCAGAACGTCGGCGCGTTTTCCTTCGATGGCGTCAAGGCGCGCATCGTTGGCGGCCTTGAATTCCTCGAACGCGCGCATCAGCGCGTCCTGGCCGCCCAATGGCGCGGCCTTGGTTTCTTTTCTCACGTCTTTCTCCTTCATTTACGCAGCGCGGGCGAGCCCTCGCGCCAGGGCCAGCCGCGCTTGCGGCTGCATCGGATGCGTCACGATCGACACTTCCAGAAGCTCGATTTGCTCAATGGCTCGGCCAAGCGGCGTCCTGTGCGCCACCAGCGGCACGAAGCCGATGGAAAGGCCGTCAACGCCGCGCGCGATCATGCGCCGCGCGCGCGCCGCGCCCGGCAATTCATCGCGGATCGCGCCGCTGACGAACAGGCCGCGGGCGTCTTCGAAGACGCCGGTCCATTCCCCGGCCTGCAAACGCTGCTCGTGCTCGACCAACATGGGCACACTCGCAACGCGCCGCCGTAAACTGGCGGCAAAAGCGCCAGCGCGCACGACATCGCCCATCTGGTCGGCGAGGCCGAACAGCGAGGCGTACCCTTCGATGGTCACCGCGTTTCCAGCCTGCGTTCGATGCGCGCCAGCGAATGCTGCGCCTCGGCCAATTGCTCTTCCATGCGCGCCAGCCGCTCGGCCATTTCCGGCTGCAAGGCGGCGGCGCGCTCCACTTCGTCGAGTCGCGCCGCCGCGCGTCCGGCCCAGATCAGGCCGCCGGCGGTCTCCAGCAGCAGCGCAAGGATGAGCGCGTAGGTCACGCGCGGATCGAACTTCACGGTTCAGCAAGCCCAGCCAGCGCGCGCTTTTCTTCCAAGCTCAGAAAATCAGCGCCGCCGATGCGCGCCCACAGCGCTTCGCGCTCAACGGCGAGCGCGGGCACCGCATCGAGTTCGACTTGAACCGAGGCCTGCCCCGACCCTGGCCAACGCGCGCCGAGCCAGGCTTCAATGCCGCGCGCTGCTTTCGCCGCGAGCGGCAACGCCGTGTGGCGCCAGAACGCAAGATTGGCCTCGCGGTAGTTGGAATAGGTATTGTCGCCTGGAATGCCCAAGAGCATCGGCGGCACGCCGAAAGCCAATGCGATATCGCGGGCGGCGGCGTGGCGCGCTTCGATGAAATCCATGTCAGCAGGCGAGAGCGACATCGGCCGCCAATCAAGCCCACCCTCCAACAGCATCGGCCGGCCAGCGTTGGCGGCGCCCACGTGCATCTCGTCGAGCTCCTGCTTGATGCGGCGATATTGTTCTTCGCTGAGGCGATCGCCGCCCCCTGCCCCGGTGAACACCAGCGCCCCGGACGGGCGCGCGGCGTTGTCGATCAGCGCCTTGTTCCAGGCGCCCCCGGCATTGTGGATGTCGATGGCGTAGGCAGCCGCCTCCATTGGCGAGAGGCCGTACCAATCGTCGGCGGGATGGAACAGTTTCAGGTGCAGGATTGGCGCATCGCCGCTGAGCGGATCGCGGTGGAAGCGGCGCACGACGGCGCCGACGCGATGCTCCCAGCCGATTGGCCAGCCATCGGGACCGGGCACGACACTCATGCGATCGGGACGCAGTACGAACACCTCCGACGGCGGCGCGTCGTCGATGCTCGCGGCTTCGAGGTAAGCGTTGCCGCTCACCTGCAGATGCCCGTAAAAGCTCTCCAGCAATTCGATCCCGGTCTGCTCGGGATTGGGCTGCGCCAGCAGACGCGCGAGCGGGTGATCGGCTGGCTCCACGCGCAAGGGCGCACTCGCGGCCGCTTCCGCGATCAGGCGCACGCAGCGATAGGCGATGGCGTTGCGCGCATAGCCCTCGCGCGCGAACACGGCAGGATCGCGCGGTGACCAGATCGGCGCGCGCAGATCGCACCAGGACAAGAATTTTCGCTCCACGCGCTGCTGCGCCCGGAGTTTCCGCAACCAATCGAACATGATCTTCTTTCTTTATGGACCGCCGGCGTCTCGCCGACCTGAACAGACACTGCCGGCGAGACGCCGGCGGTCCATATTCACAACAGCCTCAATCTTGGCTGTGCGCCGCCCATCAGCAGATCGGTCAGCGCCCAAACCAGAGCGTCGAGGCGGTCGGGGCTGTGGTTGAAGCCTTCCGCGCCAAAGCAGCACATTTCGTCTTCCAGCGCCGGAAACGCGGCGGCGTGCTTGACGCGCCCCTGTGCATAGAGAGCAGCGATCGGCTCGGCGCGGGCGCGCTTGCCTACGCTGGCGCGAACCAGACGCACGAACATGTCCGGCGCGGCGGCCTGCAACACCGCGCGCACCATTTCCCCGCCATTATTGGCTTCCGCCACAATCGCGTGCGCGCCGAGCGAGCGCGCGAGCGCCGCGGCCGCTTGCGCCCAGTCATTTGGCATGGCGCCCCGCACGCTCGCGTCGGCCAACACCATGGCGCTGCGCCGCCAGCCCTCGTCCCAGGCGCCAGCCGCAACAATGCCGCAATGGGCGGCGTTTGCGCCAACGCTCGCGGGAGGATCGACGGCGACGACGATGCGGTCGAATTCGCCGTGTTCGCGGGTTCGCGCCGCTTCGATGTCTTCGCGCCGCCACAACGCACCCTCGACGTCCTCAATCAGTTCGCCGAGCACTTCCTGCCGCTGCCGCGCCGATCCGGTCCAACGTTGGCGCAACGCGGCGATGAAATCGTCCGCCAGATTGGCCCCGTTCGCCCAGGTGGCCGAACGCGTCATCACCGTATCGGGCGCGCCCGCCAGACGCTTCAGCGCGCGGATCGGGCGCGGCGTCGTCGTCACCATGAGCTGGGGCCGCTCGCCGAGGCGCATGCCGTGGCCCAGCGCCTCCATGGTTTCGTCTGGATAGGCCCAGTAGCACAATTCATCGGCCCAGGCGGCGTCGAATTGCGGCCCGCGCAAGCTCTCGGGGTCCTCCGCCGAAAAACAATACGCCTGCGCCCCGTTTGCCCAGACCAGCCGCTTGCGGCTCGCCTCGAAGTCGGGCCGCGTGTGAGGCAGCGCGCGCACGCCGGAAGCGCCTTCGATCATCACTTCCCGCACGTCGTGAAACGTCGGTCCGATGAGCGCGATGCGACGCGCGCGGCCGTAGCGCCCAAGCGCCGACACCCATTCAGAGCCGGCCCGCGTTTTTCCAGCGCCGCGTCCGCCCAGGAACAGCCAGGTGCGCCAAGCGCCTTCAGGCGGGCGCTGTTCTTGCCGCGACCAGAACAACCAATCATCGAGCAGATGCTCCAGTTGCGATCTGTTCAAGAACTTCGCCGCCAGCGCCTGCTCGGGCTGCGTCAACGTAGCGAGCAAGGCGGCGTCGCAGCTCGGCGCGCAATTCTTCTTCATCTGTCTCCGGCGCCCTGGCGCGCTCCTCGCTCACGAACTCGGCCACGTCGCGATTGGCGCGCACCAGCGCCGAGATCGCCTTGGCGCGGCGCTCGGCGTCGGCGGCTTCGCCCGCCTTCAAGGCGGCGATCGCGTCCTCCAGCATCGCGGCGAAATCCGTTTCCAAGCTCAAGTGCATCCGCTCCGTTCAAACCCAATTTCTCGACCGTGCCCGAAAGCTAAGCCCACGCCGTCGCGGTCGGATAGATTCTTGCTCGAAGCCCGAAAAATAAGGGCCGGAGGGCCGAAAGCGCGGGGATAGATTTGAATCTATCCCCGCATTCGCCCTAGCCAACATTCGGCCACACCCGTATTGGATCACAGCTTTTTCGGAGATCCTCTTGCGAGACCTCAGGCCCGACCTGCGGCGCGGCATCGATTGGGCGAAGCTTCGCGCCGCCGCCGCCGGCCAGCAGATGGAGCAATTGCTGCGCCAGCGGGCGCGGCTGACCTGGCGCAGAGCCGCGAGCATCGCCGCGGGCGCGCTCCTGCTGATCGTTGTTTCACTGTGGGTCTGGATCTATTGGGGCTTGCCGCGGGTTCCCGACGCCGAGGCGCTTTGGGCGCTGAACCGCTTGCCGGCGGTGCGCTTTGTCGATCGCGAGGGGGAAACCCTGGGCGTGCGCGGACCCTTTTATGGCGAGCGCGTGAAGCTCGGCGATCTCAGCGATTACGTGCCGCAGGCTTTCCTGGCGATCGAAGACCGCCGCTTCTATCAGCACGAGGGCGTCGACCGCATGGCGGTGCTCCGGGCGCTGCTGGCCAATTTGCAGGCTGGGGAAACCGTGCAAGGCGCATCGACCATCTCCCAGCAGCTGGCGCGCAATCTGTTTCTGACCCGCCGCCAGACCATCAACCGCAAGCTGCGCGAGATGGTGCTCGCATCGCGCATCGAACGCCAGCTGACCAAGGACGAGATTCTCGAACTCTACCTCAACCGCGTCTATCTCGGCGACCAGGCCTATGGAATCGACGCCGCCGCGCGCCGTTTCTTCGGCAAGTCCGCACGCGAACTCAGCTTGGCCGAAGCGGCGATGCTCGCTGGACTCCCCAAGGCGCCATCGCGTTCGGCCCCGACCGAGAGCCTCGAACGCGCAACCGCGCGCCAGCACCAGGTGCTGGCGGCGATGGTGGAGGCGGGATTTATCACCCCGGCCGACGCCGAACAGGCGCGCAACGCGCGGATCAGGGTCGTGCGCCGCCCGGATATCGAGCGCCGACTGGGGTACGCGTTCGATCTCGCAATGGTCGAGGCGCGCGAGGCGGTCGGCGAGGACCCGCCCGACCTCGTGATCCAGATGACCGTCGATCCCGCGGTGCAGGCGGCGGCCACCGATTCCATTCGCCGCAGGCTCGGCAATCGCGCGTTCGGGCGCCGCCCGTTGCAAGCTTCGTTTGTGGCGATCGACCGTCAGGGCGGCGTGCGCGCGCTGGTCGGGGGCACCGACTACCGGACCTCAAAATTCGATCGCGTCACCCAAGCGCGCCGCCAGCCTGGCTCGGCGTTCAAGACATTTCTCTACACCGCGGCGCTGGAGGCGGGCCTCGACACCGAGGACGTGCGCTACGACGAAGAGGTCGTGATCGACGGCTGGCGGCCGCACAATTACGATGAGGGACACCGCGGCGCGGTGACGCTGCGCACCGCCTTCGCCTTGTCGATCAACACCGTGGCCGCCGAGGTCTGCGACGAAATCGGCCCAGAGCGGGTTGCCGACGTCGCCACCAGGCTCGGCGTCCGCAACATGCCGCGGCGGCCCCAATACGTGCCGCCTTCGATTGCGCTCGGCTCCATCGAGACCACGCTTTGGGATATGACCAGCGCATTCGCCGCCTTCATGACCGATGGCTATCGCGTCGACGCCCATATCGTCGAGCGCGTCACCAATTCAGCCGGGCAGCAACTCTACGTCCGCCCCCCCTACGAAGCCCCGCGAGTGCTGGACGAGCAGGTGGTGCGGCGCATGACCAGCCTGATGGGCGCTGTGGTGCTGCGTGGCACCGGCACGGGCGCACGGCTCGACCGCGATGTCGCCGGCAAGACCGGCACCAGCTCCGATTGGCGCGACGCCTGGTTCATCGGCTACACCGCCGACTACGCCGCCGGCGCCTGGGTGGGTCATGACGACTTCACCTCCATGGGCCGCACCACGGGCGGCACGCTGCCGGCGCAGATCTGGGCCGACACCATGCGCGTCGCCCATGAGGACATCGAGCCGCGTCCGCTGCCGGGGATCGAACAGCCTGCGCGCACGCCGCGCGAAGTCGAGATGGCGAGCTTCTTCGACCAGCTCGCGCGCGCCTTCGGCGAAGGTAAACCAGAATTTCCGGACGCCATGCCGGAAATCTTTAACTGAGGCAGATTGTGCGATTGCTCACTCGTGTACATAATCTCCAGCCCGTCATTCCGGATCGCGCTCCGCGCGTCCGGAATCCAGGGGCAAGCGCCCACTCTGTTGCCCCAGGGTTCCGGGTTCGGCGCCGCCGCCCCGGAATGACGGGGAGTGTGTTTCAAGCAACGACGAGTCATCGCCTCCGGCCTTTGGAATAAGCGCCATGGCGGCTCTTGCGACCGTCAAAGGGCTTCGGCTCTCGCTTGGCGACGCGCATCTGTTCGACGATGCGCAATTCTCGCTGCATCAGGGCGAGCGCGTGACGCTGATCGGCGCCAATGGCGCGGGAAAATCCACCTTGATGCGCCTGCTCGCGGGCTCGGTTGAACAGGATGGCGGCGATCTCGCTTTCGCCTCCGGCGCCGTGGTTGGCTACGCGCCGCAGGAATCGAGCTTCGAGGGGTTCGAGTATCTCCGCGATTTCGCCCGCGCGCCGAGCGCTGAGCGCTCGCCAGCGGCAGCGGAGAAGCACCGCGCCGAAGCCTCGCTCGCGCTCTTCGGACTCGACCCTGGCCGTGCGCCGACCGGATTGTCGGGCGGTGAGGCGCGCCGGGCCACCTTGGCTCGGGCTTTCGCCCATGACCCGGATGTCTTGTTGCTGGACGAGCCCACCAATCATCTCGACATCGCCGCGATCTAAGCGCTGGAGCAGCTGTTGAACGGTTTTCGCGGCGCCTGCCTCATCGTCAGCCACGACCGCCGCTTCCTGCAGCGGACCTCGACCGGCATGCTCTGGCTGCGCCGTCGCCAGCTCTTGCGCCATGAGCAAGGCTTCAGCGCCTTCGAAGCATGGGCTGAAAGCACAGCGATTGCGGAGGCGCGCGACAATGCGCGCCTGGAAACCCAACTCAAGGCCGAGGAGCATTGGCTGCGTCGCGGCGTCACCGCCCGGCGCGCGCGCAATGAAGGACGCCGGCGCAAACTGGATGCGCTCCGCGCCGAACGGCGCACGCGTCTGCAAGCCGGCGCTCGCGCCCGCTTTACCGCGGAAGGCGGGGCCGAAAGCTCGAGGATTGTCATCGATGCGAAAAACGTAAGCAAGCGATACGGTGAAAACGAACTCATCGCCGGGCTCAATTTGCGGGTAATGCGCGGCGACCGGTTAGGGATTGTCGGGCCGAACGGATCGGGAAAAACCACCTTGCTGGAGCTGCTGCTGAAACAGCGCGCCCCCGACACAGGCGAGATCAAGCACGGCGAATCCCTCACCGTCGCCTATGTCGACCAAGCCCGCAAAGCGCTCGATCCCGACGCTACGCTTTGGGATACGCTCACGCCATCGGGCGGCGACCAAGTCATGGTGCGCGGACGCCCCCGGCACGTCGCCTCCTACGCCCAGGAATTCCTGTTCAGCCCCGCGCAGCTCAGGCAACCCACTTCGGCGCTCTCGGGAGGCGAGCGCAATCGCCTCGCACTCGCCGTGGCGATTGCGCAGCCGGCCAATCTGCTGGTGCTGGACGAGCCGACCAACGATCTGGACATGGACACGCTCGAGGCGCTTGAGGCCTTGCTGGAAGAATACGAGGGCACGGTGCTGGTGGTGAGCCATGACCGCGCTTTTCTTGACGGGGTGGCCACCCAGGTAGTCGGCCCGGTTGGCAAGGGCCGCTGGGCGGAATCGCCGGGCGGATGGTCTGACTTCGAGCGCGAGCATGGAGGCTTCGCCCGCCAGCCAACCGCGCGCCGCGAGGCCGCGCAACCCGTAAGACTGGCGCGGAAACCGACCAAACTCAGCTACCGTGAAGAGCGCCGCGCTCACGAATTGGAAACACTGCTGGCGCAACTGGCGGCCGAAATCGCTAGCCTGGAGCGCGCGCTTTCTGACGTAAATGCGTTTGACCGCGACCCGGCCGCCTTCGAGGTCAACGCCGCCAGCCTGGTCGGTGCGCGCGCCCGGCTGAGCGCGGCGGAGAGTGAATGGCTCGAAATCGAGCTGCGGCGCGAGCAATTCAGTGCAGATAAGTAGGATTTAGTTAACCGCAGCCGTGAGACTTCAACACCATGGTTGGCGCCAGTCCGCAAAATTCTCGCTTCGCCAAGCTGATCGATTTGGCGAAATCCAACGACAGCGAGCAGCGGCGCATATTGTTGCGCGAGTGCACCGATATTTTCTTCCAGACCGCGGGCGGGCGCAACACGCGCGAATCCGCGCTGCTTGACGATGTTCTGCGCATAGTCGCCGCCGAGATGCAGGAGAGCGTCCTTTCCGAACTCTCCAACACCTTCGCCTCGACGCCCGATGCGCCGGCCGGCCTTATCCGCGACCTCGCCATCCGCTCTTTTGAAATCGCAGCGCCCATCCTGTTGCATTCGCCGGCGCTCGACGAACAGACACTCTTACAAGTTGTTAACCACCAGAGTCAGGAGCACATCAAGGCAGTCGCGCAGCGTCCAATTGTCAGCGAGAACCTTTCGGAGGCGATCGTCAATCGCGGCGACGATCATGCCCTGGATGCGCTGGTCCGCAACGAGGGCGCGCGGCTAACGCGCCCGGTCATGGAGGTCGCGGTCGACCGCGCGCAGCGCAACACGGCGTTGCATGAGGCGGTGGTGACGCGCCGCGATCTGCCGCTCGACCTATTGAACGAAATGTATTTCACCGTTGAAAAGCAATTGCGCCAGACCATCATGGAGCGCAACGCCGCTGTCGATCCGGCCACCCTCGACGCTGCGCTTGCCAAGGCGCGCAACCGGGTGCGAAAATCGGTCGGCGAAAGCAACGCCGAAGCCCGCGCCGCGCGCATTTTTATCCAGGCCAAGAAAAACACCGGCGATTTGAACGCGCGCCTGCTGGTCTCGCTCTACCGCGAGGCAAAGCAGACCCACTTCCTCTACGGGCTCGCGGAGATGACGCAGGTCGACCAGGACACCGCCGCCGACATCCTGCAGCGTCAGGATATCGACGCGCTGGCCATGATCTGCCGCGCCGCCAATATCGAGCGGCCCTTGTTCGTCACCATCGCGGTCATGTGCTGCGGCGACGACGACGCGATGGCGCGCGCCGAAGAGTTCGGACGCATGTATAACGCGGTTCCGATAGAAGCCGCCCAGCGCGCCATCCGTTTCTTCAAAGTGCGTAAGACCTCGGCGGCGGCGCTCTAAGCCGCGCGCTCCTTCGACGCGGAGAACCGCACTTTCGGATTTTTGTCCTGCACGTAGCCGATTTCCCAGGCGCTTTTGCCCAGGTACACCGGCGCGTTGTCGACATCTTCGGCCATTTGCATTTTCGACTTGTCGATAAACGCCTCAAGATCGGCGCGAGCCTCCGCGCTTACCCAGCGCGCGGCCTGGTAGGGCGAGGTTTCGAAAATCACTTCGAGGCCGTATTCGGCTTTCATGCGCTCGTCGAGCACGTCGAATTGCAGCGCGCCGACCGCGCCGACGACGAGATCGCCCCCGCTCACCGGCTTGAACACTTGGGTCACGCCCTCCTCGCCCAACGCTTCAAGCGCCTTGCGCAAATGCTTCTGCTTCAGCGGATCGCGCACGCGCACGCGCTTCAGGATTTCCGGCGCAAAATTGGGGATGCCGGAGAATACGACTTCGCCGCTCTCCGACAAAGAATCCCCTACCCGCAGCCCACCATGGCTGGGTATGCCGATGACGTCGCCGGGAAAGGCCTCGTCGGCGATCTCGCGTTCTTGCGCCAGGAACATCAGCGGGTTGTGTACGTTGAGGCTCTTGCCCGTCGCTGTCTTCAGCGTCATGCCGCGGCGAAAACGGCCCGAACAGATGCGGTAGAAACCCACGCGGTCGCGGTGCTTGGGGTCCATGTTGGCCTGGATCTTGAAAATGAAGCCGGTCACCTCTTCGCGCCCCGGCTCAATCTCAAGCGCCGCGCCCTTGACGCGCGAGGGCTGCGCGCGCGGGTTCGGCGCATGCGCGGCGAGCCCCGCCAGAATTTCAAGCACGCCGAAACGGCGCAAGGCCGAGCCGAAATACACCGGAGTCATATGCCCCTCGCGAAACGCCTTGAGATCGAATTTGGGAAAGCCTCCGGAGGCGAGCTCCGCGGTTTCCTCCAGTTCGGCGCGCACGTCCGCGCCCACGCCGGCAAGAAAATCAGCGGCGCCCCGCTTTTGCCGATCCTGGCTGGCGAACCCCTGCTCACCCGCCTCGAGCCGCTTGAACGGCACGAATTCGTCCGCGTTCAGATCGAGCATGCCAGCGAAACGCTGACCGGAAGCGGCCGGCCAGTACATGGGCGCGGTGTCCATCGCCAGCTTTGAATGGATTTCGTCGAGCAGCGCGAACGGATCGAGCGCTTCGCGATCCATCTTGTTGATGAAGGTGGTGATGGGAATGTCGCGCAGGCGGCAGACCTCGAACAATTTCAGCGTTTGCGGCTCGATGCCCTTGGCGGCGTCGAGCACCATGATCGCGGAATCGGCGGCGGTGAGCGTGCGGTAGGTGTCCTCAGAGAAATCCTCGTGGCCAGGCGTGTCGAGCAGATTGAACACCAAATTCTCATGCTCGAAGGTCATCACTGAGGCCGACACCGAAATGCCGCGCTCGCGCTCGATCTTCATCCAGTCCGACTTGGTGCGCCGCGCCGCCCCGCGCGCGGCGACAACGCCGGCGAGATGGATCGCCCCGCCGGCAAGCAGCA
>JAKFYF010000283.1 GCA_021731005.1 Hyphomonadaceae bacterium
GAGCATTGCGGGCAATCTGGATCATCCCATCACGCTTTCATGCACGCTGCGGCATTCCAGTCGTCTGCGCCGTGGGGCGGCGGTGCGATCTCGACCGCGATGGTAAGGCGCCGCTTGAGCCTTTCGCAGGCAGCATAACCTGCGGCGTCATTGTCGATGGCGATGACAAGCTTCTTGACGCTCTTGGGCGGACAAAACTGGGAGAGGTTATCGGCGGTCAGCGCCGCCCAGCCCGGCAGACCGAGCGCCTGGGTGGCCGAGAGCATGGTCTCGACACCTTCGCCGACCACGAGTTCGCTCTTTGGCTCTGCGAGCCGCACCACGCCGCCCATCAGCTTGCCGATGACACGCCGGGGCGTTGGGACCGCCGCTTTCGCCGCGCCGTGCGCACTGAGCAGCGTCACCTGTACGCCTTGCACCTCTCCGTTCGCATCTTTGATGGCCGCGATCAACGCAGGGCGTCGCCGGCGGTCATCCAGACTGGTCATGCGCGGATGAAAGCGCAGCGCCGGCGAGCCCCAGAGGTCCGGCGGAATCGCGCGGTTGCGCAGATAGATCGTAGCCGCCGTGAAACCGATGGCGTGGCTTTCTTCCCAGATCCTGCGCGCGCGCCGTATCCGCTCTTCCGCCATGGGCTGCGACGCGATCTTCCGAGCGATGATCCTATTGGGTCCGGCTGCCGGCGTTTCAAGGTCGAGCAAGCCTTTCGCCGCCAGCGCGGCGCGCACGGACCGCCAGTCATCGCGCGGGCTGAAACAATGAATGAGAAGCCTGCCGTCTTCGGTCTCTCTCAGCGATACAGAGCGATCCTTGCGGCTGTGCTCGGGCCCGCAGATGAGCGCGCGCGTGCCGCCATCCAAGAGGATGCCGCCGCAGGCGGCGACGATGCGCTCAAGGCGCGACATCGAGCGCCTCCGTTGCGGCGCCGGGCGCCGGGCTCTTTGCCAGCAGCCAATCGACAGCGCGCTGTGCTTGCGCCGCCGCGGTCAAAAACGCGCGCCGGTCGCCAGAGAGCAGTTTCATCCAGTGACCGATGTAGGAGGCATGGTCGTGGATGTGGTGGGGCGGCAAATGAAGGTGCGCGCCAAGGATCGAGGCGCCGATCTCGGCGACCAGCTCCTCGGCGGCAAGCCCATGTTTGTCGAATCTCTTGCCCAAGTCGCGGCCGACACGGTGGCCCGCCATGGTGGCGTGCACGCTTTCGTGATTGAGCGTGGCGGCGTAAGCTTCGGCTGTATCGAAGGCGGCAAGCGGGGGCATGCCGATCACATCCTTGCTGGGAATGTAGCAGGCGATATCGCGGGTGAGGATGCGGGCGATGTCGAGCCTGGAAAACCACAGCTCGTGAGCTTCCATCGGCATGGGGCCCGCAGAGACGGGCGCGGGGTAAAACCGCGCCGGCAGATTGTCGATCTGGTCGGCGCAAAACACCACGTACCATTTGAGGAAACGGAAGCGATCCTCGATTTCGGCGCCGCCAGCATCAAGCCGCGTGCGCGTGGCTTGGCCATAATAGACGACGGCTTCGCCGCGCTCGCCCTTGCAGACATGACCGCCGAGCTTCACGGCCTGGTTGAAGGTCAGCCAATAGGGCGATTGGTAGCCGCGCTCGATCGCCGCGCTCCAGAGAATGAGCACGTTCACGCCGCGATAGTTTTCGCCGCCGGCGCGGCGCGGCAGCGCCAGGCCGGTGCGGGCGCCGTCCCAGGGCTTGCGCCAGGGCAGCACGCCTTGTTCGAGTTCGCGCAGGATTTTGGCGGTGATGTCGGCGGCGACATCGCGCCGGCCGCGTGTGTGATCGGTGGTCATGTGAGACTCCAGACAAGAGAGCGCCGCCGGCGAACCGGCGGCGCGAGGTGAGGTAAGGTTGGGAGGCGCTACGCTGCGGTCGCGGCGCACGCATCGGCGGCGAGCACGCGCTCGCCTTCGGCAGTGACGGCGAGCACGCCGGCCCGCGTCGGTGTGATCAGGAATTCCGGCAGCCAGCCTGTCTCTTTCAGGGTCTGGGCCGCGGTGCGCGCGAGTTCGGCCTTCTTCATTTTGCCGAACGCCGCGAGCATCGCCGTTCGCTCTTTCCCGCCCAGGACTGCGATTGAAGGCGCGGTCTGCAGCGCCGAGATCGCCAGCGCCTTGGGCGCGGCCTGCCAGAAGTCTTCAGCGGCCTCCCAATGCCGGGTCATGTCGAGGTCGAGTGCGCCGGCGAGCGCATCGCTCATGCGCTGCAGACGCATATCCTGAGGCAAGAGCCCGCCATGGCTGAAATCGAGTGTCTCGGCCAGGAGGCCGGCAAGCATCGCGAGGGTTTGCTCTGCCGGCAGGTCAATGCAATGCGCGAACAGCGCCAGATCGTCGTCCAAGGCCTCTTCCGCAAACGCCGCGCGCGCCTGTGCGAAATCATCATCGTCATCGAAACCGATGGGGCGCGCGACGAGGCCAACGCCGGGAACACTCTCGCCATGGGCGCTCCGACGCAGCAGAGCGAAGACAACAAGACTCAGCGCGATCTGCGGGTTGACCGCGAGGCTTGCGCGCAAACCGCGTGTGCGGGCCTTCGTCAAACCTTCGACCAAGGCCTTGGTCAGGCGAGGGCCGCCGGCTTCCGCTTCGCAAGCATCCTCCGTCGCCTCGTCAGCCTCGGCGCTGGAAGAAGCCGCTACCTTCTGTTGCCTGGCGATCGCCTTGAGGTCGGCGCGCTTGATGAGGCCGCGCGTGATCACGGGCCGCCCATCGCGGTCGATGGCCACCAGGGCCCCGGCATGGCCCATGAGCTTGGGATCATAAACATGGCTCGCCGACTGGAGGGTTTCGAGCCGCGCCTCGACATCGTCGCGCTCGGCCCAGAGCGGATTGTCTTGCCCGGCATCCTCCAGCTTTTCGTCGAGTTCGGTGAGCCTTTGTTCGAGCCTGGCGATCTCCTTCTTCTCGGCAGGCTTGAGCTTGCGCTGGGTTGGGTGGAGGCGCTCGCCAGCGCAGCCTTCGATCTGGCCGTGGCCGCGCTGGACCTCGGCCCAGCCCCAGCCTTCGGCCAACAGCGCCTCGCGCATGGCTTCCAGGCGCTCGCCGGCGAGACGCTGCAGCAGATCGCCATCGTCGAAGAAGACGATGTCGGGCTCGAAGAGGTCGCGGACCAGGCGCCCGCCGGCCGCCTCGTAAGGCTCCGCGCCCACATACCGCGCCAAACGGTCGTGGGCGGGGATGCGGCCAACGCTCAGCGCGCTGCGGATGCTCGGCGCGTGGGTGATCGGCTTGGCGAATTGGCGAAACACGCGTTCCTGCGCGGAATGATCGTCATTGATGGCGAACGCGCGCGCCACATCGAGATTGATGTCGCCCTTGCGATAGGCGGCGCGGATTTTCGGCGACAAGCGCGCCAGCGCCAGGCGTTGCTCCACCAGCCGGACGGTGCAACCGAAGCGGCGGGCGACATCCTCGGCGCTCATGCCATTATCGACCAGGCTCGCAAACGCCTCCACTTCGTCCATGACCGACATGGCGCTGCGGGTCACGTTCTCGTCGAGGCTGATCTCCAGCGCGTCATTGGTGGTGTCGATGACGCAGCGTATGGGTTCGCTCGCCTGAATCTGCTTGCGCTTGACGCGCAGCATCTGTGCGAGCCTGCGCCCCTCGCCGGCGGTGACAAGGTAGGCGCCGGTCTGGGCGCCGTCGTCGGTACGCTCAGGTTCGACGATCAGGTTCTGCAGCATGCCCTTGGCGTGGATCGAGGCGGCGAGCGCCTCAATCTCGGCCTTGCCGTGGGGAGTCTTGCGCGCATTCTTCGGCGATTTCTTGAGCTTGTTGAGCGGAATGAGCACCACGCCGGTTTGCACAGCGTGTTCGGATTGGATTGCGATGGACATGAGAGCCTCGTCTGAAGCCCGGGGACGAATGTGTCGTCCGGGGTCGCGCGTGCGACGCTTCTCTGACGGCCCGCGTCTCAAGCCGGCCGGGTCGAGGGCTTTAGAGCGAAGCGTCCCTCGACGCGGGCGGCGGCGCGGGCATAGGTGCGAGGAGCGCGCGCGAGCACGCGTTGTTCAGGGGGTCGGTCAACGATCCCGCCGAATCCTCTGGTATTGCCGCCGGATGCCGAATCCGAGCGGCCGGGGGGGGTGCGCCCCGCCTAGTACATTACGATAGCGAAAATACCATGAAACGGGGAATTACAGATAGTAGGCTATAGTAATCTGCTCAGGCATGGTATATTGTTAATGTAGTAGTTCACTAATAAAGAGAATAAGTGCAAACCAAAGTGACTTTCGCTCCAGCACTCCCGGCCAACCGCCAGCGGCTAACCACGCTGCTGCAGGCAACCGGCGATGTGTTCGGGGTCGACGAAACAGCAACCATCCTGCGGCTGGATCGGGCCGCGGCGGCGAAAGCGCTCGCTCGCTGGACCCGGCAGGGCTGGCTTCGCCGCGTCAGGCGCGGCGCCTACGTGTCCGCCACCTTGGAGACCCTCGACAGCAACATGGTGCTTGAGGACCCCTGGATCCTCGTGCCAGCGCTGTTCGGGCCTGCTTACATCGGCGGCCGCACAGCTGCGCATCATTGGGATCTGACAGAGCAGCTGTTCAACGACATCGTCGTTCTGACTGCGCGCCCGGTCCGCGAAAAAATGCAGATTCGCCAGGGTGCGAAATTCTCGCTGAAGCATGTCGCCGAAAGCCGCATGTTCGCTACGATCTCGATTTGGCGTGGTCAGACCAAGATCGCACTGTCGGATGTGCATCGCACGGTTATCGACATCCTGGACGATCCCGAACTTGGCGGCGGCATCCAGCACGTCGGCGATTGTGTCGCCGCCTACCTGCGGCGAACCGATCGCGATGATGCGCGTTTGCTCGCCTATGGCGACCGCCTCGACAACGGCGCCGTGTTCAAACGGTTGGGCTTCCTGGCCGAACAAGATCCCAACGGCGCGGCGTTGATCGAGGAATGTGAGAAGCGGCTCACCAAGGGCAACGCCAAGTTCGATCCCTCGATCCCGGCGCCGCGCCTGGCCACGCGGTGGCGCTTGTGGGTGCCGAGCGTAATGGCGCTGAAGGCATGATCGACAAGCAGGAAATCCTCTCAACCGCGCAGCGCATGTCGCTGCTGCCGAACGTCGTCGAAAAGGACTACGTGCTGGGTTGGATGCTGGCCGGCATCTACGCGCACCCCGAACTCAAAGAGGTGTGGGTGTTCAAAGGCGGCACGTGCCTCAAGAAGTGTTATTTCGAAACCTACCGGTTTTCCGAAGACCTCGATTTCACCCTGACCGAAGCGGCCCATCTCGACGCCGGCTTTCTAGCGCGTGTGTTCGCCGAGATCGGCGCATGGATCTATGAGCGCGCCGGCATCGAAGTCCCTGCCGACAAACAGGCCTTCGACATCTACCCCAACACACGCGGCTCGCTCTCGTGCGAGGGCAGGATCAGCTATTGCGGGCCGGTGTCGCCGAGGAGCGGCGGCCTGCCGCGCATCAAGCTCGATTTGCTCGCCGATGAGCGCTTGGTGCTGCCGCCGGTCGAGGTCGCGGTGTTTCACCCTTACAGTGATGCGCCGGTCGAAGGCTTCAGCGCGCGCGCCTATGCTTACGAGGAAGTTTTCGCCGAGAAGGTGAGGGCGCTCGGCGAGCGCACCCGCCCGCGCGACCTCTATGATGTCATCAACCTCTTCCGCAACGCCGATGCGCGACCGGCGCCATCGGTCATGCTCGATGTGTTGAAGCAGAAGTGCGCGCACAAAAATATCCAACCGCCGAAGCTGAGCGACCTCGAACCACATCGCGAAAGCCTTTCCGGCTCGTGGGCGGACATGCTCAAGCACCAGCTGCCGTCCTTGCCGCCGCTTGAGTCGTTCTGGGGCGCGCTCCCGGAATTCTTCGAGTGGCTCGCCAGCGGCCGCGCGCCGATCGCGCCGGCGGCCTATGGCGGCGGCGCCGGTGAGGTGGTGCTACGCGAGCGCGACCTGCGCCTGCCAATCTCCGCGGCGCGTCAAGCGCACGTTGAGGTGATCCGATTCGCCGCCGCCAACCGGCTGTGCGTCGAACTCGAGTATCGCAAGGAGGATGGGCGCCGGACAAAGCGAGTCGTCGAGCCGTATTCGCTGCGGCGCACTAGCAAGGGCGACATTGTGCTCCACGTGCACGACCGCGATCGCAACGCTCACCGCAGTTACCGCCTCGACCGTATCGACGACGCGCGCGTCACCAGCGATACGTTCGTCCCGCTCCACCAGGTGGAGCTGACGCCGACCGGCGCCGTGCTGGTCGCGCCGCCGACGCGGCGCGTATCGCCGCCGGCAAGCTCCTTCCGGGCCGTGCGTGCGGCGCCCGTGCGGCGCACCGGCAGCGGCGCGCCGACCTATATCTTTCAGTGCCCGCAATGCCACAAGCAGTTCCGGCGGTCGAAGATGGACAGCAAGCTCAACGCCCACAAGAATGATCGGGGTGGGCAGTGCAGCGGCCGCACCGGCTATTACGTGGATACGCGCTAGTAGCCTGGCGCCGAGAGCAACCGGCATCCCATCGGGGAAGGGCGTCTGCCGACGCGCAAACGTAGCGGCGACGGCGCGCGCCAGTGTCGGGCCGTCGAACGCGAAGGTCTTCGCAATGGCCCATAGGTCGAAGAAGTCCTTCATGCGGCTGTTGCGCATCCCAAGCGAGACCAGTGCTTCGAGCTTTTCGGCGACCACGGTCTCGGGTGGATAGGCATGAAGGCGAGGTTCGGGAAAGCCAAGCAGCGAGGGATAGCGGATTTCTTGCGCGCCGGGCGTCACCACGTCGCCGAAGCCAATGTCGACTTGGAGGGGCAGGCGCGCCTTGGCGAGCGTGGCCGTCAGCGTCACGCGCACGCCGCTATATTCATCCTCGGCGCGCGCCACTTCCGCGCGGATGCTGCTGGCGTTGAATTCGAGCCCATCGTCGGGCGCGGCCTGCTGGCAGATGTCTTGGAAGATCGCGACCATGCGTTCGGGCGCGGCATCGCCCTGGCCGAGCAAATCCAGGTCGCCCGTGCCGCGATAAGGAACGGGCGCCCATAGCGAAAACAACATGGCGCCTTTGAGAATGAATGTGTCGCGGTGGGCGCTTTGCGCCAGCCGAAAGAGCAGGCGTTCGATGGCAAAGCGCGTGAGGAGGAGTTGGACGTTCTCGCGGCCCGCCCGCGCCTTATCGCTGAGGCGAGTGCGCACCGAGACGCCGACATTTTTAAGCGGCGGCTTCGTCATTGTGTGGCCTCAAGGTAGGGCCGCATGACGGTGGCGACCCGGTTGAGTTGGGCAAATCGCCAGATCGCATCCACGCTCGCGCGCTTCGTGCGCAGCGCATCGCGCAGCGCTTCAAGCGCAATATCCAGCCCGATCTTGTTGCGATACTTGAAGCAGTCGGCGACCGTTTTGGCGGGTGAGGTGATGGGCACCGAAACGCCGTCAATTTTGTGACGCTCTACGCCCGCCTGAAGCGTCGCTTCGCTCGCGCGCATGATGCGGAGCTTCACAGGCGGGTCGATGGGGGCCCACGCTTTGGACGCCAGCAGCATCCAGATCTCGTGCGGCGTCTGGGTTGTCAGTTCGTGAAATTGCAGGGCCGAGAGGAGCGCGATCACACCGTTTGGCGTCGCCTTGGCCGCTTCCGCGAGGCTGTGCGCCGCCGAGATGTCAGCACCGGCGAGTCGATAGACACCCCGTGACTGACGAACAAGCACGCCATCTTTTTCAAGGCGCTGGAGATAGACGCGCGGCACCCCAATCGCGTCGAAGTCGCGCGTGCGAGCCACACCCTTCTGGCGGGCGAGCTTGATGGCCTTTTCTCGGTGGGACAGCTGAGGCATGGCCTATGTTACAATTCCTAGGTGAATAATTGCAAGTGCCTAGGAATTGTAACAATCCCGAGAGGACTGAGTCTGGGGCCAACCGCGCGAGTGATCAGAAGTTCGCCCACACGCGGGCGTGGGCCTGTCGCGCGGTTTTCGCCGAGGCGGCGCTGACGCCGGCTTGGCGCGCGAACTTTGGCCAGTCGCTGATTGCGGCCCTGACGGCGTCGATCATGGCGGCGATCTGGCGAGGCTTTAATCCATGTCTGGCGCCCAGGCTTGCGACGTGCGCGCGCGTCGGCGTTGCCCCTTCGCCTTCGATGTCGAGATAGTGCTCCCCGCCTGGACCGGCGGCGTAAGTCAGGTCGTAGGCCGGCGCCAGACGCCACTCGCCGGTTTCATCCATGAGAAAAGAATGCTGCCTCACATGATCGTCGCGGTTATGGGCCAGAACGTTGAACACCATGCGCCGAAAGGTATGGGCGACATCCTCGGCCCGGCGTGTGATCATCCGTGTCGCACGCAACAAGACATCATAGCTCGAAGGCAGATGCGCGGGCGTCTCCAATGCGCCGCCAAGGGAGACCATGTGCAAGCGCTGGCCTGGCGCAGGGCGATCAAAGCGGCGTGTCGCGAAATAGCCTGGGCCTTTTTTTGCGGCAATCAGCCTGTGCTCGCTCATTTCAAGACCGGCCGCTTGCGCCATCATGGCGTAGGCAGATTCGAGGGGACCAATATCGACGGGGTCATCGGGCGCTCGAAACTTGACGATCCAGGCTGAGTGACCGGGCGCGGCTTCGCCCGCGCCGACCGAGGCGTTTCCTGCAGCGTCGAAGCTGACATGCACTTTGGGGCGCGCGCCGCCCGATCCTCCCGCGAGTTTCGCCAGCACATCGGCGAGTTTGCCGCCTTCACCGGCCAGGATGTGCGCGGCTTCCTCAGCCAATGCATCAAGATCGAGAGCCTCGCCATCATCGGCGCCTGGCGTCGTCGCCGGTTCAAAAGTAAGCGCACCCCGGCCGCTATCGCCGACCAAAGCCAAGCGTTCGACCGGCGTCAGGGACGCGATGTCGAGCCCGAGCTTGGCAAGCCGTTTGCGCATCACAAGATGACCCCAGCCTTCGGGCAGGCTGTCGGCCAAGAAGCCATGCAGGCCCTCAAAGTCCGCGCTGCGCGCGCCGATGAGGCCGGGTTCGGGGGGATAGTTCAAGGCCGCGACGTTGAGGCCGCGGTCGATGATTTCGCGTGACCATTCGAGCTGCGCCACGCGCTGATCCATCGCCAAGCGGCCTACCCGCAGTCGCGGCCGCGCGGCGTCGAAGGCAAGGGCAATGTCAAGGGCGGTTCCGGGCGCAAGTTTCATGTGCGCTTGGCCTTGCGCACGCGCGCCGCGCGCTTGGGCGGCGCCACTTTGCGTTGCTGTTTGAGCAGTTCGTCCATGCTGCGCGCGGCTTGTATCGGAAAAAGGCCCAGCACTTGGTCCTCGCATCGTAGTGCAATCGCGGCGTTGACGAGGTGTTCGGTGGTGGCCTGGCCGTCCTGCTCCAAACGCCGCCAGGTGCGCACCCCCATGCCAGCGCGTAGCGCTGCCTCTTCTTGGGTCCAATTCTGGGCGATCCGGCGCGCTCTGATGGCCGCACCGAGTTCGCTCAGCAGCTCCTGTCCAGTTCTTATCATAAGGCCATATATGGCCGATTATGACGACAAAATCAATATAAAAGGACGTATTAAGCCGACATGGAGCGTTGCGGCTCGGCGACAAGCGTCTGCGGCATGCCTGAGCGCAGCGCTTGGCGACAACGCCTCGATGTCGCCCTTGGCATGCGCGGTTTTAGGCGCGCCCTCCCCACACGCGCTTGAGGCTCATGTTTCAGAAAATATTGGGGAAAATATAGCGCGGCGGTCGCGCCTTGGAGGGCTTGTAAGCGCATGGGTTTGCGACGCTAATGACAATGTTGGGTTGATTGGAGGGCGGCGGAGAGAAGGGCCATGCATGCGCGGGTGAATTGGGCGTTCGCGGAATTCTGCGATCAGGCAACCAGCGCCGAAATCATTGGCGAGCGTTTCATGCGCGAGGTGGGCGCGCTTGGATTTTGCCATGCTGCTTGCGCCTCTCACGTCGATCCGCTGAAGCCCCCGCCCGGGGCGGTCATGATGGTCAATTATCCCAAAATCTGGCTTGAGCGCTTCAGCGCCAACAATTACGCCGCGCGCGACCCGGTGTTCTTGGCCGCGCGCCGCCAGGTGTTGCCGTTCCAATGGTCGGATTGGCGGTTTCGCCACGGCCTTGCGGCCGACCAGATCGAGATCTTGCATGAAGCGGCCGATGTGGGATTGGGCGATGGGTTTACCATCCCGATCCACGCCCCCGATGCGCTGCCGGCGTCGTGTTCGCTCGCCATCGGCCCCGACGGGGTTGATCCCCTCCATGTACGCGATGCTCATTGGTATGCGGTCTACGCCCATGAAAGCGCGCGCCGCTTGCTCAGCACGCCAGCCCCGCGCCGGCGGGTGCGGCTTGGCCGGCGCGAGCGGCAATGTCTTGAACTGATCGCGCGCGGCAAGAGTGATTTTGAAATCAGCGTCATCGTTGGCCTCAGCGAACACACCATCCACAACACGGTGCGTCGCATCATGGGCAAATACGGGGTGGCGACCCGGGTGCAGGCGTTCGTGCGGGCGCTGCGCGACGGGGAATTGCGCATGGAGGATGTGGCGATGTGAGCGCGCGCGTCTGCGGTGCGCGACTTGTCAAGTGACGCAATCGTGCCTCTTTCACTCGGCGCGCGAAATGAGGAGCTTCGCCGCTCACCAATAGGGAGCGCCGAAACCGATGATCCACATCGTCACCGCCGAGAACCGCCGCCAGTTCCATCACGCGCTGATGGAGATGCATCGCCAGCGCAAATCGGTGTTCATCGATGAGCTCAAATGGGCGCTGGCCGAGCAAGCGGGGCTTGAGATCGATGCTTATGACAGCGCCGAGGCGGTCTATCTGATCGAGGCCGATAGCGCGCGTGCGCCGGTGCGCGGCTCGGCGCGGCTTTTGCCCACAACCCGCCCTCATCTTCTGGGCGAAGTCTTCGCCTATCTGTGCGCGGGGTCCCCGCCTTCGGGACCTTCGGTTTGGGAAGCGACGCGGTTTTGTCCCGCGCCCGCTACGCCCCGGGGCGGCCCGCGGCGCGACATGCTGGGGCGCATGATTGCCGGCATCATGGAAACAGCGCTGCTGTTTGGCATCGAGCAGGTGACCTTCATAGCCAATGCCGCGCTTGCGCCCTTGGCGGCGTGCGCGGGCTGGGAGGTGCGCGCGCTGGGGCCAGAGCAGGGCGTAGGGCGCAAACGCCTGCAGGCTTTCGCCGCCGATATCGATGCGGCGGGGCTGCGCCGGGTACGCGCGCGCTACGCCATCGCGGGACCGTTGACGCGCTTTGCGCCCGGGCATGTCCTGCACGC
>JAKFYF010000031.1 GCA_021731005.1 Hyphomonadaceae bacterium
CCGGCCCGCCACCCGAGCCCGCAAATCCAGCGAATGACTTTTACCCATGACCGACCTCCGGTCATGGTGAATCAGAATTCGCCCCCGCCGTGAATCCCCTGATTCCGATTTTCTGCAAGATGCTTTAAGCAAAATCCAACGCGGGCGTGATGTAGTGGTAGCCTGAAAGCTTCCCAAGCTTTTCGTGCGGGTTCGATTCCCGCCGCCCGCTCCAGTTAGCCAGCTTTCGCCGCGAACCGCGCTGGCGCTTCGAAGATCGCCGCGCTGGGCTGGCGCTGGGGCATGCGGTTGTAGGCGTCGAGGGCGGCGATCTTGTAGGCTTCGGCGAGGGTTGGGTAGTTGAAGGTGTTCTCGACGAAATAGTCCAAGCCGCCGCCGAGATTGAGCACCGCCTGGCCGATATGGATGAGTTCGGTCGCGCCTTCCCCGACGATATGCACGCCGAGCAAGCGGCGCGTCTCGATGGCGAAGATCATTTTCATGAAGCCGGAATTGAGCCCCATGATGTGGCCGCGCGAGGTTTCGCGGAAACGGGCGATGCCGGTCTCGAACGGGATCGCCTTCTCGCGCACCTCTTCCTCGGTCATGCCGATGGTCGAGATTTCCGGCACCGAGTAGATGCCGTAGGGAAAGAATTGCGGCGGCGCCTGCGCTGCCTCGCCGAACGCATGACACGCCGCGATGCGCCCCTGCTCCATCGAGGTGGAGGCGAGGCTCGGAAAGCCAATTACGTCGCCGACCGCGTAGATATGCGCGACCGCGGTGCGGAAATTGGCTTTGTCGACGCCGATGCGCCCGCGCGCGTCCGCCTCAAGGCCGGCGGCTTGGAGATTGAGCGAATCTGTCGCGCCTTTGCGGCCGGCGGCGAACAGGACCATGTCGGCGGCGATCTGGCGATGATCCTCAAGATCGATCAGACATGCCTGCGGCCCGACCCGGCGCACGCGCTCGACCTTGCTCTTGAAGCGCAGATTGACGCCGCGATCGCGCAGATCGTGGATGAACTCATCGACCAATTCGCGGTCCACGAAGCCGAGCAGGCTTTCGCCTGGTTCGATCACAGTGACTTTCACATCGAGCGCCGAGAAGATGGTCGCGTATTCAACGCCGATGACGCTGGCGCCGATCACCGCCAGCGAGCGCGGCAGGCGCTTGAGTTCGAGGATATCGTCGGCGTCGACAATGGTTTCGCCGTCGAACGGAATGTCGGCGGGCCGATACGGCGCGGTGCCGACCGCGAGGATGATGCGCTCGCCGTGGAAGTGCTTGATCTCGCCGGTTTCGCCAGTGACTTCAATCGCGCTGGGAGCGAGAAATCGGGCCACGCCGGCCACGCAGGCAACGTTGTTGCGCGCGAATTGATGCTCCAGCACTTCCACTTCGTGGTCGAGCGTGATGGCGAGGCGCCGGCGCAGATCCTCGGCGGTGATGTTTTCCTTGTTGCGGTGGGCGCGTCCGTAGAAGCCGCGCTCGCGCCAGCCGGAGAGATTGAGCACGGTTTCGCGCAGGGTCTTCGAGGGTATGGTGCCGGTGTGTACGCATACGCCCCCGACCCGGCGGCCGCGCTCGACCACCAGCACGCTCTTCTTCAGCTTGGCCGCCTGCACCGCCGCGCGTCGCCCGGCGGGGCCGGAACCAATGACAATGAGATCGAAATGCTGCGCCATGGGGCAAGCTTGTGCGCGCGGGCGCTGGAAAATCCGTTAATGCTGCGGCGAAAGCAGCCTTCGCCCGGCGTCGGCGACGGCGTCCAGCGAGCCCACGAGCCGGCTCATCTTCGGCGCGACGATCTCGTCGTACTGAATGGAGGCGCTCGCCAGCAGCATGAACCCAAGGCCGGCCAGCGCCGCGCCCGCCGCGGCGAAAGCGCTTTTCAGCGCCAATTTCAGCCAGATCGCGCCAAACATGTTCCGCGTCCTTGCTTAATGCGCGTTGAGTATGGCGCCGGAAGCGTAAACAATTACTCACCGAAAGGTTACCGCGCTTGTGAGCACCGGCTTCTTGGCTCTGCGCGCCCGCGCTGCCGGCTGAGTGCGTGGCGTTTGTGAGTGAGATCACTTCGCCTTGAGCTTCGCCTGCTTGCGCAGCGCGGCATTGATGCGGCTTTGCCAGCCAGGGCCGCCTTGCTTGAAATGCGCGAGCACATCGGGGTCGAGACGAATGCTCACGGCTCGCTTGGGGGCCTCCGTTGGCGGGCGCCCACGGGCGCGGTCGACGGCGCGCCGCCATACGTCTTGTTCCGCCTCACTGAAAGGCCGCATGCGGCGGATCATTTCCGGCGTCATGGGCAAATCGTCCGGATCGAACGGCGCCGATCCTTCAGCGACCCCCGGCGGCAAGATAGGTCGCGCGCTCTTGGGCAGTCGCTTTTCGGAGACTGATGACGCGGACCGTTTCTTGGTTCGGCTCTGTGAAGACGATGGCATGCAGTGCTCTCCGAATCCTTCCCAGTGCAAGAATGCGCGTCTCGCCATAGTCGAAGCGCAAATCTTCCGTTCGAGTTGCGCCTTTGAAGTCAAACCACTGCGCATCCGCGAACGAAACACCGTGCTTGCGCCAATTGCTGGCGGCTTTGGCTTCGTCCCATTCGAATCCGGGCGGCGGGTTGGGCATTTATTGTATATACATCAATGAAGCGCCCGTCAAGCGCTCAGCGCCCCCGCCAGCTTCGGCAGGAACACATCCATCCGATAGTCCACGTCCATGTGATCGTCGTCGAATTCTTCGTACGTATGCGCGATGCCGGCGGCGGCGAGCTTTTTGGCGAAGCGGCGCATGCCGAGGTGGATGCGGAAATTATCGTGGTTGCCGCAATCCATATAGATCAGCTTCAGCTTGCGCAGATTTTCGCCGAGCGCGTCGAACATCACTACCGGATCGTGCTTCATCCAATTGTCCCAACGTTCGGCGATGAGTTCGCCAGTGTGCGGATCGAGCGGCAGGCGCATGTTGCGGAATTGCGTCGGATCGGGATCGTAGAATGCGCCCATGGCGAGATCCATCAGGCACATGCGGTCGCCGTGGCCGAGTTTGTTCTGACTCTCGACGTGGCGCACATATTTTTCGATCGAGTAATCGTGCTTCCGCAGCCGTTCGACATCGTCGTAGAGTGTCGGGATAAACAGCGCATCGAACCCCATGTCGCCGCTATTGATCGAGATCGCGCTCCAGAAATCGCTCCTGTTCATGCCGTGCCAGGCCGCGCCATAGCCGCCCGAGGATTTTCCGAACACGCCGCGTTTTCCCTGCCCGCCGCAGCCGAATTTCTGTTCAATAAACGGGACGATCTCTTCGCAGATATAGTCGCCGTAGCGGCCGGACCCTTCGCTGTTGAGATATTGATTGCCGTAGAGCGCGGTGAAGCAATCGGGGAAAGCTACCACGGCCCGCGCCATGCCCTCATGCGCGAGGCGATCCAAACGCTCAGGCACGTTCTCCCCGTGCGGCTGCCAGTTCGCATGCGCCAGCGCCGAGGACCAATAGCCCTTGAGGTCGACCAGCAGCGGGACCGCCTCCCCCGACTTCCAGCCGGGCGGTGTCCAGACCAAGAGGTCGCGCGTGGTGGGATCGCCCAGCGAGTTGCCCTGGAGCACGGCGGATTTGTGGATGAGGCGATGCAGGTCGCCGCGGGGGATGGTGTGATCTTTTCGCATGCAGGTTTATGGACCGCCGGCGTCCCGCCGGCAACACTGGCCGACGAGACGTCGGCGGTCCATAATGCTTGACCCCTCACCCGGCTCGGCTCAAAACCGCGCCTTTCTTTTTCCGTGAGAGCACAATGCCAGAAAGCCATATCCTTCCCGTCTATTCCCCGCCGGAGCAGATTTTCGTGCGCGGCGAGGGTTGCTGGATTTGGGACGATAAGGGCGATAAGTACCTCGATTGCATCGCCGGCATCGCCGTCAACGCACTCGGCCACGCCGCACCCGTGTTGCAGAAGGCGCTGACCGAACAGGCCGCCAAGCTTTGGCACACCTCGAACATGTTCAAGGTCCAGGGCCAGGAAGAGCTCGCGGCCAAATATGTGCGCGATTGCTTCGCCGAAGTGGTGTTTTTCACCAATTCCGGCACCGAGGCGATCGAGGGCGCGCTCAAGACCGCGCGCAAGTATCACACCGCCAACAACAATCCCGAGCGCGTCGATATCATCGGCTTCCAAGGCTCGTTCCATGGCCGCTCCTATGCGGCGATCAATGCATCCGGTAATCCCTCCTATCTGGATGGCTTCGGGCCGCGCTTGCCCGGCTACATCCAGGCGCCGTGGGGCGACCTCGATGCGGTGAAGAAGCTTGCGGGCCCCACCACGGCGGCGGTGATCATCGAGCCGGTGCAGGGCGAAGGCGGCGTGCGCGCGGTGAGCGATGAATACATTCGCGGGCTGCGCAAGCTCGCCGACGAAATGGGCTTCCTGCTGATCTTCGACGAAGTGCAATCCGGCGCCGGGCGAACCGGCAAGATGTGGGCGCACCAATGGGCGGGCGTCACGCCCGACATCATGGCGGTGGCCAAGGGCGTCGGCGGCGGTTTCCCGATGGGCGCATTCATGGCCACAAAGAACGCCGCCAAGGGCATGGTCAAAGGCGTGCATGGCACCACGTTCGGCGGCAATCCGTTGGCGATGGCGGTGGGCAATGCCTGCTATGATGAATTGGCCAAGCCCGCTCTGATGGAGCACGTCAACAAGATCGCCAACCACCTGACCCAAGGGCTGGAGAGCTTGAGGGATCGCCATCCGGATTTGGTCGTCGCTGTCACCGGGCGCGGTTTGCTGCGCGGATTGAAGCTCAAGATCGATCCCAAGCCGATCCAAGGCGTGCTGCGTGATCGCAAGGTGCTAGTGGGCGTAGCCGGCGACAACGTGTTGCGCCTGGCGCCGCCGCTGATCATCGATGAAGCGCAAGTGAGCTACGCGATCGACGCCATCGATGCGGCGCTGACGGCGCAAATCGTGCAGGCGAGCGCGTGACCACCACCCCTTGGACCGCCGGCGTATCGTCGGCGAGGACGCCGGCGAACCAGGCATGACAGCGCCCCGCCACTTCCTCGACATAGCCGCGCTTTCGCGTGAAGAGCTGCGCGCGATCCTGGATGAGGCGCATGCGCGCAAGGCGCTGCGGCTGGATTGGCCCAACGCCAAGCCCGACGAGGACGCCCCGCTGGCCGACCACGCGCTAGCCATGATCTTTCAGAAAAACTCCACGCGCACGCGCGTCTCCTTCGAGATCGCCATGACGCAATTGGGCGGACACGCGATCGCGCTCAGCGCCGCCGACACGCAATTGGGACGCGGGGAGTCCATCGAGGACACCGCGCGCGTGCTCTCGCGGATGGTTGACGCGGTGATGATGCGCGCCAACAAACACGATGATTTGGTGAATTTCGCTCATGCCGCCGACGTTCCCGTGATCAACGGGCTCACTGACCTCTCCCATCCCTGCCAGATCGTCGCCGACATCATGACCATCGAGGAATGGGCGGGCGATATCGCCGGCAAGACTATCGCCTGGCTCGGTGACGGCAACAATGTCTGCGCCTCGTTCGTGCATGCGGGGGAGAAGCTGGATTTCAAACTGCGGATCGCGACGCCGCCCGGCTACGCGCCGTGCGCGCGGGAGATCGCCGCCGCAAGGGCGGCGGGCGCTGACGTTGCAGTGAGTACAGATGCGCGAGCCACCATCGCCGGCGCCGATGTCGTCGTTACCGACACGTGGGTCTCGATGGGCGATGTGGACAAGGACGCGCGCATGGCGGCGTTCCCGCCCTACGCCGTCACCGACGATATGATGGCGTGCGCCAGCAAGGAAGCGCTCTTCCTGCATTGCCTGCCGGCGCATCGCGGCGAAGAAGTAAGCGCCGCCGTGATCGACGGCCCGCAAAGCGCGGTCTGGGACGAAGCGGAGAACCGCGTGCATGCGCAAAAAGCCGTGCTGATGTGGTGTCAGGGAAAGCTTTAGCTCCTATGCAAAGAACACTGTCATTCCGGGATCGCGAAGCGATACCCGGAACCCAGGGCAAACGCCGCGCTGGTTGCCCCTGGGTTCCGGATCGCGCTCCGCGCGTCCGGAATGACGATGTTTTTTGTTGGCATGACGAACAATGAACAACGACGTCATCGCCCCTTTCTCCCTCGACAACGCCCCCGTGCGCGGGCGCGTCGTGCGTGTCGGGGCGGCGCTCGATTCGATTTTGCGCCGCCATGATTATCCGCGCCCGGTGGCGATGTTGCTGGGCGAGGCGTTGACGCTGGCCGCGCTTGTTGGCTCGTTGCTGAAAGTCGACGGCCGGCTGGTGGTGCAGGCGCAGGGCGATGGGCCGGTGTCATTGCTGGTCGCCGAGCACGCGGCGGGCGGCTTGCGAGGTTACGCGCGCATGCGTCAGGGCGCTGATCTCTTACATGCGCACCGGCTTGCGCCCGCCGCTTTGCTTGGCGCTGGCAATCTCGTGATGACGCTCGACCGGGGCGAAGGCGAGACGCCGTATCAAGGCGTCGTGCCGCTCGACGGCGAAACACTGGCGGCCTGCGCGGAGAATTACTTCCGTAGCAGCGAGCAGACCGACACCGGCATCCGCCTCGCCGTCGGTGAAGTGCTCGGCGGCGCTCCCCCGCTGTGGCGCGGCGGCGGTGTGCTGATGCAGCGAATTGCAGCGGACGCCGCCCGCGGCGAGACTGGAGAAGACTGGGCCCGCGCATCGCACTTGTTCGCAACCGTGACCGACGAAGAGCTGGTCGATCCCGCGCTGGCGAGCGATCGCCTGCTCTACCGCCTCTTCCACCAAGAAGGCGCGCGCATGGGCGAGCCCAGCCCGCTCGCCGACCGCTGCAGCTGCGACGAAGGCCGCCTCGCGCAAGTGATGCGCCGGTTTCCGGCGGACGAATTGCGCGACCTGATCGAGCCAGACGGCTTCCTGCATGCCCGCTGCCAATTCTGCGCGCGGAGCTATTTGATCGATCCGTCAATGGTAGATGCTCAATCCTCGATCGCGTAACCGGCGCTGCGCACGGTACGGATCGGGTCGGCTTCTTCGCCCACCATCAGCGCCTTGCGCAGGCGCCCGATATGCACATCGACGGTGCGCGCCTCCACGTACACATCCGAGCCCCACACGGCGTCGAGCAATTGCTCGCGCGAGAACACCCGGCCAGGATGCTGCATCAGATGGTCGAGAATGCGAAACTCGGTCGGGCCAAGGCGCACCTCGCGCCCGCGCCGCTTAACCCGATGCTGGGCCCGATCCATGACGATGTCGCCGCAGACGATCTTGTCGTCGGCGAGCCCAGGCCGGATGCGCCGCATCACCGCGCGCAGCCGCGCCAGCAATTCACTCATTGAGAACGGCTTGGTGATGTAATCATCGGCGCCGGTGTCGAGCCCGCGGATGCGGTCGCTCTCTTCGACCCGCGCGGTCAGCATGACGATGGGCGTATTGCGCGTGTCTTGGCGCCCGCGCAGCCGCCGGCACACCTCGACGCCCGGCGCCTTGGGCAGCATCCAATCGAGCACCACCAGATCGGGCGTCTCCTCCGCGGCCACGACCAGCGCCTCCTCGCCATCCCTGGCGACGCTAACGCGATAACCTTCCTTCTCGAGATTGTATCGCAGCAGGTCCGCCAGCGCCGCCTCGTCTTCGACAACCAGCACATATGGCGCTTTCGCCATGATCAATCGCCCGCTTCCGCTTCGCCGCGGGGCCGCTCTGTCCCGATTTCTTCGCCGGTGACCAGGAAATGGATGTGCTCGGCGATATTGGTGCCATGATCGCCGATGCGCTCAAGGTTTTTGGCGATGAACAAAAGGTGCGCGCCCGAGGAGATGGTGCGCGGATCCTCGATCATGTAGGTGAGCAATTCCCGAAACAGCGAATTGTAGTGCGCGTCGATATTGTCGTCGGCGCGCCAGACCGCGATCGCCGATTGCACGTCCTTGTTGGCGTAGGCGTCGAGCACTTGCTGGATGTGCGCGAGTACGATCTTGCCCATGCGTTCGACGCTCTTGATCACCTCCATCGGTTCGCCCTGGCTCAGGATCAGCGAGCGCTTGGCGATGTTCTTGGCGAGGTCGCCGACGCGCTCCAGTTCGGTGGCGATGCGCCAGGCGGTGAGCACGACGCGCAGATCGCTCGCCATGGGCTGACGCAAAGCGAACACGCGGATGGCGCGCTTTTCCACATCGCGCTGCTCGGCGTCGATGCGCGCGTCGCGGGCGATCACCGCTTGCGCCAGCTCGGTGTCGCGCCTAGCGATCGCGTTGAGGCTATCCTTGATCGCGATCTCGGCGAGCCCGCCCATGCGCGCCACTTCCTGAGTGAGCGCGTCCAGTTCCTCGGTAAACGCCTTGACGGTGTGTTCTGTCATGCCTGCGAATTCTTAGCCGAACCGGCCGGTAATATAATCCTGCGTACGCGAGTCACGCGGATTGGTGAAGATCTCCTCGGTCGCGCCAGTTTCGATCAGCTTGCCGAGATGGAAGAAAGCGGTCTTTTGCGAAACGCGCGCCGCCTGCGCCATCGAATGGGTGACGATGATGATGCAATAATTTTCGCGCATCTCGTCGATCAGGCCCTCGATCTTCGCGGTGGCGATCGGGTCGAGCGCCGAGCACGGCTCGTCCATCAAGATCACGTCAGGCTCGACGGCCACCGTACGGGCGATCACCAAGCGCTGCTGCTGGCCACCCGACAAGCTCGTCCCCGATTGCGAGAGGCGGTCCTTCACTTCCTCCCACAATCCAGCGCGCCGCAGCGATTTCTCGACCACGATGTCCATATCCGCCTTCGATTTGGCCATGCCGTGGATGCGCGGCCCGTAGGCCACATTTTCGTAGATCGATTTCGGAAACGGATTGGGCTTCTGGAACACCATCCCCACGCGCGTGCGCAGCACCACCGGGTCGACGTCACGGCCGTAAGCCTCCTTGCCGTCGATCTGCAGAGAGCCGGTAACGCGGCAACCCTCGATGGTGTCGTTCATGCGATTGATGCAGCGCAGGAACGTGGTCTTGCCGCAGCCTGATGGACCGATGAAGGCGGTGACGGAGCGGTCGGGCGCGTCGAGGGAAACATCGAACAGCGCCTGCTTGTCGCCGTAGGAAACATTGATGTCGCGGGCCGCTACCTTGACGCGCGCGCCGATGAGCGATCCCGCCGCCGCGGTGACCACCGGAGCATTCATCGGGGAGTGCGTCGCGCGCTCGGCGCCGGCTGCGGAAAACTCCATGCGAAACCCCATACCATCACAGGCCGCCCCCGCACGGGCCGCTCCAAGCCATCGCCACGGCTTCTAGCGGCGGTTCGTGACACTGATGTGAAATACAGGGCCATGCCCCGCCCCTATTCCGCCGATTCCACATAGAAGGCGAACGCCGAACCGCGGCCGAACTGGCTCTCGACCAGCAATCCGCCGCGGTGACGACTGATAATGTGCTTGACGATGGCGAGCCCCAGGCCGGTGCCGCCCCGCTCCTGGCCCGTTTCGCGTTCGACCCGGAAAAAGCGCCCGCCCAGCCGGGGCAAGTGTCTGGGGGCAATGCCGGGGCCGGAATCTTCCACCCGAACAAAGGTATAGGCCTTGCCGGCGGATACCGGCGGGCTCAGCAGCGCGACACGGCCGCTGCCCTCCCAACGCCTGCCCGCGGCGAGGGCGGCAGCCTCCTGGTCGCCGCCGGCCGCAACCTCGATCCGAACCTCGCCGCCCGCCGGCGAGTATTTTACCGCATTGTCGATCAGGTTCTGCATCACCTGGACCAATTGGAAGCGCTCGCCAATCACCTGCATCGGCTGGTCTGGCGCTTCGAGCCGAAGGCGTACGCTCCGCTCGGCGGCGACCCCACGCAGCGTATCGGCCACCTCCCGCGCAATCGCGGCCAGGTCGGCGCGGTCGGTCGGCGGCACGTGTTCGTCGAGTTCGATGCGCGAGAGCGACAAAAGGTCGTCGATGAGCCGGCGCATACGGTCGGCTTGCACCTGCATCATCGCGAGGAAGCGGTCCCGCTCCGCCGTGTCATCGCGCGCGGCGCCGCCAATTGTCTCGATCAACAGCGACAGCGAAGCCAGCGGCGTACGCAATTCATGGCTGGCGTTGGCAAGAAAATCCGCGCGCATCCGTTCGGTGGAGACGCGCGCGGTTTCATCGTGAAACACCAGCATCGCGCCGCGCGCATTTCCCCAGGTCAGCGGCGCGATGTAGCAGCGCGTATGGCGCTCGAGCTGGGCGCCCGATTCGTACACGATTGACTTGGTATCGCCCTGCCCCACCGCCGCCTGGACGCCTTCCAGGACATCAGGATGGCGCAGTATGGCGGTAAGGAACTGGCCTTGGGCCCTGAACTGCATGCGCTGCAGCGCAGCGGCATTGGAGCCGATCACCCGGGAGTTTTGGTCAACCAGCAGCGCCGGATCGGGCAGCGCCTCCAGCAGCTGAGCCAGGTCCTCCAGTCGGCCCAACGCGCTCTGGCCTCCGCGCGGGGCAATCTGATAGCGGCGCAGCTCGCTTGCAGCCCAGACGCCGCAGGCTGCCGCCGCCAGCATCAGAAACGCCGACCAGGGGCTGGCGAACAACGCCAAAAGCCCCGCGATCAGCGCCAGTCCGCCGGCGAGCCACGCGGACGCTGGCGCCCGCTCTAGCCGCAGCTTGTCGCCGCCGGTTGGCTTCGGGGTGATCACGAGGGGCCGGGAATAAGCTTGCGGCTTAGCCGAAGCAAGCCAAGCAGCGGCGCGCATCCGAATGGCGCGCGAGCGGCATCATTAGTGCTGAAGCGGGGACAGCCATGGGCCACACTCGTCATAAATTATCGAAAATCAATGTGTTTTTATTGACTTTCGAGAGGGACTTGCCCTAAGTGTCCGGGGAATCCGAGGGGACGAATGAAATATCGCATGCGCCTTCTTATCGGACTGGGGCTGGCTGCGGCGGCGACCGGCTGCGCGGGGCGCCACCTTCCCGCGGAGCCGGATTCCTATGTGGCGGCCGACGCGATTGGGGCCGAGCGCGCCGCCGAACTCGCCACCTCCCCTGCCGCGACTTGGCTTGACGATCTGAACTCGACCGAGATGTCGACCTTTGCCCGCGAAGCGCTCGGCGGCAGCCCGGAATTGCAGATTGTGGAGGCCCGCTACCGCGCCGCGCGCTGGCGCGCACGCGGGGCATTCGGGGTGTCCTGGCTGCCCAGCCTGAGCATTGGCGCGGACGGAACCCGCACCGAAACCCCGATCGCCAATTCGAACCAGCGCGTGCGCACCGAAACGA
>JAKFYF010000189.1 GCA_021731005.1 Hyphomonadaceae bacterium
CGAAGCTGACTGAGGGGGAAACGCCGCTGCTTGCAAGTTCAGCGTCCACCCCTCCGTCGCGTGCTTGCGCACGCGCCACCTTCCCCTATCGGGGGAGGACGGGCCAATATCCCGGTCGACCAGATCACTCAAATGCGCTTGCCCTGCGTGAACGGGGGAGCAAACGCGCCGGCGGGGATGGCGCCCGCGCTCCAAGTCCTACGCCGCGGCGTTCGTTTCCGGCGCGCGCCGACCGCCAAAATTGAACGGCAGCGTGACGGTGACGATGGTGCCGCGGCCCACGTCGCTTTGAATGGCGAGCTTGCCGCCATGCATTTCTGTGAGCGACTTGGTCAGCGCCAAGCCAAGGCCGGTGCCGTGATGGTTGCGGGTGAGCTCTTCCTCGATTTGCTCGAACGGGCGCGCCAGGCGCGGCAGATGCTCGGGGGGGATACCGCAGCCGGTGTCGATCACACGTAAGGTGAGCAGCGAGGCGCTGGCGCGCGCATACACCATGATCGCGCCGGCATCGGTGAACTTGACCGCGTTGGAGAGCAGGTTGAGCAGGATTTGCTTGACCGCGCGGTGGTCGGCCTCGATCTCCGGGATACCCTCGGCGTCGACGACGATGGACAGACCCTTTTCCTCGGCCTTGCGCTTGGTCAGCCGCACCGCCTGCTCGATCGCCACCATCGGGTCGAGCGGGCGCGGGGAAAGCGTCAGCTTGTTGGCCTCGATCTTGGCCATGTCGAGAATGTCATTGATCAGATCGAGCAAATGATTGCCGCTCTCGAATATGTCGTTGGAATATTGCTTGTATTGCTCGTTGCCGATCGGCCCAAACAATTCCTTGGCCATGATTTCGGAAAAGCCGATGACCGCGTTCAGCGGCGTGCGCAATTCGTGGCTCATGTTCGCCAGGAACGTGCTCTTGGCGCGGCTGGCTTCCTCGGCCTTCTGCCTTTCTTCGTGGGCCTCGCGCGCGAGCGCCTTGATGCGGTATTCCTGGCTTTCGGCGCGGGTCAGCGCGTCGGTTAGGCGTCGCTCGTTGCGCGCGAGGTCCTCTTCCTTGTGCTTCAGAGTGGAGATATCGACGCCCACAGTGACCAACCCACCGTCGGCGGCGCGACGTTCGATCAGGTGCAGCCACACCCCACTCGCCAACTCGACCACGCGCACGTCGGGGTTTTCCGGATCGTGTTTTTCACGCTTGATGCTTGCCGCCGCCGCCGCCGCGATGGCTTCGTAGGAAGCGCGCGGGCGCAACAAATCCGGGCCGAGCATGAAGGCGTCGGCGAAGCTGCGGTTCCACAGAAGCAAGCGCCGGCGCGCGTCCCAAAGCGCGAACGGGCCGGAGAAGTTTTCGATCGCCGCGCGCAATTGGCGCTCGAGATGCGACACGCGCGCCTGCGCTTCGTGGCGCTGGGTGACATCGAGAATGGTGCCGAACAGGCGCAATTGCCCTGTCTCATCCTCGACCGCTGCGCCGCGCGCCTCGATCCAGGCGAGCACGCCGCCGCGATTGATGCGGAAACGCGCGTCCAGGAGCCCGGTCTGTTTGCCGCGCTTGAATTCCTCGCTCAGCGTCAGCCGATCCTCGGCGAGCGCGGCCTCCACGAACTCGCGCAGGGTGAGGGTGTCGCGGCGGACGCCGAGCAGGCGCGTGGCCTGCTCGGAGAGCTGCAGTTGATCGGACGCCGGCGCCCATTCGATGACGCCGACATGAGCGCCGTCGGCGGCAAGGCGAAAGTGGCTCTCCGCGCGCGCGGCGTCGGCTTCGGCCAGGCGCGCGCGCTGGGCGCTCTGGCGTGAGATCAGCGCCAGCACGCCAATGGCTGCAAGCGGGGTCGCGGCGACCAGGGCAAAGCGCAGCAGGGCGCCGAACCAAAACGAGGCGTCGTTGGGCGCGCGGGTGGCGACAACGACGCGCAGGTCGCCGTTCTGCGTGCGCGCCTCCGCCACCGCCCAGGTGCGCCCGTCGTTTTCTTCCACCAACGCGCTGCCGGCGGAATGTCCGCGCGCGCCGCTCAGCACCAGGCGTTGCGCGCGCGCGCCGGCCCTTTGCAGCGCCGGCGACGCGTAGAGCGCAACGCCTGCCTCGCTCGCAACCATGATGCGCGCGTCATCGCCGGGATTGGGCAAGAGTGAGGCTGGGTCGACGACAAGCACCAGCGCCCGCTCACCGGCGCGGCGCACAATGACGGGGGCGGTTCGTTCCAGATCTGGCGCGCCGCTCCAAGTCGGCGCCTCTCCAGAACTGCTTGCGGCCGCCATGGCGAGATCGGCCCAGGAGGGATCGGTGATGGCTCTGATTTCGCCCTCGCCATCCAGCACCGCCGCCGCGGCGACGACAGGCGCCGCCAGCGCCGCGGCCTCGGCGAGCGCCTGCGCGTCGCTGCCGCGCATTGCCTCAAGCGACCCCGACGCAGCGCCCATTGCAGCAGAGAGATTGGCGTTGACCCGCTCGGCGACCAGCCCGGCGGCCGCCGCCTGCGCGGCGAGGATCGTGCGCACGGCGTTATCGTGCTGAGCCTTGACCTGCACGCCGATCGCAACGACAAAAACCAGCACAAAGACCCACGCAAGCGCCATGAACGGCCGGTTGGCCTTCTCCGCCGGTGCAAGTCCGACAGGCGCTAGGATTGAGGTGTTGGTCACAGAACTGCCGAAGCCCGCTTTTGCTCGGGCCGGCGCCGAATCGCGGCTCGGGGATCCGAGAAAATTGAATCGTAACGAAAGCCTAAGCGCCCTGTCGAGCGGCGATCTCGGGCTACCCCCAAGCGCGGCTAAGCCAAGGTCCGCTCGATCACTTCACGGGTGTTTTTCGACAGCGAAGTCAAGGCCGCAAGGCTCCGCAGCGCCGCTCGGGCGTGCGCTTGGCGCGCGGAATCGAATCGCTTCCAGGATTCAAACGCGGTCAAGAGCCGCGCCGCCAGCGCCGGATTGCGGGCGTCGATATCCCGCGCCAGTTGAGCGAGGAAGCGATAGCCTGCTCCAGAGGCGGCGTGGAAAGCGCGCGGATTGCGCATCGCGAACGCCCCCGCCAGCGCCTGCACCCGGTTTGGGTTGTGCAGGTTGAAGTCGGAATGAGCGGCGAGCCGCTCGACGCGCTCTTGCGCATCCGCGCGCTGGGCGGCGGCCTGGAGCGCGAACCATTTGTCGATGACGAGCGGATTGTCCTTCCAGCGGCGGTGGAAGGTCGCCAGAGCGTCGTCGAACGCTGGCGCGCCGCTGGCCCCGAGCGCTTCCAGCGCGGCGACGGTCTCGCTCATGGAAGCGGCGCGCTCGAACGCGGCGAAAAGCGTTCCCTGTTCTTCAGCGCCCAAGGCGGCGAGCAGATCGAGCGCGGCGGCCTTGAGCGCGCGTCTGCCGGCGGCCTCCGCGCCGGCGGAGAAGTGCGTTTCGCTGGGTGCGGCGGCAATCGGCGTCAAGCGTTCTCGCAGCGCCGAGGCCACGGCGCGGCGCAGTTTCTCGCGTGAGGCAAACAGCGCATCCGGATCGGGCGCCCGCGCCGCCAGGATCAGTTCGTTGAGGTCGGGCAGGCGAAGCGCCAGCGCCGCGAACGCCGCGTCCTCCTGAGCGCGGTCAAGCTCGCGGCCGAGAGCCTGGGCGAGCGCGGAGTGGGAAGCATTTGCCTCTCCGAGCATGATCGCGCGGGCAATGGCTTGGCCGGCTTCCCAGCGCGTGAAGGCGTCGGGATCGTGCGCCATTTGGGCCAGGCGCTCATCGACGCTAAGGCCGTCGTTCAGCGTCACCGGCGCGGGAAAGCCGCGCATGGTCGCGGGAATGGGCGCCTCGGCAAGATCGTGAAACAAAAAGCTCGTCTGCGTGCTGTCGAGCAGAAGCGCCCATCTCGCACTTGCCTCTGCCGCGCCATCGAGACGCGCGTCGAGGTGCGCGCCTGTCGCGGAGATGAAGCCGATATCGAGGGGAATCGGCAGCGGCTTCTTGTTCGGCTGGCCCGGCGTTGGCGCGGTATCCTGGGAGAGAGTGAGGCGGTAGGTATGCGCGCTTGCATCGTATTCGCCACGCGCCGTCAGTCTTGGCGTGCCGGCTTGCTCGTACCAGAGCATGAACGCGGACAGATCGCGCCGGGCCGCTTCCTCGAAGCAGGCGATGAAGTCTTCAACGGTGGAGGCAGTGCCGTCGCGGCGCTCGAAATAAAGCTGCATGCCGGCCGCGAATGCTTGTTCGCCAATTAGGCGCTTCAGCATGCGGATCACTTCGCCGCCCTTTTCATACACTGTAGCGGTGTAGAAATTGTCGATCTTCTGGTAGCTCGCCGGGCGGACCGAATGGGCGAGGGGACCCGAATCTTCGCTGAACTGGCGCGCGCGCAGGCGCTTCACGTCCTTGATGCGCTGCACAGGGCGCGAGCGCTGGTCAGCGGAGAATTCCTGTTCGCGGAAAACAGTAAGGCCTTCCTTCAGGCAGAGTTGGAACCAGTCGCGGCAGGTGATGCGGTTGCCGGTCCAGTTGTGGAAATATTCGTGGCCGACGACCGCTTCGATGGCCTCGAAATCGGCATCGGTCGCGGTCTCGGCGTCCGCAAGAATTAGCGACGAATTGAAGATGTTGAGGCCCTTGTTTTCCATCGCGCCGAAATTGAAGTCGCGCACGGCGACAATGTTGAACACGTCGAGATCGTATTCGCGCTGAAAGACTTCCTCATCCCATTTCATGGCCCGCTTGAGCGCGTCCATGGCGTAATGGGCGCGCGCGGAATCGCCGGGATCAACCTGGATAGCAAGGGCAACGCGCCGGCCGCTCTTGGTGACGAACGTGTCTTCGATGCTGTCGTATCGCCCCGCCACGAGCGCGAACAGGTAGGACGGCTTGGGGTGAGGATCGACCCAGATCGCGAAATGGCGTCCGTTTTCCATGTCGCCTGCTTCAGTGAGATTGCCGTTGGCGAGCAGGGTGGGATACTGTTCCTTGTCGGCTTCGAGGCGCACCGCGTAGCGGGCAAGCACATCGGGACGGTCAAGCGCGTAGGTGATGGCGCGGAAGCCCTCGGCCTCGCACTGCGTGCAGAAGCGTCCGCCCGACATGTAGAGCCCTTCGAGCGCGGTGTTGCCGGCTGGATCGATGCGGGCGACGATGTCGAGGCGAAAGGAAACCGGCGGGGCGTGAACGATCAGCTTGCCGGGTTCGAGGCTGAATTCATGCGCGTCGAGAATTCGGCCGTCGATGGCGATGCTCTGGAGTTCAAGCCGCTCGCCATCGAGCACAAGCGGGCAAGGCTCAGCGCGCGCGCGCCGCACCTGTGAGCACGCCGCGACGACGGTGGCGCTGGGCTCGAGCGAGAATACGAGCGCGATTTCATCGATATGGTAGTCAGGCGGGGTGTAATCGGCAAGGCGTACGGCAGCGGTATCGGCGTCGCGCATGAGGGGCTCCGGAAGCCCTCACATGAGCCATGCGTGCGCTGAAATCAACGCGCCGAAATCACCGCGCTGGGGCGTCGGGCTCTGGGGCGACCGTCGGCGTCGGCTCATGGTAGATGGAGGCGAGCACCAATTCGGCTTGGCGGGCGAGATCGCTCAGCGCGCCAGGCGTGTCGTCAGGGCAATCCTGCGCGAATTCCACCAGGCTGCGCGCCACGCGCATCAGGTGCAGCGCGTTGGCCATGACGCGGGCCTGGCGCTCAACCCGTTGGGGGTCGCGGTCATATTCGGTCATCGGCACGCGCCAGCCGCCCCAATCCTTCTCATCGGTGACGACCACCGGGAAGGTGCCGGGAAACGGATGGCGCGGGTCGCGCGCGTCCGAACTCAAGCGATTGGAGGAGCGCAAGACCCGCCATTGTTCCGAGACAATCAGATCGGGGCGCGCCGGTTCCTTGTCCTCGGCCGCCAGTTCATGCGCCTGGAACTCGCGGCCGAGGCCGAGATCGTACGTGATGCGCAGCGGCTCTTCGACGCCCTTGACCCATTGCGGGATCACCCGCTCAACCGGCGCCCAGGTGCCCACGGTCTTGACGAAGACGCGCTGGCCTTTGTGAAACGAAGCCTTAGCCATGGTGGAAACTCCAAGCCGCCATTCTAGTGGAGTTCGCTTTCTCCTTCGTGAACGGACGTTGACGTAAAGGCGCCCTTTCATTGATGGCGGCGAGGGCGTTAAGGTGAGGGCAACCATGAATGCGCGGAGGCCGCCTTGAATTTCGATTTCTCCGACGACCAGAAGAGCCTCAAGGACCAGGCGCGGAAATTCCTGAGCGACAAGGCCGGCGCCAAGGTCACGCGGCGCGTGCTTGACGATGGCGGCGCCTCCTACGACCAAAGCCTCTGGCGGGCGGTCGCGGAAATGGGCTGGCTTGGCGCGGCGATCCCGGAGCAGCACGGCGGCCTGGGGCTCGGGCGCTTGGAACTCTGCGTGCTGGCCGAGGAATTGGGCCGCGCGCTGGCGCCGATCCCGTTTTCGTCCACGGCGTACTTCTTCGCCGAAGCACTGATGTTGGCGGGAAGCGAGGCGCAGAAGACAGCGTTATTGCCGAAGGTGGCGGCGGGCGAAGTGATCGGGTGTTTTGCTTCATCCGAGGGACCCGGCGCGCCGACGCCTTCAAGCATGCAAGCCAAGTTCGACGGCGCGAAGCTGAACGGCGCGAAGGTCCCGGTGACCGACGGCGATTGCGCCAGCCACGCTGTGGTGGTTGCGAAAGAGGGCGCGGGTGTTTCGCTTGTGTTGGTCGATCTCAACCAGAGCGGCGTAATGCGCGCGACGCTTAAGACGCTCGACCCCTCGCGCGGCCATGCCAAGCTGGAATTCAAGAACGCGAAAGCTGAGCGCATCGGCGCGGCGGGGCAGGGCTGGGAACTCGCCGAATCCGTGCTCGACCGTGCTGCGGTTTTAATAGCGTTCGAGCAAGTCGGTGGTTCGCAGGCGTGCCTGGAAATGGCGACCGAGTACGCAAAATCGCGTTACGCGTTCTCGCGGCCGATCGGTTCGTTCCAGGCAATCAAGCACAAGCTCGCCGACATGTATGTCGCCATCGAAGTGGCGCGCTCGAACGCCTATTACGGCGCCTGGGCGCTCTCGACCGAAGCGGGGGAGCTTGGCTTCGCCGCCGCGGCGTCGCGCGCCGCCGCCAGCGATGCGTACTACATGTGCGCCAAGGAAAACATACAAACCCACGGCGGCATGGGCTTCACCTGGGAGGTGGATTGCCACTTGTACTTCCGCCGCGCAAAGTTGCTGGCGCTGCAAGCGGGTTCTCCTGCAGTGTGGAAGGAAAAGCTGGTGAAGCGGCTGGAGCGGAGGAATGTGGCCTGAGGGCAGTCGTCGTTATAGTACCAGTGCTGAATAGCCTCAACCCGTCTGGATTGAATCGCTATGAGCAACAACGAAGGGTCCGAGCACGTGTGGAGGGAATCGCTACTGGCGCAGATGAGGGACGAAAGTGTCCTCGGCGCAAATGAGCTTTCCCTGTTCGAATGGTACTTGCGTGAAAATGCAAAAATCACCGACAAGATGCTGGCCGAGGAGCGAGAAGTTATTCAGCAACAGATTGAGGCTGGAATTGATGTTGTGAACGATGGCGGGATGCTGGCTTTCGAATATTACATCAAAAGAGTACGCTACGCAGACATCATCTATATGGCATCCCTTTTGGAATCTTATCTTTCCCAGGCGTGCGAAAAGCTGATCGCGGCGTCGGGCGCTCACAACATCATTTTTCAGCCCGACGAGCTTGCAGGCGACAAGTGGACTAAAAGGAAAAGGTTCCTCGAACGATATGGAAGGTTCGAGTTCCCAACAGAAGCCTGGTCAAGTCTCCAAACTCTTATTCGTGTAAGAAATATTCTTGTCCACGAAAATGGAAGCTCAGACACCATCTCTCAGGACGACAGAAACCGGATCGAAAGGTCGCCCGGAATATCCGCCAGTCACGGCGAACTGGTGATCGAGGTCGATTATATCGACCATTGTTTTTCCGCGTTCAGGTCGTTGGTCGGGTTCGTTGACGAGCAGTTTGATCGTGCCATTGATCGGTCGCTGCGACGGGCGACAGGCGTGGGCGACTCCGGCGAAGTCAGCGGAAGCTAAAGCGATGGATCGCGCCGTTGCCGACTCAGCCAAACCGGACGCCAGTATAGATTTCCCTCAGCGGAAGGCTTTTCGAAATGGGGTCGAGCGTCACCGCCCCGTCAGGATGCACAACCTCATCTTCAACCCATCCAGCGTCGGTGCGAAGCCAGAGCATGACGTGCATGCGGTCTACTTCGACATACACAATCTGCTTGATGCTAGGCGTTGCCTGGTAATTGGGCAGCTTAAGCGCGAAATCATCGTCACGCGTGGACGGTGACAGCACTTCGAACACGATGGTTGGCGATGACGCGTGCGTGGAGCGCGGATTGGGTTCGCCGCAATCTACAATGGCGTCCGGGTAGTAGCTATTGTTGGCAGCAAGAACCTTGAGGTCAGAATCGAACGCGCGGCAGGGGCCGTCATTGAGCCGGTTGTGCAGGGCGGTGAGGATGTTGCGCTTGACCGCGCTATGGGCCTGGTCGCCGCCCGCCATCGCCCGCACCAGGCCGTCCAGCAATTCGTGCCGGCCGGGTTGGCGTTCCTCCCACGCGAGAAACTCCCGCAAGGTGAGCCGCTTGGGTAATCGGGTGGCGGTGTCTGCCATGACCGCACGATACCACAGGCGTCCGCGGTTTGGTAGCTTCCGTCACGGCGCTGTTGCCGGCGTGTGCGCCCGCACCTACCCTGCGCGGCGCATGCGTTTGCTCCCCCGCGCGCGGGGGAGCTGGCAGCGCGCGAAGCGCGATGACTGAGGGGGGAGCGGCTGGTGCCCCCTTCGCCCTTCCCCCGCACGCGGGGGAAGACAAGGAGAGAAGCCATGGATTTCAACGACACCCCCGACGAAGCCGCCTTCCGCGCCGAGGCGCGCGCGTTTCTGGAGGCGCATTGCAAGCCGAAGGTCGCCGAGAAGGACCGTATGAACCGTTCGCTCCGCGGCGTCGACTATTTGAAGGCCGCGAAAGCGTATCAGAAGAAAAAAGCCGAGGCCGGTTTTGCCGGCATCACATGGGCCAAGGAGCATGGCGGGCGGGGACTGCCTCCGATCTTCAGTGTCATCTTCGGCCAGGAAGAAGCCAAGTTCGATGCGCCGTCCGCGCCGTTCGCCATTGGGCTGGGCATGTGCCTGCCGACATTGATCGCGTTTGCCAGCGAAGCGATCAAACAACGATACGTCGCCAAGGCGCTCTCGGGCGAGGAGGTCTGGTGCCAGCTTTTCTCGGAGCCGGGCGCGGGCTCGGATGTGGCGGCTTCGAAGACCAAGGCCGTGAAGGAGGGCGACGATTGGATCGTCAACGGCCAGAAAGTGTGGACCACCGGCGCGCATTTTTCCGATTTCGGCATTCTGCTGGTGCGCACCAATCCCGACGTGGAAAAGCACAAAGGGCTGACCATGTTCATCGTCGACATGAACGCGCCCGGCGTCGACGTCAGGCCCATCCACCAGGCTTCCGGCGGCAGCGATTTCAACGAAGTGTATTTCACCGATGTGCGCATCGCCGATGACCATCGCTTGGGCGATCCCGGCCAAGGCTGGGGCGTGGCGCTGGTCACGCTGATGAACGAGCGCCTCGCGGTGGGCGGCTCGCCTGGGCCCGATTACCGCGAGATCATGAATTTCGCGCGCAGCGCCGCTTCGCCCACCGGCGAGGGAACGCTGCTGCAGAACGAAGCGTTCCGCCAGAAGCTCGCCGACTGGATCGTGCGCGCGGAGGGCTACAAGCTCGCCAAGTTCCGCACCATGACGGCGCTGTCGAAGGGCCAGGCGCCGGGGCCGGAAAGCTCGATCGGCAAGGTGATCAACGCCAACCAGATGATGGATATTTCCAACGCCGCCATCGAAGCGCTCGATCATTACGGCATCATCGACGACCCAGCGCTCGCGCCCATCGATGGCGCGTTCCACCAAAGCTACATGTTCGCGCCGGGCCTGCGCATCGCCGGCGGCACCGATGAGATTCTGAAGAACATCCTGGCCGAACGCGTGCTCGGCCTGCCGCAGGATCAGCGCGCGGATAAAGGGATCGCGTTCAAGGATTTGCCGAGCGGGCGGTAAGACCATGGACCGCCGGCGTCCTCGCCGGCATTCTATTTCCATCGTGAATACAATCGTGCGTGGCGACAAGAAAGCCGGCGAGGACGCCGGCGGTCCATGGCCGGGCGCCGCTCATATGCTCCGATCGATCAGCACCGCGAGAAACAACGCCGGTCCGCCGTGCGCAATCCACGCGTGGCTGGTTCCGCGCTGGATCACGATCTGCCCAGGTTTTAGCCGTGTTTCGCCATCGTCGAGGATGAGCGAGGCTTCGCCGGAGATGAGGCAGATGATGTCGAGCGTCTCGGTCTGGTGCATGGCAGGGTGGCGGTTCTGGTCGCGCAATTCGTGTTCGGCGCCGAATTGGGCGAAGCGTTCGCGCGCGGCGGCCTTCATCGCGGCCGGCGCCACGCCCGCGGGCGGCGGCTCGATCACGAACCAGCGCACTTTCACCTGATCTGGACCCGGCGAAAGCACCGGCAGCGTCTCGCCGCGCTCGCGCCCGTCCTTGGGGTCGATCGTGCCTGACACGGCTTCGTGCCAAATCTCGTACAAGCCGCCCAAGCCCGGCGCGCCGATTTCGCCGGAAGGCGCTCCATCGATCACGATGCAAGAGCGCCCATCCTCGCCTTCACCGGTGATGACCCGGCGCATGGCTTCGGAAAACGCCGGGTGAGCCATCTCAGTTCGCGCGCTTGCTTTGATGCGGGCTGTCGAGCGCAAACAGCGGCACGGCGATGTCGAACGCGCCGCCGTCGCCGATGCGCTGCATCGAGTATGCGCCCATCATCACGCCCGAGGGGGCCGCAAGCGGGCAGGCGCTGGTGTAGCGAAAGCTCGTTCCGGGCTCGATCACCGGCTGCTGGCCGATAACACCCGGGCCCCGCACTTCCTGGGTGAGGCCGTTCTCGTCGGTGATGCGCCAGAAGCGCGACAGCAATTGCACCTTCCCCAGCGTGCGGTTCTCAATCTCGATCGTATAGGCCCAGACATAGCGGCTTTGTTCCGGCGCCGATTCCTCGGGCAGGAAGCGCGGCTCGACCCGGACCATGACGCCAGCGGTTTCTTGTTCGAACATGGGGGCAGCCTAGACAAAGTTCCCGGCGCGGGCCAGCAACAGCCTATGCGCGTGACAGATATCGAGCCT
>JAKFYF010000100.1 GCA_021731005.1 Hyphomonadaceae bacterium
CGCCGCGCGCACTTTCGATGCGCTCTGGACCGCGCTCGGCGACATCTGCGCACTGTTTGAGCCAATCGAATGCTGGAACTTCTTCAAAGCCGCCGGCTATGCGTCCGATTAAACGCACGATGCTCTAACCGTTCCCGAACTCCGTCATTCCGGATGCGCGGAGCGCTATCCGGAAGGGGGCCGTCCACCCCATCAGGGGCAGTTAGCGCGGCTGCGGCCCGTGGGGTTCCGGGTTCGGCTTCGCCGCCCCGGAATGACGGGCTCAATTTCTATGAGTTTTGAACACCGAGGAGCCGGCGCTTCGTACCGGATCACACCTCAAGGGTCAGCCCCTGGCGGGCGAAAAAGGCGTTGTCGCAGCGCTTGGCGGCCGCCTCGCCCAGCGCGTCGAGCGCGTTGTCGGTGCGATCTGGATCATGGTGGACCAGCGCCAGCAGTTTCGCGCCAGAGCGGCGCTTGAGCCGCAGCCCCTCCTCCCAAGTCGAGTGCCCCCAGCCACGATAGGCGGGCCATTCCCCATCGGTGAAGGTGGAATCATAGATCAGGAGATCGGCGCCATCGGCGGCGGCGGCGAGGCGGGAATCGGCCTCGGCATCGCCGTGCTCATGATCGGTGGCGTAGCAGAGCTTGCGGCCGCCGGCTTCGACGATGATGGCCGCGCAGGCGCCGTTGTGGGAAAGCGCCGCGGTGCTGACACGCACGCCCGCGGCTGGGGCAAAGCGCGCGCCAGCCTGGTAGCGCCGCACTGCGATTGACGCTGGCAACGCGCCGCGATCCATCGGGAACAGCGGCGGGCGCAGCACGGAAAACAGCGCCTCGCCATCGTCGTGGCCCACGCTTTCTTCGGCGGCGTGGATCAGCATGCGTGTATCGCTGCGCCAGAATGGCGCAAAATGCGGCAGACCCATAATGTGATCGAGATGCAGATGGCTGAGGATGAGGTGGGCCTCAAGATCTGCCTTCTGCGCATTGAGTTTTGCGCCAAGCGCGCGCAAGCCGGAGCCGGCGTCGAGGATCAGCCGCTCGCCAGCGCACTCGACCTCGATGCACATGGTGTCGCCGCCATAGCGCGCGAAATCGGCGCCGGTTGCGGGAAATGTCCCGCGCACGCCCCAGAAGGTCACGCGCATGCGCTCACGCCGCTTCGCGTTTGGCGCAGGGCGCTTGCGACGCCTCGACGAGGTCGCCCGTGATCAGCCGGGCGCCGCGCTCGAAGGTGAGGTAAGACAAAGTCCAGTCCAGCGTCACGGCGACGCGGTTGCGGAAGCCGATCAGGAAATAGATGTGCGCGGCGCTCCACACCAGCCAGCCGATAATGCCCTTGAGGTGCAGGCCGTGAAAATCGGCTATCGCCGCTTTGCGACCGATGGTGGCCATCGAGCCGTAGTCTGAATAGACGAACGGCCGCGCCTCCTTGCCGCGAATAGCGCGCGCGATCGTCTTGGCGATGTGCTCACCCTGCTGCTTGGCCACCGGCGCGACCCCAGGCAAAGGCGCGCCGTCCTTGCCCGCGACCAACGCACAATCGCCGATCACGAACACGTTGTCATGCCCGGCGACGCGAAGATCGGCGTCCACGATCGCGCGTCCGGCCCGATCGGCCGGCGCACCCAGCCATTTCGCCGCTGGCGAGGACTGCACCCCGGCCGCCCAGATCACGCAGCGCGACTCGATGCGCTCGCCGCCAAGCGTCACGCCTTCGGCGTCGCAGGCGCTTACCGCCTGACCCAAGCGAGCCTCAACGCCGAGCTTCTCCAGCGCGCAGCGCGCATGCTCGGACAAATCTTCTGGAAACGATCCCAGCAGCCGCGGCGCGGCTTCCACCAGCAGAATACGGGCGCATTGTGGATTGATGCGCCGGTAATCGCTGGCGAGCGCCTTCTTGGCCAGTTCGGCGATGGCGCCGGCGGTTTCAACCCCGGTTGGCCCCCCGCCAATAACGACGAACGTGGTCAGCCGCGCCCGCTCGGCGGCGTCGTCCTCGAGTTCGGCGCGTTCGAAGGCAAGCAGGATTCGCTTGCGCAGTTCGGTGGCGTCTTCAAGCGTCTTCAGCCCCGGCGCGAAGCGCTCCCATTCGTCGCGGCCGAAATAGGAGTGCCGGGCGCCGGTGGCGAGAACCAGATAATCATAAGCCACGCGCCGAGCGCCCAGCTTGACCTGCTTGCGTGCGACGTCGAGTCCATCGACCTCGCCCAGCAAAACATCGGTGTTGCGCTGCTTGCGCACGATAGCGCGGACCGGCGTGGCGATCTGCGTCGGCGCCAGGCCAGCCGTCGCCACTTGATACAAGAGCGGCTGAAACAGGTGGTGGTTGCGGCGGTCGATTAAAGTGACGTGCACGCGCGCCTTGGCCAGCGCCTTGGCGGCGGAGAGCCCGCCAAAGCCGGCGCCGACGATCACCACCTTGGGCAGCTGCGCCAGTTCCTCGCGGCGCGCGGCCTCAATCGGGCAGCCGCATTCTGGATCAAGGTGCGTCATGCCAGCTCTAGCTGGCTCAGCGCGGACGCCATCTCCGGCAGGCCTGTCCGCACCGTGCTCGACTTGGGGCGGCGTCGGCGCGGCGCCAAGTGCGCCAACGCCGTCACGGGAGAGGCAAGCGTCGCCATTTCGCGGCAAAGCTGAACGAGGCCGAAATCAGAGCTTGCGTTAGCCCAATCGATGTCGTCGTTGTGGCGCATGGCGCTTCCTCCTTGGTGTTGACCGGGGGAGCATGTGCGCTTCGAGCGACGCCGTGAAATGCCGCTTGCCTATCGCATCGATGCAGCCGGCTCATGCGAGGATCACAACATCGACCGGCTCAGGCGCGCCGTCGACAATGGACGCCGGGGCTTCCCGCACGGCGCTCGCCGCCGCCCCCTGCTGCAGCGCGCGCGAGTAGGCCGCTTTGGTGGCGATCACCTTCGCGTGCTCGACCTTCGCGTGCTTTTCCAGCTTCGCCGCCAAATTCACGGCCTCGCCGATGACGGTGAATTCCAGGCGGTCGTCATGACCGATCACCCCGTGCACGACTTCGCCATGGGCGATGGCGATGGCGACGTCGAGCGGAGGCATGCCGGCGCGCGCGCGCTCTTCCGCCCAAGCCTCGCCAGCCGCGATCAGCGCCGGCGCCGCCGCAAAGGCGTCAGCCGCCTCGGTTCCAACGCGGTCACCGCCGCCAAAGCTCACCAGGATGCCGTCGCCCAGAAATTTATCGACGCTGCCCCCCGCCGTCTCGATGATCGGCACGAAGCGGCTCTGGTACTCCCGCAGCAATGCGATGACCTGCGCCGGCGGCAGAGAAGCGGCGGCGGCGCTGAAGCCGCGCAAATCGAGAAACATGATCGCCATCGGCTTTAGCTCGCCATCCCCCGCTTTGAGTTCAGCGTTCGACCCGCGCACGCGCTTGGCCGCGCCCGCATCGAGGAACCGCGATAGCTCGCGCGCGGCGGTTTCCTCGACCGCGGTGCGTATCAGCAGACCCCGCGCGCGCGACACCGCCAGCGCTAACACCAGCGTCACACCGAGCAGCGCCGCGATCTTCTCCGCCTCCGCGCCCCAGAACACCGACAAGGACGTCAAATAGGTGGGATAATCATTGGTGACCGGAGCATCGCGCGCCGCGACCAGCACAAGAACAATCCAGCCGGCGATCGCCAGCCCGCCAGTCAACAAAACTTGCCAAGCGTCAAAGCGCAAGGCGCGCAGCGCGATCAGGATGAAAGCGTAGGAAAGCGTCGGACCCTTGAGGTAGATCGCCGCCGGCGCATCGTATTGCAGCGTGAAGCTCCAGATCAGCGCCATCAGCAACAGCACATCGGCCGCCGCCGAAGCGCTCATCAAGCCAGGCGACAACGTCCCAGCATAGGCTTGGCGCAGCCGCCAGCCCACGAACGCGCCATAGGCCAGCAGCGCCACCGGCACCGGCTCAAAGCCCATCGACATATCGAAAGCCGGCAGGCTCGCTAGATAAAACAGTAGGAACGCCGCCACGCCGGCGAGTTGCACCCAGGCGACCATGATCTCGGAGATCGCCTCGGCCTCACGGATAGCGCGCGCCACGCGTTCCGGCGGCATTGGCGGATGGGTCAGCTCGCGCCAAACCTTCTTCACCGGTGCCACAAACGGACGGTCCGCCAAGGCGCGCCAGCTCAACATTGGGGCTATGGTCACAAATACATCGCGCCGAGATCAACGCTGGTGTGCTGATTGATGGCGGAGAAATTATCCTCCAGCCATTGCTCGGCGCGCACGCGGCCGACATCGCGCAAATGCGTCAAGAATTCCCAATCGGCGTTCATTTTGGAACTGACGCCAAGCTCGCGCATGAAATCCTGGCCTTCGATGGCGTGGATCAGCATGCGTTTCATCTTGCCATCCTCGATCGTGCCGTCATCGATCATCTTGGTGACGAAGGCGATGGCGCGCATTTCCCGCATCAGCGAAGAATTGAAGCTGATTTCGTTGATGCGATTGAGAATATCGCGCGCGGTAGTCGGCGTTTCCATGCGCTCGATCGGGTTGATGTGCACGACAACGATGTCACGGCTCTCGCATTTGTAGATCAGCGGGAAGATGGCCGGGTTGCCCATATAGCCGCCGTCCCAATAATCCTCGCCCTTGATGGTGACCGCCTGGAACATGAACGGCAGGCAGGCCGAGGCCAGCACCGCGTCAGCGTTAATTTCATCGTTGCCGAACACTTTTACCTTGCCGGTGCGCACATTGGTGGCCGACAGGAACAGCTTCAGCGCCGAATCTTTTTGCAGTTTCTCGAAATCGACGCTCTGCTCCAGCACCTGACGCAGCGGATTGTAGTTCATCGGATTGAACTGGTAGGGCGAGTAGAGCCGGGAGATGAGGTCAAACATCACGAACGCCGGGGAATTCTCCAGCGAGTGATTGTGGGTGACTTTTTCAAACCAATTGGCCTGCAGCGGACTGACCATGCCGGCATGGGCCACGCGCCGCCAGAATTGCATCAGCGCCTTCTTGGCGCCCTCGCGCCCGCCCAAAGTCATGCCATAAGCCAGCGTGACCGCATTCATGGCCCCCGCGCTTGTGGCCGAGAGCCCTTCGAAACCGATACGCTCGTCCTCCAGCAAGCGGTCGAGCACGCCCCAGGCGAAGGCGCCGTGCGCTCCCCCGCCCTGCAGCGCCAGGTTGATGGTTTTGACCTCGACCTTGCTTGCGCGCGCGCGTTTTATCTGCACGTTCGCTTCCGGCGGCAGCGTTGCTGAATCGGCCATGTGAACATCCTCTCTTGTTTTTTCAGTGCGCGGTCCAACCGCCATCGACCGGCAGCGCCGCGCCAGTGATCGACTGCGCCGCATCGCTCGCCAGAAACACCGCCAGCGCGCCGATTTCCGCAACCTGCGCGAAACGCTTGTTCGGCTGCGCTTTGAGGAGCACGTCGCTGATCACCCGCTCGCGCGAAACGCCATGCGCTTTGGCCTGATCCACGATCTGCTTTTCCACCAGCGGGGTGTAGACATAGCCGGGGCAGATGGCGTTGCAGGTGATGTTGCTCTCGGCGACTTCCAGCGCGACGACTTTGGTCAGGCCCAGCACGCCGTGCTTAGCGGCGACATAGGCCGATTTGAACGGCGAACCGACCAGGCCGTGGGCCGAGGCGACATTGATGATGCGGCCGTACTTCCTGGCTTTCATGTCCGGCAGCGCGGCGCGGATGGTGTGGAAAGCAGAAGACAGATTGATCGCCAGGATCGCATCCCATTTTTCCGGCGGGAATTCGTCGACCGGGGCCACGTGCTGGATGCCAGCGTTGTTCACGAGAATGTCGACGCCGCCGGCCTCGGCCTTGGCGTAAGCCATCATCTCGCCGACGGCGGCGGCCTTGGACAAATCCGCGCCATGATAAAGGACGGCGACATCGTGCGATTGTTCGAGCTTTTGACGGGTGTCCTCGATTTGCATCTTGTCGCCGAAACCGTTGAGTACAATGCGCGCGCCCTGTGCGGCGAAGGCTTCGGCGATGCCGAGGCCAATGCCGCTCGTCGAGCCGGTCACCAAAGCGGTGCGGCCTTCGAGCGGGCGCTTGGTCTTCATAATTGTCATGTGCCAAATCCTCCAGCGCAGGTCGAAATTCGTTGACGCAGCATCGCCGGTTGCGTGGGCGAGCGGAAATGCCGGAAACGCATCATGTCGATGCCTGCTTGGGCGCACCGAGTCCGGCGGCCAGGATCGCGGCGACGCCAAGCGCCACGCCCACGCCGGCCAGGCACGCCGCCCAACCGAAGCGATCGAACAATTGGCCAAGGATCGCGCTGCCGACGAGCCCGCCGAGAAAATAGCTGGCAAGGTAGATGCCGCTGGCCGCGCCCTTGTCGCCCGTGGCCACGCGGCTGACGAAACCAGTGGCGACGGCTTGCGCGAAGAAGGCGCCGATCGCGGCTAGCGCCATGCCGGCGAGCACCAGCGGCAAGCTCTGCGCCAGCATCAGCGGCAGGCTAAGCATGGCCAATCCCAGGCCATACCATATAGCGTTGCGGGCGCCGAATTTCTGCACGATCTGGCCGGCCAGCGGCGTTGTGAAGATCGAGGGCAGGAACACGAAATAGACCAGCCCGAGTGCCATCATCGGGATGGTCAGCGGGGCGCGCACCAGCACGAAATTCACGTAAGTAAACACGCCGATGAAGGCGAACAGGATCAGGAACCCAATCGCGAACGCCGTGCGTAAAGCGGGGTTGGCGAGGTGCTGGGCAAACGCCACCCACGGCGCTGGCGGCGCCATGGCTGCGCCCATTTTGTGAGCGTTACGGATGGTGAAGAACACCAACAACCCGCCCGCGGCGTTGAGCGCCGCGAAAACGTAGAAGTTCGTCGCCAAGCCGAAATTGTCCACTAGGCCGGCAGCGACCAGGCGCCCGACCAGATTGGAGGCGACGTTGCCAGTGATGTAGGCGGCGAACGCCCCTGAGGCGGCGCGCGCGGTGCAGCGCTCGCCCAGATGCGCCAGCGTCAACGTGAACGCCGCCGCCATCAGCACGCCTTGCGATACACGCAGCAAAGTGAATGTCATCAGGTCTGGCGCATGCGCGAGCAGCACGGTGGGTACGCTCAGCAGCAAGAGCGCCGCGATAATCCCGGCGCGGCGGTTGATGCGGGCGCTGAACAGGGCCACGCCGAGGCCGGAGATCGCCATCCCGAAAGTGGAGGCGTTTACCGCCACGCCCATGGCCGCAGGCGAGACGACGTAATGCATCGCCAGAGCCGGCAAAATCGCCTGCGTGGCGAACAGATCGACGACAGTGAGGAAGGCCGTCAAGCCGATGACAGCGAGGCTGATGAAGGCGCCAAGATCGAACACAGGCGCGCGTGCGGTTTCTGTCATCGACATGTGAGCCTCGACAATAGGAAAAAAGCGCGCGGCCGCCGCTGGGGATGGGGCGGGGGAAACGGCGGCCGCGCTGAACGTCCGAAGGCTTACATGCCGCCTTGGGCGTTCCCGGCCGGCGGGGGAATGTCGGCCGAAATCAATACGGCGCGGCGGCGTGAATTGTTACGCCACCAATGCGAGAGTTGGCCTTGCTCGGCGATCACTTCGCCGGCGCGGTGCGTGACGCCAACTTGGCATGTGCTCGCGTATTCGGTGATCTCGCCCGTGACGATATAGATGTTGGCGGGCCGTTCTGCGTGGCTGTGCAGCGGCACCACCCCGCCCGGCTCGACCACGAGCCGGCGCATGCGCAGATTGCGCCCGGGCACGCCATAACCCTGCCCCAGATCGATCGAGGCGATGACGTCGTCGGTGACGCGCGAGGGCATGGTCGCGGCGTCCGCAAGCGCATTGACGCCGGCTTGACCCGCCGGGCATTCGCCCGCGGATGCGGCCGGCGCGGCCGCCATTGTGATCGCCAAAGCGCTGGCCGCTGCGGCCATTTTCAACAGATTCATCTTGAGCTCTCCAAAGGTCGCGGCTGGAGCGCTGCGACGTCAAGGTTTCTCTCAAGATTGCGCGGCCAACTGAAATGCCGTTTCGGCTTTGCCGCGATGCACGCGACGCATGATGGCGCGGGCCGGCTCGAGGCGGTCGTCTATTGGCAGCTCGCGACCGGCCCTCAAAGCTTCGGAGCGCAGCCTTCGCGCTTCAAGGTTTGGACTGCCAGCCGTAGCGCGAAGGCTGGTGCGCTCGAGAGGACTCGAACCTCCACGATGTTACTCGCTGCCACCTCAAGGCAGTGCGTCTACCAATTCCGCCACGAGCGCATTGTTCGGCGCGGGGGTAGCAGACGCGCCCGCAGCGGACAAGAGATAGGGGACAAGGGTTTGGGAACTGGGGGCAGGCAAACAAGAGCTGATCGCGGCTCACGCCGCGGCGTTGAACTCGGGCACGTTGGCGGGCTCGGTCACGGTGATGCAGAGCCGCTCGCCCTGGATGGTGATTTCGCCGCGCGCGATCGGATGGCCGTTGGCCAGGATCCAGAGCTGGTCGGATTCCTTGGTGTCGAGCGGGATCACCGCGCCGCGGCCCATTTTCAAGAGATTCTGCATCGGCATCTTGGAACGCCCCAGCAACACGGTCAATTCCACCTGGACGTTGTGAACCTGGTTGCGTTGCGCCACCTGCTTCCTCCAAGAATCCCAGCGGGAATCTTCAAGACGATAGTCGAGCCGGAAAGGGTGAAGACCAGGTGAACGCAAAGGCGCCGATAGGATGGGCGGTCTCGCCGGAACTGGTGGAGTATCCGCGCGCGGTGGCGGCCATGGAGGCGCGGGCGGCCGCCATTGCCGAGGGCGCGGCGGGCGAACTGGTTTGGCTGCTGCAACATCCCCCGCTCTACACCGCGGGCGTCTCCGCAAGGCCTGAAGACCTGCTGGCGCCGGACCGTTTGCCGGTGTTCCGCAGCGGCCGCGGCGGCCAATACACCTATCACGGGCCGGGCCAGCGCGTGGCCTATGTCATGCTCGACCTGCGCGAGCGCGGGCGGGATGTCACCCGCTTCGTGCATGACCTCGAGCGTTGGCTCATCGCCGCGCTCGCGGCGTTCGATATCAAGGGCGAAGTCCGCAAAGACCGGGTGGGCGTGTGGGTGGCCCGCGACGGCGCCGGCGGAGAGGACAAGATCGCCGCCATCGGCGTTCGGCTCCGAAAATGGGTCAGCTTTCACGGCATCGCGCTCAATGTGGCGCCGGACCTGGAGCATTTTTCGGGGATTACACCCTGTGGGGTCAGCAATCGGGAGTACGGGGTCACTAGCCTCCGCGCACTGGGGTCGCGCGCGACTTTAGCAGAGGCCGACCAGGCCCTGCGCGCGGCGTTTGAGACGGTCTTCGGCCGCACCGAGAGCGCCGTCCCGCTGTGAGAGCGATTTATTTTTGACGATACGGTAGCGTGGTATTTTTACCACTTGTGTAACCATAACGCTACATTACGTCCCTAATGCCCCCAGCATGGAGACGGATATGTCGAGCGCGTTTGCCAAGTCGCTTTCCCAGTTGCGCGACCATGAAGACGAGGCCTCGATCAACCTTCATATCGGCCGCCGCGTGCGCCGCCGCCGTCGTATTCTCGGCATGACCCAGGCGGCGCTCGGGAACGCTCTGAGGGTCCATTTCCAGCAGATCCAGAAGTACGAGTGCGCGGCCAATCGAATTTCAGCCGCGCGGCTGCTGGGTCTCGCCAAGGCGCTACAAACGCCGGTCCAGTATTTTTACGACGGACTCTTGGACCTGCCGGTCGTCAACGGCAACGGAGAGTGCGACGCGCTGGGATCGCGCGAGAGCGACGATTTACTGACCGCGTATTACGCGCTGACGCCGAGCGCGCGCCAGCGCCTGCTCTCGTTCATCAAAGCGCTGGGAGACGAGCCCGCCCTCATTCCGCGCTAAAGCGTATACAAAGCGCTCAAGCAACAATGCGTCCAAACAGCGGCGCGCGGGCATCTTCAATGCAAGGGGCGATGGCGCCCCGCATTGAAGGAGCCCCATTATGGAAGCCGAAATCTTCGTTCCGTTTGTGTTTTTCGGATTTCTCGCCGCCGTGATCCTGGTGCCGGTGCTGGCGAAGGAACGCACCAAGCGCTCGGCGCACGATCTCATTTCGCAGGCGATGGCGCGCGGACAAGCGCTTGAGCCGGGCCTGGTGTCGCAGCTCACGCAAAACATGCTCGACGAAGGCAACCGCGCCCGCAAGAGCCTCGGCAACGGCGTCATTTTGCTGGCGCTTGCCATCGGTTTCGCCGCGGCGGGCTACGTGGCCGGCGGCTTTGACGAGGACGCGCGCCATGGCATGCTGATCCCAGCAATTATCCTGGGATCGGTGGGCCTCGCCTTCACCGTGCTCGCAGTGTTCGACTTCGCCACCAGAAAGCGCGCCTGATTTAAGAGCGCGGCGGATGGAACAAGCTGGCCCTCGCTTCATGGCGGGGGCCTTTTGCTATCGCGCGGCTACAGCGTCTTGGCCATCACCACGAAAACCAGTTCACGCGTCTTCGGAATGCCGAAGCGGGGATCGTCGAGCGGGAACGGTTCTTCACGGCCTGTTTGCGCGTAACCGCGGCGCAGATACCAATCGACCAATTCGGTGCGCTGCTTGATCACGGTCATTTCCATGATTGTGGCGCCAAAACTTTCGCGCGCGCGCCGCTCGGCCTCCACGACAAGCAAACGGCCCAACCCGCCTCCCTGCAGAAGCGGCGACACCGTCAGCATGCCGAGATAGGCAACGCGCCCATGTTCGCGCCGCCCTTTGTCGGCGACCAGCACGCAGCCGCAGAGCGCCTCGTCCCGCTCGGCCAGGATCAAGGCTTGCGCCGGATCGGCGACAATGGCGGCGAGCGCCTCGGCATCGGTGCGCTGACCGCCCAGCAAATCCGCTTCGTGGGTCCAGCCGGTCTTTGCGCTGTCGCCGCGAAAGGCGCTTTCGACTAGAGCGTGCGCCGCGGCGACGTCGGACGCCTGCGCCAATCGGAACAGCGGCGATTTCAATTCAGCGGCGCATCGTCTGGCGCCGGCAATGGCGCTTCGCCGGGAGGGATTTCACCTGAGGCCGCAGGGGTTGTTTCAGGCGGCGCGAGATCGGGATCTGGCGTCACTTCCTCCGCTGGCGGCGCGGGCGGCGCTGCCTACGCGGCAAGGGTGCGCAATTCCGCGATGCGCCCGCGCGCCACCAGCAGGTGCTCGCTCTCGGGAAACTCCCGCGCGAACGCTTCCAGCGCCTCGACTGAATCTTCGTCGCTGGCGGCTTC
>JAKFYF010000282.1 GCA_021731005.1 Hyphomonadaceae bacterium
CATCCACGAAGACGCGCACCTGCTTGTCTTCGACAAGCCCGTGGGCCTCGTCGTGCAGGGCGGATCGGGCGTGGCGGAGAGTCTCGAACACTTGCTCTCCGCCTTCGCCAAGTCCAACGGCAAGCGTCCGCGCCTGGTGCACCGGCTTGATCGGGAGACCTCTGGCGTCATGGTTGCCGCCCGCACCAAGCCGGCGGCGGCGCTTCTGTCGGCTGCGTTTGTCGGGCGAGAGGTTGCCAAGACTTATCTCGCAATAGTTTGCGGCGGCGCTCCCACGCGGCGAGACGGTGAGATTGCCCTCTGGCTCAAGAAAGCCTCGCGTCAGGGCCTGGACATCATGGAGATCGCCAGAGAGGGCCAAGCGGGCGCGCAAGCCGCGCTGACCCGCTATCGCACGCTCGCGCACACACCCGAGGCTGCGCTGCTCGAACTCAGCCCTGAAACCGGCCGCATGCACCAGCTGCGCGCCCATCTCGCCTCCATTGGGCGCCCAATTGCTGGCGACGGGAAGTATGGCGGGTTGTTCAGCGTGGCCGGCGCTTCAATTCCCAGCCTCATGCTGCACGCGGCGGCGCTTGAGCTTCCCCACCCCGCGGGAGGGCGCCGCCGATTCGAGGCGTCGCCGCCGCTTCATTTCCTTGAGGCTCTTGGTTCACTGGGACTTGAGGCAGCGCGCAACGAATAAGTCTGCTACATCGCCCCCGAGGGATTCCAACGGAGGCTGTGATGTTCCGCCCACTCATCTTGATTGCCGCGCTGGCCGCGATTGCGGCCTGTGCATCCGCGCCAAGCTACGCGCCGGCTGCCTCGCAAGGCGGTTCCGGTTATTCGGAAACGCAGATCGAGTCCAACCGCTATTTCGTGACCTATCGCGCGCGCGGCGCCAGCGACGCCGCCTTGATCCAGGATTTTGCCTTGCTGCGCGCCGCCGAACTCACCGTGCAGGCGGGACGTGACTGGTTCTGGATCGATCGCCGCACGCTCGATGAGCAGGACAGCGCCCGAGGCGGGCCCTCGATCGGCGTCGGCATTGGCGGGGGCAATTGGGGTCGCCATACCGGGGTGAGCGTCGGTGTCGGCATGAATTTTCCGATCGGCGGCCAAAGCGGTCCGCGTGCGCGTTCCGCCACGCTTGAGGTGCGCCTTGGAGAAGGCGCCAAGCCAGATGACCCGAACGCCTATGACGCCCATGCGCTGATCGCCAATCTGCGTGCGCGCCTGCTCGCGCCGCGATGACCCAAATTCTGCTCGTAGCTTTGGGCGGGGCGTTCGGGGCGCTGGCGCGCCATGGCGTCGGCCTCGCCGCCGCGCGATTGCTGGGGGTGGCGTTCCCCTGGGGCACGTTGCTGGTGAACGTCGCCGGCGGGCTCGCCATGGGCTTCTTGACCGCGCGCGTGGGGCCGGATCAGGAGAACACGCGCCTGTTGCTGGGGGTCGGCGCGCTCGGCGGCTTCACCACGTTCTCGGCTTTTTCGCTTGAGACGGTGCGGCTAATGCAGAGCGCGAGCGCTTCAGCTATGCTCTATGTGGCGGCTTCGCTCGGGCTGAGCGTCGGCGCTTGCTGGTTGGGATTAATGCTGGGGCGGCAATGAAGGCGGTCGAGACCGTCGCGGTGGAAGTAGACGACGGCGTGACCCGGATCGACCGCTGGTTTCGCCGCCGCTATCCGCATTTGAGCCAGGGCCAGATCGAGAAACTCATCCGCACCGGTCAGGTGCGGGTCGACGGCGCGCGCGTGAAGGCCTCCGATCGCGTTTCCCCCGGGCAGGTGGTGCGCGTGCCCCCGCTGCCAGAAGCGGCGCCGCGGCTTCCGGTCGGCATCAGCGGAAAGGATGTCGATTTCGTTCGCGCGCTCGTCATTCACAAGGACGATGATGTCATTGTGCTGAACAAGCCGGCCGGCTTGGCCGTACAGGGCGGCACCAACACGCTGCGCCACCTGGATGGCTTGCTGGATGGCCTCAAGTTCGAGTCGGAGAAAAAGCCCAAGCTGGTGCATCGGCTGGACCGCGACACCTCCGGCTGCCTTGTGCTCGCGCGCCATGCGCGCGCGGCGGCGTTTCTGGGCGAGGCGTTCCGCGATCGCGACACCGACAAGATTTATTGGGCGATCGTGCTCGGCGCGCCGCGGCCCAGGATCGGCGAGCTGCGCTCCTGGATGCGCAAAGCGCCAGGCGTTCACGACGCCGACCGCGAAATGATGCAGGCGTGCTTGCAGGCCGACGAAGGCGCGGTGCACGCGATCACTCAGTACGCAGTGCTCGATGAAGCGGGCCAGCAGGCGGCATGGGTGGCGCTGCGGCCAGTGACTGGGCGCACACACCAATTGCGCTTCCATATGGCGGAATTGGGCTACGCCATCGCCGGCGACCCGAAATACAAATGCGAGCGGCCGACGCCGAACGGTCTGGAGCAATCCTTGCTCTTGCATGCGCGCGCGCTGCGCTTGCCGCACCCATCTGGCGGGGAGCTCAAAATCATAGCGCCCATGCCCGAGCATATGAAAAGGGCGTTCGACCTGCTTGGCTTCGAGGAGCGCGAAGCGCGCGATCCGTTCGCGCCGTTCGGGGGCGGCCCATGAGGCGCGCGCCCTCGGAAACCTCTCCGCTGATCAACGCCAGCCGCGAATTGCTGGCCAAAGGTGATGCTGTCGGCGCCGACCGCGTACTGGCGCCCGTGTTCGAGGGCATGAAGTCCGATCACGCGGTGTTGCATTTGATGGGCTCGATCAAGAAGGCCGAGGGCAAGCTTGGCGAAGCCGAGCGCTGCTTCCGCGCCGCCATCTCGCATGGGTTGAGCGAGGGGACCTATTACAACGATCTCGGCCTGGTGCTGCAGGCGCGCGGCGCATTTGAAGAGGCGATCCGCGTGTTTCGCGCAGCGCTTGCTTTGATGCCGCAGGCGATGGCGATCCGCGTCAATCTGGTGCGTTGCCTGATGGCGTCAGGCGATTCCGCGCAAGCCGAGAAGGAGGCCAACCTCTATGTCGGCGCCGATCCCGGCGCGGAAGCCTGGACCTTGCTCCACCAGGTGCACCGCACGCAGGGGCGCGACGCCGAAGCGCTCAACTCCGCCGCCGCGGCGCTAAAATACGAGCCGACCAAGCGCGGCGTGCGCTTCAATTACGCGATGGCGCTCGATCGGGTCGGGCGCGGGGGGGAGGCGCTGGAATATCTGGAGCGGCTGGCGCGCCAGGAACTCGATAGCCCCGACCTGGCGCTGAGCCTGATGCGCGCTGTGTATGCCGCCGGGCGCAAGCAGGACGCCGAGGAAGTCGCCACACAGGCGCTGAAAGCGTTTCCGGGTGCGGTGGCGATCCATGCATCCTACGCCCGCATGCGCGCGCTCGCCGGTGTGGGGGAGAATTGCGTCGCCCACATCGAAGCGGCGATCAAGCAGCGCCCGCGCGATCTGGGCTTGCGGCTCGCCTGCGCCGACGCGCTGCACCGCGCGCAATGTCTGCCCAAGGCGCTCGCGGTGCTGGAAGAGGCGCTCAAACTCGCCCCCGATGCGCCGCCGCTGCTGACCGCGCAAGGGATTGTGCTCGACGAACTCGAGCGTCCGCGCGATGGCCTGAGGCCATTGCGGCGGGTGTGCGAAATCGCGCCCGACGCGCGCGCCAGCTGGCGCAATTTGCTCTCAACGCTGCTGCGCGCCGGCCTTGCCGACGAGGCGCTGCATGTTACCCGCCAGCTGCGCAAGGATGAGCCGGACGAGCAATATCTGATCGCCTGCGAAGTCACCGCGCTGCGCATCCTCGGCGATCCCGATTATCGGCGTTGGGCCGATTTCGAGCGCCTAGTGCGCTGCTACGATCTGCCGACCCCGCAGGGCTTTTTCACGGTGCAGAATTTCAATGCTTCGCTGGCCGATACCTTGCGCGCGCAGCACCGCGTCAACGCCCATCCACTCGATCAGTACGTGCACAACGGTACGCAGACCGGGCGCAATTTGATGGCTGTAGAGGACCGCCATTTGCGCGCGTTTTTCAGCGCTGTCGACAATTCCGTGCGCGATTACGTGACGCGGCTGCGCGCGAGCCCAAACGATCCTGTAGGCCAACGCCGGCGCGAGGGCTATCGGTTCGCCAGCCTCTCATCCCTGCGTTTGGCCGACGGCGGTTACCAGGCCAATCACGTACATGACCGCGGCTGGATCAGCTCGGCTTACTACGTGGCGCTCTCGCCATCGGAAAAGCGCGAACCGCGCGCCGGCGCGCTCAAATTCGGCGAACCCAACCGTCCAATCCGCGGCTGCACGCCGGAAAAATTCATTGAGCCGAGGCCAGGGCTGTTGGTGCTGTTTCCTTCTTACATGTGGCACGGCACGGTTCCGTTCGCGGGCAGCGAGCGCTTGAGCGCGGCGTTCGAGGTGGTGCCGGTTTGAGGGCGTCGCGTGTGCAAACGCTGTGTGCTCGCAATGAAGTGCGCGTCCCCCTCCCCGCGAGGGGAGGGGGAGCGCTCTACCCAATGACCAAGCGCTTCTACGATCACGCTACAGTTCACGGAAACGCCGTCGCTCTCGACACGCGTGTGCTGAGAACGCCGGCGGGGCGGATACTTGAAGCGCCGACGCTTGCTCTTGCCGCAGCGGTCGCGGCGGAGTGGGAGGCGCAGGGAGAGCACATCGTCCCCGCGTCCATGACGCTCACGCAATTGGCTTTCGCGGCTATCGATGGTGGCGCGCCCGCACGCGCCGAGCGCATCGCCTACGTCTGCAAGTTCGCCGAGGCCGATCTCTGCTGCCACCGCGCGCCGGCGCCGGCGGAACTGGTCGCGCAGCAGGCGACGGCGTGGGATCCGCTGGTGGCGTGGGGGGCGGAGGCGCTGGGCGCGGCGCTGCCGGTGGTGACGGGCGTGCTCCCCGCGCCCGCTCCATCGGCGGCGATTTTCGCGCTACGCGCGCGCGCCGAAGCGCTGGATGATTTCCGTCTCACCGCGCTCGCGCACGCGGCGGGGCTGGCCGGCTCGGCGCTGATCGCGTTCGCGCTCGCGGAGGGGCGCCTCGACGCGGAAGCCGCTTTTGCCGCCGGCGCGTTGGACAACCTCTGGAGCTTGGAGCGCTGGGGCGAGGACGCGGAGGCGAGGGGGATGTTGGAGCGGCTGCGGGGCGAGTTGAACGCGCTGGAGCGTTTCATCCGAGCCTTGTCATCCTAACCCGCTTCCGTCATTCCGGACGCGCGGAACGCGCGATCCGGAACCCAGGGGCGACAAACGCCGTTCTACGATCCCCTGGGTTCTGGGTTCTCGCTTCGCGAGCCCCGGAATGACGGCGCGGAGTACTGCACGAATGAAATCCATCATCGAAACCCTCGAAGCCAAACGCGACGCCGCCCGAGCCGGCGGTGGCGAGAAACGTCACGCCGCGCAGCACGCCAAGGGCAAGCTTACCGCGCGCGAGCGGATTGAGCTTCTGCTCGATGAGGGCTCGTTCGAGGAATGGGACATGTTTGTCGAGCATCGCTGCGCCGAGTTCGGCATGGCCGAGCAGAAGGTGCCGGGAGACGGCGTGGTCACTGGCTGGGGTACGATCAATGGCCGGCTTGTGTACGTGTTCTCCAAGGATTTCACCGTGTTCGGCGGCTCGCTCTCGCGTGCGCATGCGGAGAAGATATGCAAGGTGCAGGACGCGGCGATGAAGAACGGCGCGCCGATCGTCGGCATTTTTGACGCCGGCGGCGCGCGCATCCAGGAGGGCGTGGAGAGCCTCGCCGGTTACGCCGATATTTTCCAACGCAACATTCTGGCGAGCGGGGTAATTCCTCAGATCAGCGTGATCATGGGCCCGTGCGCGGGTGGGGATGTGTATTCGCCTGCGATGACCGATTTCATCTTCATGGTGCGCGATACGAGCTACATGTACGTCACCGGCCCCGAAGTGGTGAGGACGGTGACCAACGAGATCGTCACGCACGAGGAGCTGGGCGGCGCGCGCGTGCATGCGGGCAAATCCGGCGTCGTCGACGGCGCGTTCGAGAACGATTTCGAGACGCTGACGCAAATGCGCCGGCTGATCGACTTCCTCCCCGGCTCGAACCGCGAAAAACCGCCGACGCGCCCCCATTATGACGATGTGAACCGCGAGGAGGAGAGCCTTGATCGCCTCATCCCGGACAATCCCAACAAGCCCTACGACATGAAGGAGCTGATCGAGAAGGTCGCCGACGAAGGCGATTTCTTCGAGATCGGACGCGATTTCGGGGCCAATATAATCACCGCGTTCGCCCGCCTCGACGGCGCGCCGGTAGGCATTGTCGCCAACCAGCCGATGGTGCTGGCCGGCGTGCTCGACATCGACGCCTCGCGCAAAGCCGCGCGTTTCGTGCGCTTTTGCGATGCCTTCGATATTCCGATCGTGACGTTCGTGGATGTGCCGGGATTTTTGCCGGGCACGCGTCAGGAACTCGGCGGCCTGATCAAGCACGGCGCGAAATTGCTGTTCGCGTACGGCGAAGCGACGGTGCCGAAAGTGACTTTGATCACGCGCAAAGCCTATGGCGGCGCTTATGACGTGATGAGTTCGAAGCATTTGCGCGGCGACGTGAATTACGCCTGGCCCAGCGCGGAAATCGCGGTGATGGGCGCCAAGGGCGCGGTCGAGATCATTTTCCGCACCGATATCGGCGACGCCGAAAAAATCGCCGCGCGAACGAAAGAATATTCCGACCGCTTCGCCAACCCCTTCGTCGCCGCCTCACGCGGCTTCATCGACGACGTGATCATGCCGCGCGAAACGCGGCGGCGGATAATCCGCGCGCTGGGGACGCTGAAGGGGAAGAAGCTGGAGAATCCCTGGAAGAAACACGATAATATTCCGTTGTGAGGGGGCGATGGACGACGATGATCAGGTCCAGAAACGGGCGGCGGAGATAAAGGCTGAACAAGCAGCCGCGGCGCGCAACGAGGCCGGGCGAAATTCTGACCTGCGCTCCGAGCGGATGTTTTTTGTGCAGCGTTTCCTCGATGCGTTAACAGAGAGAACGGCGCACGCGCTCGAGTGTGTGGAGGCTGTGGGCGGACCCCACGGGGCCATCGCTAGATTCTCATTCATGAGCGGGGGCAAGCCAGCGACCGTGAATTTGTTTGAGTTCGGCATCGATCGCATTGACGGTGAAACCGGTTCGCGCAAGTTTCTCTACTACATCGAGCCGACGAGCGCCGCCTTCGGAATCCCCAATCCCGAGACGGGTGTGGCGCGCGGGTTGCGTAATTCGCCCGAAGTGGACGTGCAGAAGTACGCCATATCGATTGCCATTGAATCGATGGCGCGTGTTGTCGCCGCTGGCGGGCTCTTGCTGCACTCGTCCGAAATCGAGGCCGCTGTCGATGCGGAGGAACAACGCGCTGCGAGCCGGAAGCGAGAACAGGGTAAGGAGCGTGGCAGGAAATTCTGGGGTGGATGCTTGAAGGGAGTGCTTTGGTTCTTCGGAGTCGCTACGGCAATAGGGTTGCTTGGGAGCCTCTTGCGCGCGTGCAACGGTGGCGGATGACCCCACGCCGTCATTCCGGGGCGGCCGTAGGCCGAACCCGGAATCCAGGGGATCGTCGAGCGCGGTGCGCTTGCTCCTGGGTTCCGGGTGCATCGCTGCGCGATGCCCTGGAACGACGGAGCGAAGTCCCCAATTGGAACCAGAGCGCGTCCCCTTCTCCCTTGCGGAGAAGGGGCAGGGGGTGAGGGGCGTGCAAGTGCGCTGGCGCCGGCGCGTCGGCCCGCCCCTCACCCCGCCCGCCTTCGCTAAAGCTACGGCGGGCGACCCTCTCCGCAAGGGAGAGGGTGGGCGCGCTTGCCTCCGCTGGGTGACGAGCGCACATTTGCGCGCTCACAAAAGGAGGCGCTCATGCGTACTTTTTTCTGTTCCGCGCTGGCCCTATCGCTAGCGCTTGCACTCCACCCCGCCGCCGCCCAAGCGCCCGACGACATGCTGGCCCGCATGGAGGCTGCCCAAGCCGAAGCGCAGGCGCAGGCCGTTCGTCCGGGCGACGAAGAACTGAGCTGCGATGCATTGCAGGCCGAGATGGTCGCCACCATGCAGGACCCCGCCGTGCAGACGCAGATGGCTCAGCAGGGCGCCTGGGCGCAGGGTCAGATGGACGCCGCCGATGGCGCGCGCGGGCAGATGATGGCGATGATGGGCATGTCCATGTTCATGGGGCTGGCCAGTTCATTCGTGCCGGGGTTGGGCTATTTGCAGGGGGCCCAGCAGCGCGCGATGTCGGCGGGGATGGAAGCCCAGGCGCAGCAGAACATGGCGCAGTCCATGCAGCAGGCCGAAGGCGCGATGACGATCATGCCGCAACTCATGCGCGGCCAGCGCCTCTACGAACTCGGCCAAGCCAAGCAATGCGCGTTCGTGCAGGAGCAGGCGCCGTCGCAGGAATAGCGCTCAAGCCGCCTCCGCCCGCGCCAGCAGATCCGCGGCCATGCGCCCCAGCGCGACATAATCGGTCTTGCCGGTGCCGAGCACGGGGATTTCCTCGACGGTCACGATGCGCTTCGGCACCGCGATATCCGCAACGCCGTTTTCCTTGCACCAGGCGACGAACGCGCTCGATTCCGCGTCCTGCTGGTTGGTGAACAGCACCAGGCGTTCGCCTTTGCGGGTGTCGGGCATCGAGATCGCCGCATGCGTGGCGCCCGGCCATAATTGCTGCGCGTAGCCTTCGACGGCGTTCAAGGACACCATCTCGCCGCCGATCTTGGCGAAGCGCTTCACCCGGCCGAGAATGCGGATGTAGCCGTCGGCATCCACGTCCACCACATCGCCGGTATCGTGCCAGCCCTGCGGCAGCAGATCGATGCCGAACGGCTTCAGCGGATCGAGATAGCCGCGCATCACGTTGGGTCCGCGCACATAGAGCTTCTGGCCGCCTTCGATGCCGGGCACAGGTTCAAGCCGCCATTCCAGCGCCGGCACGAATTGGCCGACCGTGCCATGCTTGTTGCGCGCGGGCACGTTCACGGAGATCAGCGGCGAGGCTTCGGTGGCGCCATAGCCTTCCAGCAATTCGACGCCGAAGCGGCGCAAGTAAAGCTCGCGCGTTTCCTGCTTCACCCGCTCGGCGCCCAGCACCATGAGGCGGATGCATTTCATGTCCTCGTCGGCGGCGTTGCGCGCATATTGCTGCGCGAAGGTATCGGTGGCGAAGAAGACGTTGGCGCCGGTCTCCTTGATCAACTTCGGGATTTCCTTCACCTGCGTGGGCGAGGGGTAGAGGAAGGTCTTGTGCCCGGTGAACAGCGGCAAGAACACCCCGCCCAAAAGCCCGAAGCAATGGAACATCGGCAGCGGCGAGAAGAAGCTCCAGTCGGGCTCGAACGGCACGTGCGCATAGCCCTGCTCGACATTGGCCACGAGATTGGCGTGGGAGAGCACCGCGCCCTTGGGCGTACCGTACGAACCGGAGGTGAACAGGATGACGGCGGTGTCGTCGGGGCTTGCCTTGGCTATGAACAGGCGCGGGAAGAAGCTCTTGCAAAGCGCCACGATCTTGTCGCCGAAATCGATGCTCTTGCGCACGTCTTCGAGGTAAATGAGCTTTACGTGCTTGGAGAGCTCGGCGGCGAGACTGTCGAGCTTGGCGATCTGGATGAAGCGCTTCGAGGTGAGGATTTTCTTCACGTTCGCCGCTTCGCAGGCCGAGCGTAAATTCATCGCGCCCGCAGTGAAGTTGATCATCGCCGGCGTGCGCCCGATGGCGTGCAGGGCAAACAGCGTCACCGCGCATCCCGTGCCCGTCGGCAACATGATCCCCGCCGTTTCGCGGCGCTTGATCAGGCCGTCGAGCTTGCCCCCGAGCGCGAAGCTGGCGCGGATGATGTCGTCATAGGAGAGCGGCTTTCGTTCGTGATCCTCGATGATCTTGAATTTGCCGCCCTTGGCGTCACGCGCCCGAAGCAAGGCCTGAAAAAGGGTGACCCGCGTACGTGCAAGGTCAAAGGGACGATTGCCCATCGATGCCGCCTCCAAGGGCCCGCCCCGCAACCGCGCGGACGTGGCGCTTTCCCGTGATTATTGTTTCACGGCTGTAACAGAAACTAGCGGGGTCGGCGGCTTTGGCAAGGCCGCAGGCTCAGCGGAAGCGCAATAGCGGGCATGAGCAAACCGGTTTCAGCCGTTGCGAAGCGGCGATTTGGGCCTCATGTTTCAGGCGATCCATGCCGACTCTGATCGATTTGCGCGCCGATGGCGAAACGGGCCGCCCCCGCCATCCTGAAAAGGAGGGCAGGCCCGATCAGCCGAGCCCGCGCAAGCCCGATTGGATCCGGGTGAAAGCCCCCACCGGGGCGGGCTATCACGAGACCAAGGCGCTGATGCGCGGCCTAAAGCTGGCCACCGTCTGCGAAGAGGCGGGCTGCCCCAATATCGGCGAGTGCTGGAGCCAGAAGCACGCCACCTTCATGATCATGGGCGAAGTGTGCACGCGCGCGTGCAGTTTTTGCAATGTCTCCACCGGCAAGCCCGGCGCGCTGGATGCGAGCGAGCCGGAGAACGTCGCCCACGCCACCGCGCAGATGGGGCTGAAACATGTCGTTGTTACCTCGGTGGATCGTGATGACCTGGACGATGGTGGGGCCGAGCATTTCGTGCAAACCGTCGCCGCGCTTCGGCGTCTCGCGCCGAACACGACCATCGAAATTCTCACGCCGGATTTTCTGCGCAAGCCAGGCGCTGCCGAGCGCGTCATCGACGCCGCGCCTGACGTGTTCAACCACAATCTCGAGACCGTGCCGCGGCTCTATCACTCGATCCGCCCCGGCGCGCGCTATTATCAGTCGCTGCGTTTGCTCGATACAGTGAAGCAGCGCGATCCGAAGCAATTCACCAAGTCCGGCCTGATGGTGGGTTTAGGCGAGGAGCGCGACGAAGTGTTGCAAGTGATGGACGATCTGCGCGTGGCGAACGTCGATTTTCTCACCATCGGCCAATATCTGCAGCCGACCAAAAAGCACGCCGCGGTCGTGCGTTACTGGACGCCGGATGAGTTCAAGGCGCTGGAGACGATTGCGTACGCCAAGGGCTTCCTGATGGTGAGCGCATCGCCGCTGACGCGCTCGAGCCACCATGCGGGCGAGGATTTCGCCAAGCTGAAGGCGGCGCGAGGGGCCCGTGATTAGCAAACCTTCTCCCTTGCGGAGAAGGTGGCGAGCGTATGCGAGCCGGATGA
>JAKFYF010000115.1 GCA_021731005.1 Hyphomonadaceae bacterium
CGGCGGCGGCGGCGATATCCTTAGCGGCGATGGCGGCGCCAACACGCTCATCGGCAACAATGGCGGCGACACGCTCAGCGGCGGGGCCGGCATCGACAATTTGCAGGGCGGCAATGGCAACGACATCCTGATCGGCGGCCTCGGCAACGATGCGATGAACGGCGGCGCCAATAACGACGTGTTCGTGTTCGGCGTCGGCTTCGGCGCCGACACCATTACCGGCTTCGACGAAAATCCCCTCGGCGGCCAAGATCTCTTGGACATCTCGGGGCTCGGCGTCACCGCGGCGTCGTTCGCCGCCGATGTCAACATGACGCAGATCGGCGCCAACGTGGTCATCACCGTCGACGGCAACACCATCACGCTCATCGGCGAAGTGCTCGCGAACTATACCCAGCAGGACTTCATCTTGAGCCCGTGATCGGGAGTGAGGGGCGTGTTGGAATTGGGAAGGCTGGAGACGAAAATGAAAAAACATAGAGCGTTTTTGATGGCGGCAGCCGCGCTCGCAGTCTTGGCGGGCGAGGCCGCGGCGCAAGGTATTCCCACCGGATTGCCGGCGAGTCCATTGTTCGGCGCTGGGCCGTTCACGCAGCCTATGATGCTGTTCGAGGAATTCGGCACGGCGCCGGTTCCAGGGTCGAGTTGCCCGACCTGTCAGCCGTTGCCGCAGCCGGCGGCGAATTCGTGCACCGGCGGGCCGAGTGGCGCGGCGTTGGACACCTTCCTACGCCAGCCGCTCTACCCGGCGCCCACCGTGCAGGCCAACACCAGCCGGCAGAATGCTTGGCATGCCCGCATTAGCGCTTGCGTGCGCCCGCTCGCCACCAGCGCCGTTGAGGGGCGCCCGCCGGGTGAGTTCTTCGCCCACCAGCGCTACACCGAGTTTGCACCGCGCGTTTATTTCCAGTCGGCGCAAGCTGGTGCGCGCGACAATCTCGGCCTGCGCAACGCGGCTCAGCGCCACCATTGGCTCGTCGGTGAATTCGGACGAACTTTGACTGGTTCGACGGGCCTCTATTTCCGCCCGAACGCGCCGGGCGCCACGGTTGGGGGCAATGCCGGCACACAGGTGCGGTTTCACCCCAATTTCCCAGTGCAACAGGCTAACTCGGTGTGGACTTTCGACGGCACCATGCCGCCGAAACTGCTGATGGCGCGCTACGGCGAGCCGATCCTGTTCCGCCACTACAACGCACTGCCGATCAGCGCGGCCGCCAACAATGGTTTCGGCGCGCACACCATCACCACGCACGAACACAACGGCCATAATCCGGCCGAGAGCGACGGCTTCGCCGCCGCGTTCTTCTTCCCGGGCCAATTCTACGACTACCATTGGCCGATGGCGCTCGCGGGGCACGATGCGATCAACACCGCCGCGACCGAACCGCGCGCCGGTTATCCCAATGGCGCGGGCGGCGTGACCCGGATTCGCGGCGACTTCCGCGAAACCATGTCGACGCATTGGTTCCACGACCACATGCTCGATTTCACCGCCCAAAACGTCTACAAGGGCAATGCGGCGATGATGAACTATTACAGCGCCATCGATCGCGGCCGCGAAGGCTTCCAGTGCAATTACACGGACACCAACAACGCCAATCTTTGCCTGCCCAGCGGCACCTCGCTCGATTGGGGCAACCGCGACTATGACGTGAACCTGCTGGTTGCAGACAAGGCCTGGGACGCCAACGGCCAGCTCAATTTCAACATTCTCAACACCGACGGCTTCCTGGGCGACCGGGTGTTGGTGAACTGGACTTGGCAGCCGTACTTCAACGTGCGCGCGCGCCGCTATCGCTTCCGCATCCTTAATGGGGCGGTGTCACGCTACTTCAAGATCGCCCTCGTCACGGCGGCGGGCGTGCGGGTTCCCTTCTACATGGTCGGCAACGACGGCAACATCATGGAGCACTCGGTGGCGTTCCCGAACGCGCAGTCGCAAGATCTGCCGGTTCAAGGCATCGCCGAACGCTATGACATCGTCGTCGACTTCAGCCAGTTCGCCGCAGGCACGCGCCTGTACATGGTGAACCTGCTGGCCCACGTCGACGGCAAGGGCCCGAGCCAGGAAGTGCCGCTCGCCACCGCGCTCGCTGGCTTCCCGGCCGATCCGGCGGTTGGCCGCTTCATGGAATTCCGCGTCAATAGCTACTCAGGCATCGACCGTTCCATGAACCCGGCTGACTACCAGCTCGGCGTCGGCCGCGCGCTCACCATGATCCCGCGCCCGGCCCAGCCGACCGCGGCGGAGATCGCCAATCTGCGCCACCGCACGTTCGAGTTCGGCCGCGCCAACGCCACCGATGACGCGCCCTGGACCATCCGCACCGATAACGGCCTCGGTTTCGGCGCCGACATGCACCGCGTCTCCGCGGCTGTGACTCAAGGCCAGTGGGAGGTGTGGACGCTTACGAGCGGCTCGGGTTGGGATCACCCTGTCCACATCCACTTCGAGGAGGGCCAAATCCTGACCCGCGACGGCGGTGCGCCACCGCCGTGGGAAGCCGGCGCCCGCAAGGACGTGTACCGCATCGGCAGCGGCCCCGGCAGTTCGGGGGACATGGACGTGCTGATCCGCTTCCGTGAATTCCTCGGCACCTTCATGGAGCACTGCCACAACACCCAGCATGAGGATCATTCCATGTTGCTGCGCTGGGACAACCGCCGGCCAGGCTCGGCCATCGCCATCCCAACACCGATCGCCGATTGGGAGGGTGTGTTCTACGAACCGAGCTTCGGCCTCCAATAGGGGGCGTGGAAAGCGGGCTCGCCGCAAGGTGAGCCCGCCTTGGCGCGCCACGTGCAATGCAGAAACCTGGAGTCTTTTTATGAAACGCGGCCTCGCCCTCGCCCTCGCCGCGTTTTTTCTTGCGCTAGGGCCAAGCGTCCAAGCACAACAGACGCCCGCGTCGCAGTCGCGCCCCCAATATCACGGCGATTACTTTCCCAATATCGTGCTGCACGACCAGGACGGCCGCGCCGTGCGATTTTACGATGATGTGATCCGCGGCAAAGTGGTCGCCATTAATTTCGTCTACACCACCTGCACCACGCTTTGCCCGCTCGACACCGCGCAATTGCGCCGCCTCCAGCAATTGTTGGGCGACCGGCTCGGGCGCGACATTTTCATGTACTCGGTTTCGATCAACGGCGATTCACCGGAGGCGCTGCGCCGTTACATGCGCACTTACGATGTCGGCCCCAATTGGCGTTTCCTGACCGGATCGCGCGAGGACGTCACGCGGCTGCAGCGTCTGCTGGGGCTGCGCATCGACGATCCCAACGATCTGCGCAACCACAACGCCAGCATCGTGCTGGGCAACGAGCGCACGGCGCAATGGATCCGGCGCGCCGCCTATGAAAACCCGCAGAACCTCGCAGAATTGCTCACGGTGTTTCTGCAAAACTCGGCGCCGAACACATCGCGCCGCAGCCAAAGCTATGCGGCAGCGGGCGAAGTCACCGACAATTCGCGCGGCGCCTATTTGTTCCGCACCCGCTGCCAATCATGCCACACGATCGGGGGTGGCGATCGGCTGGGGCCCGATCTCGCAGGGGTGGCGACGGCGCGCCCGCCGGCCTGGCTCGCGCGCTGGATCCGCGAGCCGGACATCATGATCGCCGAACGCGATCCCGTCGCGACAGCGATGCTGCCCCGCTACCGGAATTTGCCGATGCCCAATTTGGGATTGGGCGAGGCAGAAGTCGCCGCCCTAATCGAACACATGCGGACGCAAGATCAGAGGCGCACCGCTGGGCCGGCCCACGGCCATTGATCGCCGCCGACAAACGCGGGACACAATGGAATCTGCGATTCGCGAGCCAAGGAGCCTAACTTGTCCGCCGACGATCCCGCCCTCGGCGCCGAAGACTACGAAAGCCTTCCCTACACCTCGATGCCGTACGCGCAAACGCAGCCATCGCGGCTGGCGGCAATCGCCACACTCCATGGCATGGCGCCGCCGCCGGTCGAAACCGCCAGCGTGCTGGAGCTTGGGTGTGCATCCGGCGGCAATTTGATTCCACTCGCGGCGCGATTTCCGCAGGCGCGTTTCGTCGGCATCGACCTTGGACGCAAACATGTCGAGGAGGCAGCGCTCCGTATCCGCGATCTGGCGCTCTCGAACATAGAAATCCGGCAAGGCGACATCGCCGAACTCCGGGTCTCGGAGAAGTTCGACTACATCATTTGCCACGGCGTGTTCAGTTGGACGCCGCGCGCGGTACAGGATGCGGTGTTCGGAATTTGCCGCGAGACGCTTAGCGAGTCAGGTGTGGCGCTGGTCAGCTTCAACGTCCTGCCGGGTTGGCGCATGCGCAGCGCCATTCGCGACCTGTGCTTGCGACACACCGCCGGAGAAGCCGCACCGTCCCGCCGTGTCGTCATGGCGCGGGAACTGCTCGATGACATCGCCGCATTGGCCAGCGCGGGCGAGCCTTATGGCCTGCTGCTGCGCAAGGAGGCGCAGCGCATCGCCCACAGACCCGCCTCCTACATCATGGGCGAGTTCATGTCCGCCGAGAACACGCCGTTCTATTTTACCGATTTCGACGAGCAGGCGTCGCGGTGCGGTCTGGCGTATCTGGCCGACGCCGACCTTGACGCCGCAGTTCCGCAAACACTCAGCGCGCCATTTCTGCAGAGACTCTCCGCCTATGCCGGCGGCGATGGGTCGGCCAGGGAACAATACGCCGACTATTTCACCGGCCGCCCATTTCGAAGCGCCCTCCTGGTCAACGCGGAAGCGCCGCGGTCTGGGTTCGACAGCGAGCGACTGCGGTTGCTGCATCTTTCGGGAGACCTCAGGTCGGTTGCCCACGGCTCTTCGTTTGACGACGCGCGTGGACGCGCGGTGCGCGGTAAGGACCCGTCAGTCCTGCAAGCGTTGAGCCGATTGGCGGCGGCCAATCCAGCGACGCTGAGTTTCGAAGAGGTGATCGATGACGTCGGGGGCGAGAGTGCAGTCCGCCTTTGCGAGGCCTTGGGCCTGCTGGTGAAACTCGGGCAGATCGGCGCTTCAAGCGTGCGGCTGCGCGTTGGCGGCGGCGACGCCGCTTATCCCCGCGCTTGGGAGCTCGCGCGACTTGAGGCCGCAAGTGGTCAGCCGTTTGTGACCAGCCTGGCTCACGCGCCGGTATTGGTTAAGCAAATCACGGGCTGGATGCTTTACCACCTCGATGGCCGCATGGATCGGTCAGGGCTAGAGGCGGCGCTGGCTGACGCGCTCCGCAGTGGAGAAGTGCGCGTTCCAGAAATGAAACAGGAAGGTGACGGTAACGTTGAGCACATCGCCGCCGCCTATGTCGACCGAGCCCTGCGGCATTTGGCGACCAAAGCGCTGCTGATCAAGTCCTAATTTAGAGGCGCAAGCGCATTTGTCGCACCCAACGGGGCGGCCGTATTCCCCCGTCCGGGGAAAGATTGGGCGGAATCAATTTTGGTGTAATGAGGAGCCAAGCTGGCCGAAGGCATCCTCCACGCATTCAACCGCAAGATTGCGGCTTTGATGGAGATGAGGCCGCCATGCGGTGGAAAAAGCATTCAGCAGAGGAAATCACCACCAAGCTTGAGCGCATCTCCAAGGCTCTCAGGCGGGGCGTGTCGCTTGTGAGCGCCGCCGAGATGGAAGGCATCTGCGAGTCGACTTATTTTCGTTGGCGGAGTCTTTATGGCAGCCTCAGTCCTGTGCAAGTGAAGCGCTACAAGGAGCTCGAACGGGAAAACGCGCGCCTTCGTAGATTGCTTGACGAATTCGATCCAAACCAGGCGCTCGCTAGTTAACGCGCCAGGCCAGCTTCACACAAAAGCCGGGCTTTGCGTCCTCAAGTGTGAGTAGAGCCTCGTGCAATTGCGCCACCGCGGCGACGATGCTGAGTCCAAGGCCGACGCCTGGCGACGTGCGACTGCCGTCAAGACGCACATGCGGCTTGAGCACCTCCGCATGTGAGTCGTGGGGAATGCCCGGGCCGTCGTCCTCGACAATGAGCATGGTCTCTTGGCCGGTCTGCAGGCCCTTCACGCGGATGCACGGGCGTTCGCCGCTGTGCTTCAACGCGTTCTCGATGAGATTCGCCAGCGCCTGAGCCAAAAGGTCGGGATCGCCGCGCACATGCAGCGCCTCGGGCGCCAGCACATCTAGGCGCCCGCCGGCACTTTCCACGTCGGGTCGATAGGCGTCGCCGACACGCTCGGCAAGCGCGGCGAGATCCACATCGGTAAAACGAGAACGCGCAGTCCCCGCCTCGATTTCGGCCAGTCGCAACATGGCGTCGAAGGTCCGCAGCACGCCCTCCAACCGGCGCTGCGCTGATTCCAGCAGCTTTGACACCTCCGGCTGAGCAGGCTTAGCGGCAGCTTCGAGGTCATGCACGACGCTGGTAAGCGGCGTGCGCAAATCATGGGCAATGTCGGTCGAGACACGGCGCAGATTGCGAACCAACGCGTCGACGCGCGCGAGCATTGCGTTGATGTTGCGGCCGAGGCCGTCAAGGTCGCTCTCGTGCACTACGGGCCGCGCTGGCACGCGCGCGGCGAGATCGCCGCTGCCGACGCGCTCCATGGTAAGGAAGATTTCTTGCATGCGCCGCAGAGTGCGCTGCGACACAAAATAGCCGACCGCCAGTGACAGTATGAGCGCTGCCAACGCAAACCAAAGCAATGTCCGCAGCACCGCATATCGGGCCCACTCGCTGTGCTCGAGGTCTTCGGCGACAGCGAGATATCCGCCTCCGCCGAGCGGTTGGCTGAGGACAACAAAGTCGGGGCTGACGCCGCCATCGGGAGTTTCGGGCGCGTAGTGCATGCTCCAGCCTGGGTCGCGGGTATCGATGGGGAGGTCGCCGGCGACGATGCGACCTTGCCCATCCACGAGCCGGTATCGATAGGCCCCTGGAAGCCGCGCGCGCAGCTGAATCGCAACGATCGCCGCTTCCGGACCGAATTGCAGAACTTCGCCTTGCAGTAGTGACATTTCAAGCTGAACCCGCTCGCGCGCGGTGCGTTCGGCGGCGACCTTGGTAACCAGCCAGGTGCCAAGCGCGGCCAGCGCGAAAGCCGCGACGACAACACCGGCGCACAACAGCGCCATGCGAAACGATGTGGACGCAAGCAGGCGCCTAATTGTCGCGTATGACATAGCCAGCGCCTCGAACGGTTTGGATTAGAGATTCATCGCCCTCACTGTCGATCTTCGCGCGGATGCGGCTGATATGGGTCTCCACAATGTTGGTGCCAGGATCGAAATGCAGGTCCCACACGATTTCCAGCATCATCGTTCGCGTGACGATGCGCCCCGCATTGAGCATGAGGAGCTCGAGCAATTGGAACTCGCGCGGCTGCAGCTCTATGTTCCGCTGCCCGCGCCGCACTTCCCGCTTGAGGCGATTCAGCGTCAGGTCGCCCACGCTGAGTTCGGCGCTGCGCTCGCTCATCGGGCGCCGGCGACCGAGCGCCGCCACGCGGGCGGACAATTCGGACAGTGAGAATGGCTTAACCAGGTAATCGTCGGCGCCCGCCTCCAAGCCCTCGACGCGGTCGGTAACCGCGCCCATCGCCGTCAGGATTAGGATAGGGACGGGCGCGCCAGTGGCGCGCACTGCTTTCACCAGGGACAATCCATCGATCTCAGGTATCATGCGGTCGATGATGAGGAGTTCGTAGGCGCCTTCGGTGATCCGCCGCAGACCCTCGCGGCCTGAGGCGGCGGTCTCCACGACGTGCCCGGAATCTCCCAGACTGTTGACGATGTGGGCCTGCGTCTCCAGGTCGTCCTCGACTAGCAAGATGCGCAATTGAAAGTCCGCCTGACAGATTCGAGTGCCTACCAGAATGCACGCAGACGACGCGCCTAAGCAATATCCGTCATTGTCTAATCTGCTGGAGGGATCAATGCGAAGGCGTCCACCGGGGCGCCAACATCAAGCGCGGGGGCGCGGGCGGCGCGCCTCACCAGGGCGTTGGATTGGGAGAACACCGAAAGCAGTGAGGAATCCTGCTCGGCATTGATGGTTGCGATGCGCTCGCCAGCGCCGCCATCGGTGATGGCGGCGCGCAAATAGTGCTCGCGCGCGCCGTTGGCGGGGAAAGGCGCCGCCAGCTTTGCCGACTCTGTCGTCAGGGCGGCCGCGGCGCTGCCCGACAGCATCGCTTCGATCATCGGCGCCAGGAACAGCCGCGTACACACCAGCGCGGACGCCGGGTTCCCCGGCAGCCCCACCAGCAGCGCGCCGGGGCCGGTGGCGAACCATGTCGGCTTGCCCGGGCGCAGGGCGATCTTGTCGAAATGCTCGGTGTAACCGAGCTGCGTCGGGGTCGCGCGGGCGTGGTCGTGCGGGCCGACCGAGGCGCCGCCGATCACCACAAGCATGTCGCACTGGCCAAGCAAGGGCCGAGCAGCCTCGGCAATGGCGGTCGGCACATCGGCAAGCGGGGCGCTGATGGTTGTTTCCGCGCCCCAGGCGTGTGCGAGCGCCGCGACCGCATAGGAGGCGGCGTCGAAAATCTGGAATGGACCCGGCGTTTCGCCGGGACTGACCAACTCATCGCCGTTGGGCAATAGGCAGAGCTGTGGGCGCCGCGTTACCGCCACGTGCGCCGCGCCGGTTGCAGCGATCAAGCCGATCGCGGCGGCGTTGAGAACGCGTCCCGCAGCCAGGAGCTCTTGCCCAGTGCTGAATTCGCCGCCGCGCGGGCGAAGGTGCGCGCCGAGTCTGCATTGTCTCGCCACGAGATAGTCGCCGTCGAAAGCGGCATCTTCCTGGATCAAGACGCAGTCAGCCCCCGCCGGGATTGCCGCGCCGGTCGAGATGCGCACCGCTTCGCCCGCTGCGACCGTGCGCTCAAAGGCGCGCCCAGCCAGCGATTCTCCGACAATGCGCAGCCGGCCCGGCGTGCCGGCTGCCGCCAGCGCGTAGCCGTCCATCGCCGAAGCCGCGAACGGGGGCGCATCGCGCACGGCAAGGATTGGGGCGGCGAGCGTGCGGCCATGGGCTGCTTCAAGCGTGACAGTTTCCGCGTCGAGGCGGCCGCAGGCGCCAAGCATCATGTTGCGTGCCTGATCGACGGTAAGCATCAGCGCTTGTAATCGCCGGAGGCGCCGCCGCTTTTTTCGGTGATGCGGATGGCTTCGATGCACATGCCGCGATCGGCGGATTTGAGCATGTCGTAAAGCGTCAGGCAGGCGACGCTGACCGCGGTGAGCGCTTCCATCTCGACGCCGGTCTGCCCATTTGTGCGCGCCCGCGCTGTCACCCTGAAGCCCGGCAGGTTTGCGTCTGGCTCGACCGCGACCTGCACGCTGGTCAGCGCAACGGGATGGCAAAGGGGGATAAGCTCGGCGGTCTTTTTCGCCGCCATGATGCCGGCGATTTCAGCGGCGGCGCGCACGTCGCCTTTCTTGGACGCCGCCGCGGCGTCAAGGGTTTCCTGCGCGGTGCGTACAAAACCTTCCGCGCACGCCTCGCGCGCGGTGGTTGGCTTGCCGCCAACATCGACCATGCGAACCCGGCCGGCGGCATCGAGATGGGTTAAGGACTGCTCCGTCATCATCGCTCCATGAGGCGGGGCATCATCTCGACCATGTTGCAGGGCAAATGGCGATAGTCGAGCTGCCAGCGGATGAGTTTGTCCCAGCCATCGGCGCAGGCGCCGCCCGATCCGGGTAGGCAGAAGATGAACGTGCCACGGGCAATGCCCGCGCAAGCTCGCGATTGCAGCGTCGAAAGGCCGACGCTTTGAAAGCTCACCATGTGCCAGATTGTCTGAAAGCCGTCGATCTCCTTGTCGAACAGCGGCCGCACGGCCTCGGGGGTCACATCGCGGCCGCTAATGCCGGTTCCGCCAGTGGTGATAATGGCTTCAATGCTAGGGTCGTCTATCCAGGTTCTGAGCTGCTCTTGGATCGCCAAAACATCGTCCTTCACCAGGGACCGGGCGGCAAGCGTGTGGCCGTCGGCGCCGACGCGCGCGCAGAGCAAAGCGCCAGAGCTGTCGGTCCCCAGCGTGCGTGTGTCGGATACCGCAAGCACGGCGATTCGCACCGGACGGAAATCCCTGTCGCTGGCCAGTTTGCCCCCGCCCGGAGGCGTCTGCAGTTCGCTCACGTCTTGCTCCTTGCCGCGCGTCGGCGGCGATCTTCTTCGCTCGGTTCGATCCATACCGAGCCCGATGCGCGTTGCTCGCGCTTCCAGATTGGGGCATCGGTCTTGAGATAATCCATCATCGCATCGACCGCCGCAAATGCGTGCGCCCGATGCGCGCTGGCGGCAGCTACCAGCACGATCGGCTCTCCTGGTTTCACGGCGCCCACACGATGCACCACCACCAGCCGCTCAAGCGAGTACTTCTCGGAGACGGCGCATGCAAGCCGGCCGATTTCCCGCGACGTGAACGGAGAATGCTCCTCCAGGTGCAGCGCGACCACACTCTCGTCGCCAGCAGCGCCGCGGCAATAACCGACAAAACTGGCCACAGCGCCAACGCCCGGGTGACCAGGCAGCGCCGCGAGTTCGGCTGTTGGGTCAAGGGCGACCCCGGTGATGCGGACATCGATCATGACTGCAGCGCCAGCGCCGCGGCTGCGATCGCCAACACCGCGCCGAGCGCGCGCAGGATCGCACTCTTGCCAAAACGCGCGAGTGAGAGCGCGGTCCCCCCCAGCGCCCCCGCCATGGCGGCGAGCGCGAACCATGCCGCGAAGGGAGGGATAAACGTGAGGGCGCTGAAACGTCCGGCAAGGCCGGCGGCGGAATTGACCACGATGAACAGCGCCGCAATTCCAGTGGCGCGCTGGGGGTCGGCCCAACCGGCGAAGACCAGCAGCGGCGAGAGAAACACGCCTCCGCCAATGCCGGTAAGACCGGCGAGCGCGCCCAATGCCGCCCCGCTCGCCAACGCTGCGACTCTTGAGGGCGCGCGCGCTGGCTTGATCGCATCGATCTGCGGCCACAGCAGATAACGCAGCGCCGCCGCGGCCAGTGCAAGCGCCAGCAGAGCGCGAAATGCCGCGTCAGGCGCCGGGATGCGCGCGGCGAAGAAAGCAGCGGGCACGGCCGTGGCGGCAAGCGGCCAGAATACATCCCACGAGAAGCGGCCAGCCCTGATGAAGCGAATCGCGCCGAGGCC
>JAKFYF010000135.1 GCA_021731005.1 Hyphomonadaceae bacterium
CTACAGGCCTCGATGAACTGCTCGCGCCGGCTCACCGATTTGCCTCGCAGGCAGGCGGCACCTTCGCACTCGCCCTCATCGTCTCGCAGATCGCTAAACACCGTGGGTGGACGCCATCGCTCTTGACGATCCTGGCCTGCGCCAGTGCTACTGCCGCGCTAGCTGCTTTAGCAGGCGGCCTCTTGGGTGGCTTCGTCTTCCTGGCCTTACTGGCGTTGGGCACGTTTCTATTGGCCACTCATTCCCACAGCAAACGCCGCGCGCTTGGTGTGATTGGGTTCGCATCGATGGCGCCGAACATTCTGTTTGTGCGCCAATCGCCCATTCTCGATCCTGCAGTGAGCTGGCACGCCTACCATCTCATCACCGCGCTTTGGCTCGTTGCGATCGTGGCGGCGCTGCACCCAGCTCCGAGCCATTCCACAGGCGTTGTACCGGCAAGTGGCTGAGTGAGGTCACGCCCCGCGTAATGCATCACGACTGGCGAAGTCGCTCATTCGTGACGCTGGCGTCAATTGCGTGCAACCGGCGCGCTTTCGCCGACATCAGTCGTTGCCACACCGATGGGCGCGCGCTCCATCACCCGGGGCATTCAGCGGCGCGCATAGACTGCGTTTCGCATATCCCAGACGCGAACATCACCGCGGCCAACGGTGAGAATGCGCGCGCCATCCGGCGAATAACTAGCGTCAAGACCTGAAGTTGACCAGTTTGGGATGCCATGATCCGTCACTCCAGGAATCTCGGTGTTGTATGGATCCAGTCTGAGGACGACCCTTCCTGTCGCGATGTTCCACACGCTCGCGGTATCCAAAGGATCACCGGTAAGGACCCTCGTCCCATCAGGTGAAAAAGCGAAGCTGTTGTAAGGCACATGCCGGGTCTCTTCCAATCTGATCGTGCCGGTAACCTGTCCGGTGCGCGTGTCGAATATCGTGTCGCCGACCATGACTTGCCTCCAGTCGGGAGAGATTACCCACGGATCGCCAGGCAGCGTGCGGATGAGGCGCCCGTCTGCGGCATCCCAGAGTCGAGGCTCGGAATCACGCTCGAAGTCCCCTCGCAGGTAATCTGCCCAAGTCGCGATGTAGACGCCGTCGGGAGAGAAGAAGAACCCACCGAGCCGACCAAAGCGGCCCTCGAACCTGAACAAGCGTCGGCCGGTCGCAACATCCCAAAGATTCACCGTCAAATTGGCAGACAGCGTCGCTATGCGCGCGCCGTCAGCGACAAGCGAGGCCGCATTCACTCGGCTTTCATCGTCGCGCAAGGAAAACAATTGGCGCCCATCTGCAGTGCGGACCATGGCGGCGCCGTCCTCGACCGACACTGAGGGCAGTTCGACGCGCGGCGCGACAGACACGAATGCACCAGTCTCCGCGTCCCACACGCGCTCAACGCCATCGAGGCTTTGGGTAACGATGCGCGTGCCGTCCGCGGAGAACTTTGCATGCGTGATGCCGTTCGCGCGGAGCGTGAATAGGAGTGGAGGATGGGCGGTGTTTGATCCGGGCGCCAAGCTGGGCCTAACGCCCCCCACGGAACAGTCATTCCAATGATCTGGCACTAGATCGCACGGGCGCACGAGCGCCCAGCCTTGTGATCCGTCGGTGCGTACGAGTTCAATCCAAGTTTCGCTTTGCTCGCTCGGCCGCAACTCTTCCCAATCGATCAGCGGCGCGTTGGCGCTGTTGAACCGCACATCCTCGCGCTCGCCGCTCATCACCACTGCGAACGAGTCGTCCGCGGGATCATCCCGATCGCGGAACGGGTAGGCGTCTAGCTCGTCCCTTGTCGCCGGATAGACCGTGTCTCCAACCCTCAGCCGGCCACCGGCACGGCGCACAATGCCGCGATGGGCAAAATGTAGAGTGTTCATTTGACCGATGGCGCTCATGACCTCGCCCGGTGCGACCTCCCCAACGACGCGCGCGGATGAAACGGGACGGTCATGAAGCGTGATGCCGGCGACCGTCGCCTGAACGGGAACCGGGTATTCCCAGCAATACCCCCCCTGATCCGCGTCTTCTTCCGTTTCCTCGCAATGGGCCCACCTTTCGGAAGCACTCCATGTCATGCTTGCGTCCGCGCGCCCTCTCGGCGTCAACGCACACACCACGCCGTGCTCACCGTACCACCAGAGCCCAGACCAGCTGGCCCGCAACGCGACGGCCGCCGCGCTACATGACTCGTTCGTGCCGCGCTCGACAGTCAGATCGAGCGCGGCACGCAATCTAGTGCGCGTCGCGCCAGCAACACGGCAATGCACCTCGCCCCGCGACTCCCGCCAGCGACCAGTCCATCGGCCGCCCACGCCTGCGGCCACGCCACGGCATTTCTGGTCGTTTACATTTTCACTGGCTCCGTCCGACCAATCGCGAGCCAGGCCACCGTGGAACTCGCGCCCCGGCCCCGTGCTTGCCGCACGGGCAGGCGATGCATCTACCGTCATGGCAGCGGGCTCGGCCCCGGTTGCGACGGGCGCTTCGGGCGACAAAGCGCACGCGCAAAGTGCAAGCGCGGCGACCAAAGAACCTACTCTCAAGGCTCCCCCCAAACAAAGACTTTGATGGTGAAACTAGGCCTGTGCGATGTGACGAGCAACAGATGCTCTGAGCACACGCGCGAGCGTCTCGATTGGGCCACTTTGGCCTGTGTCGCCATAATGTTACGGTCGGCAGGGTCGCTCAACAGCTGCCGGTCCAGCCCCGACCGCCGGACCGGGTCAATGTCGCCGTGAGCGGTCGTCAATGGCGAACATGCTCGCGCGGGCAGCGGAAACGGCGGCGGAATAAGCCGGAGACCTAATTCAAAAAATCCTGCTCCTAGGGAGCGAAGCCCCCCAGGCCCCCTAGGAAGTACGGCTTCGCCGAAGGCCTCGCATTCGCGGCAGTTCGAAACGGATCAACACACCCATTCACGGCATCCAGCCTGACGGGAAATGAACTCGTCGTTCGCACTCATCGGGCGAGGTGAGGACGGCGAGTAGTCGCCCGATGGAGGCGGCGCAGTCATCGCGGCAACAAGAAAATCCATCGTCAGTTGAGAGGCATACGATGCCGACCCGACGGCCCGGCATCTGCCTTGGAAGTCCCAGTACTCAACGCATTGAGCAACTCCATCAGCGATCCGAACTCTCACCCAACCTGGACGGCCGCCGTTGTAAGTGTATTCTCCGAAGAGCACGCCTGAGCGATCAGCGCGCGAGCTTTCCTCCATTCGAGCGTTTGTCACGCTTCCGACATCATATTGGTTCATGAGCCAACCGCGAGAATCGACGCGGATGACATTGTCGAGCGTTGCCGCGAGACCTTCTAGCACTACCGCCCGTGGTGCATTGGGGATCTGTGCAGAGGCAGCCGCGCGCCGATAGACAGGACGCAAAAGTCCACTGCCTTGTGCTTCGATACGCCCTGCATACGGTTGCTGGATTCTCCTGACTAGGTGCCCCCTCAGTTGCAGACCTTCTGACGTTGGAACAATATCAACCCAGGCTTCTACATCGACATCGCCGGGATTTTTTCCGCAGTCTGAGCGACTTCCTGCGTATGCATAGTCCTCAACAAATCGACCGCCAGACTGGAGGTCGGCACCGCTTTCGTCTTGAGCAGGGAATAGAGCGGCAGTGCATTGATCCGAGGCGATCCTAGGCACGCCGTCCTCCCCCAACCAAACGCGCAGTTGATACGCGCCGTTGATGGGTTGCGACGTTCCGGTGCTAAAATTCAGGGTATTGCCGGAGAGGCCAATACCCCCATTCTGAATAGCGCGACCGGAATATTGATAATCGCCGACCCAGTACTCCACAGGGGGTGATGCGGAAGTTGAAGCCGTGACCTGTGCCGTAGCGATTCCACCAAGCGACAGCATAGCAGTTAGAACGCCAACCAAACCCGAGACTAGTCTTTTCATCAAAACCTCCCCAATGCGTCGAGGTTCAACAGAACACCTTCCAACCCCGCCAGAACGCTTTGACGGGCCTCCTCAGCAAACCAAATCTTAGCATCCTTAAAGTCGCAGAGGCCATCTGGCAATTTTGGGCCACCGCCCGCCCTAGCAGACAAAATCACAACCGGGCTTAGTCGCTCAAATCGTGACATTTATCACGATCAGCGCGCTATGGCGATGCGTCGCCGTGCGTGGACGCTCGGTTTGGATGTGTGAGGAGGCGCGCGGCAAAACCCTACGGACAACTCAGCGGTCGCGCATCCCCCTGTTGCAGACGGCCAGGTATTCAAGGCGCGAGAAATACCCTGCCAAAGGGCCGGTCGTCGCTTGGCCGGCCGCGTTTGTATAGCTCCTGACACGATCCCAATTTCCCATCGCAGCCATCACATCGGCCTGCACTGCTTGATCGGATCTTCCTTGTCGGCGCGCTCGGTCATTTAGAATCGGACGAAAATCGCTGAGATAACTGTTGAACAGCGTTTGGTGCGCTTCCACGAGCGTGCCCATCGGCACCATGCCCTGATCCGCGTAGAATTTCGCAAGCGATGCCGCAGCGAAGCACGATACTGCATAGTCATATGACGAGGCAGCATACACCGGAGGCCAAGCGCTTCCATTCGTTTGAGCGGACGCATTCGTACAAAAAAGCGTGCCCACGGCGAAAACCAAGCCGCGGACAATGACGCCAAAATTCTGGTTCAGAAATAGCATTTCAACCCCTTCCAACTGCGTCGTTCCTGCAAACTTACACTTCGAGCGTAAATTAGCAGGGGTCGCTTACAAGAAAGGGCCAATCCTGCCTAGGCTGCCACAATGTTACGGTCGGCGGGGTCGCTCAAGACCTTCCGGTCGCAATGCTGCGCCTGCGAAGGCCGGAGATCGCCGAAAGGCGTCAATTGGCAAGCCGCGATCAGTCTGGCGTTGACTCTTCTTGTGCTTGGGCTGCCCGGAGCAATTCCCGTTGCTCCTTCAACAATTGGCGGAGCGTGGCTTGTGTTGTGGCGTCCTGTGACATCGTAAGCTGCGAGCGCATGCGCACGATGTTCTCGCGGGCGACAAAGGCATCCATCGGCGTCATGTCAGCCCTCTCAACGGCGGGGCAGATCAGCCGGTGCTCAGCAGCGCCCCGAGCTTTTCAACAGATGGCTGGCGGAGTTGTTCCCTGGGCCATCCCGGCCCGCGTCGCCACAACGTCGCGAGAGGCACGGTCGCTCAACAGCAGCCAGTGGCGAGGTCCCGGAGGGACCAAGTATTTTTGGCCGTTTGCAGACGAAAGCGGTCACATCCAGGTGCACGGGGAAAGAACGGCGCACGCTTCACAGCTCTTGGGCAGCGGGCCGTAGCGTCTACGCCAGCGTGCGCATGCCGCGCGCCGCACATTGCTCTTCGGCCGCACCCATATGGCAGGGCGAATGTCTGGCGACAGTGGCAACTCGCCTCCGTCAGAGTGCCGATGATGGATAGCTTCGCTGCGGTGGTCGGCATCAAACAACTGGCCGCAAACGTCACACAGCGTGAGTGTTTCGCGAATGGGGCAGAGTGCGGCCAGCATTCCAGCACCCTATCCATCACTGCCGCGAGAGTTCGTGCGGCATCGCACAGTCTGCGAATGATCCGTCTGAGTTTCGTGACCGGCAACGTCCGTTTCGGGCCACCTCGCGCCCGTTCCCGCCCTTGGCCCGAGTGGCTTACCCGGCCGATTGTAGCCGGTCGGCCTCGTCGTGATCCAGCCCTAGCCTTCTTCCCCCCTCCTGCACCCCGCAGGACGGCCAGCAGAAGGCTCACCAAGATGACATTCGAACTGGCGCCCGAAACGCCCCGCCGATCCACTGGCGGTGGCCGCCGCCGCATCACCGGCGGCAAACTCACCGGGCAAAAGCCCGCCCTCAAAATGAAGGAGGTCTGGTCGATCCGCGCACGTCTGGAGCTGCGACGACGGGTGCGCGATCTCGCCCTCTTCAATCTCGCAATCGACAGCAAACTTCGCGGCTGCGACCTCGTCAGGTTGCGCGTGGAGGACGTCTGGGCGGGCGGCCAGGCCAAGTCCCGGGGCATCATCGTTCAAAAGAAGACGGGTCGCCCTGTCCAGTTCGAGATCACGGAGCAGACGAGGATCGCGGCCGGCGCCCTGATCCGTCGGTACGGCCTGTCGCCTGGGGACTTCCTCTTCCCGAGCCGGCTCGCAGAGTCGCCACATCTTTCGACCCGGCAATACGCCCGTATCGTGCAAGGCTGGGTCGCATCGATCGGGTTGAACCCGGCGACCTACGGCACCCACTCCCTCCGGCGGACGAAGGCGGCGCTGATCTATCGGAAGACGGGCAACCTGCGCGCCGTGCAGCTCCTCTTCAGAACAACGACATACCGCCCGCAATCAGCGCGGCGCGATGGACGAAGCGCGGATTTTCTATCCGTTTCATCCGCGATGCGGAGAAACGGTGCAGATCATGGAACGACTTTATTGCCGAAATCTTGAGATTTTCGTCATTCCGCAGCCCGACGGGACGCGCGCACGTCTGCCGGCCTGGATGTTTGATGAGGCCGCGCAGCGATTTGTGATCGCCGAGCAGGCGACATTTCCGATTGTCGCGATGCGTGGCCTGCGCGCTGAAATCGACCTGCTTCTAGGCTTATTGCGGTCCGATTCTGGGCCGCAGGAGCCAGCGAATGAGGCCAGCCCCAAAGCGCGAGGCGCCAAATCTGTTCGACGCCGAGGCGCCTGCGCCAATTCTGACGCCGAATGTCGAGGCCGATCTGCAAAGGCTGCTGCAAGCGATGTTCGAACAAATCGGAAGCGCGATGAAGACACGGGAGGCGGGAAATGAGCAAGATTCTGACTGAGCATCTTGCCCGGCGCGCTTGCGTGTATATTCGCCAATCCACAGCCGACCAACTGATCCACAACACGGAAAGTCAGCGGCGCCAATATGGTCTCGTCGATCGCGCCCGCGCGCTTGGCTGGATCACTGTTGACGTGATTGATGACGATCTGGGGCGCTCCGGCGGTGGCGCAAGCCGCCCGGGATTTGAGCGCTTACTGGCGACGATTTGCGAAGGCCAAGTCGGCGCAGTGTTCGCCATTGAGGCGTCGCGCTTGGCGCGCAATGGTCGCGATTGGCATACGCTGATCGAGTTCTGCGGTCTTGTCGGCGCTATCATCGTGGATGAGGACGGTGTTTACGATCCTCGTTTGGCAAATGACCGGCTTCTCCTTGGCATGAAGGGAACGATGAGCGAGCTGGAGCTTTCCATGTTCCGGCAGCGCTCGCACGAAGCGCTAATGCAGAAGGCCCGCCGCGGCGAACTCTTCCTGCGGGTCGCTTCCGGCTACGTGAAAGTCGACAAAGATCGGATCGAGAAGGATCCAGACCGGCGCGTTCAAGAAGCTCTGGCGCTCGTCTTCTCCAAATTCGATGAGTTTCGCAGCGCGCGCCAAGTGCTGATCTGGCTAATCGAAGAAGGCATTGTGCTGCCGGTGAAATCGCGAAACCGGGAAGCGCAAGGCATCGTTTGGCGAACCCCTGCCTACAACACCGTCCACAACATACTGACCAATCCGATCTATGCCGGCGCCTACGCGTTCGGCCGTACCGGCAGCCAGGTCACTGTCGCCGAAGGGCGCAAGAAAGTGCGCCGAGGACTGCGCCGTGCGCCAGAGGACTGGGACGTTCTTCTCAAAGATCGCCACGAGGGCTACATCAGCTGGGACGAGTTCGAAAGGAATCAGCGCGTGATCGCTGACAACGCCAGCAAGATGAGCGCCGATGCCGTAAAGGGCGCGGTGCGGCGTGGCGATCTCCTCCTGACCGGCCTCCTGCGTTGCATGCATTGCGGGAGAAAGCTTCACGTCTTCTACAGCCGCGAGAACGGCCGCTATCAATGCTACGGCGCGCGCACCAATCACGGCGGCCCGCGCTGCATTTCGATCGCTGGTTTTGGCGCTGATCGCGCTGTTTCGGCGGAAGTCTTGCGTGTCTTGAAGCCGATGGCTGTGGCGGCGGCTGCGGACGCCATGAGCGCACTGATGCAGGAAAACTCAGCCGCACAACGCCAACTCGAATTGTCGCTGCAGAAGGCGGCTTTTGATGTTGCGCATACCCGCCGGCAATATGATGCAGTCGATCCCGCCAATCGTCTCGTCGCCGGCGAATTGGAGCGGCGCTGGAATGGCGCGCTTGAAGCCAAGCTGAAGATTGAGGACGAACTCGGTGCGCTGCGCGCGAAAACGCCGCCGCCACTTGGACCCGGCGAACAGGAGGCCCTTGCGCGACTCGGCAAGGATGTCGCTTTGGCATGGGAACATCCAGCCGCGAGCGCGTCTGTGAAAAAGCGCATCCTGCGCGCTGCAATCCACGAGATCATCGTGCGTCGCGAGGGCGGCGAAATCGGCTTCGTTATCCATTGGCAAGGCAGCGCGCACACGGCCCTTACGCACACGCCGCGCATCACGGCGTCAGGGCATTATCGTTGGAAGGACAATGTCGACCTTCCAACGCAAATCGGACAATTGGCCCGCGTCATCCCCGACAAACAGGTCGCGCGTTTGCTCAATCGATGCGGCATCGCGACCGGTCAAGGCAATAGCTGGAGTGAAGCGCGTGTTCGCGCTTTTCGCAATCACCACAAAATCGCGCCCTTCCGTGACGGCGAATTGGCCGAGCGTGGCGAAATCACCCTCCCGGAGACTGCGAGACGCTTGAAGTGCGCGCCCATGACGGTTCACCGGATGATTTCGACGGGCCGATTGCCGGCCAAACAGGTTTGTCGCGGCGCTCCATGGGTGCTGAAAGCCGCGGACGTCGCCGAATTCGCGAACACCTATGGCGGCAAAGCTCCGCAACCAGCGGACACCAGACAAACATCGTTTGATTTTCAACGACGTAGAAAGTGACGCATTATGAATCGTGGCCGCTCGGCCACAAGAAGCTCGACACCAGCGCGCTTTATGTACGCGTGTCGCCAAAGGTAATCCAAAGCGCGCCTGGGCCGTTCGAGCGATTGCCGTTCGAGGACAAGCCGACCGCCTAAGCGGGCGCCGCCTTGTCCCGACAGCGCCTGGAGGTCGCGGACATCTTCCGCGCCCTCGGGCCCGCCTATCGCCGCACCCATGCGGGGCGGCTCAGCTTTGCGCAAAAGCGGGCGATGGAAGCAATCGAGAGCTGCCGCACGGCAACGCTCGGCGGCCATGTCAGCCGATGCGAGGACTGCGCCCACATAGATGTGGCGTACAATTCATGCCGCAACCGCCACTGCCCCAAATGTCAGGCGGCGGCCGCCTATGATTGGCTTGAGGCGCGCCGCGCCGAGCTTCTGCCGGCCGCCTATTATCACGTCGTCTTCACGCTGCCCGCGCCGATTGCCGACATCGCCTATTCCAACAAGGCGGTGATCTATCACGCCCTGTTCAAGGCCGCCTCCGAAGCGCTGCTCACCATCGCCGCCGATCCCAAGCATCTCGGCGCCAAGGTCGGCGTCACCATGGTGTTGCACACTTGGGGCTCGGCGCTGACGCACCATCCGCACGTGCATTGCATTGTACCCGGCGGCGGAATCGCACCCGATGGCAAGAGCTGGATCGCGTGTCGGCCCAACTTCTTCCTGCCGGTGCGGGTGCTGTCGCGGCTGTTTCGCCGCCTGATGCTGCAGCGGCTCGCCGCCGCGCATGGCGAAGGAGCGCTGAACTTCTTCGGCGATCACGCTGAGCTGAACGACATCGGCGCATTTCGCGCCTTCCTGAAGCCGCTTCATCGTGCTGACTGGGTCGTTTACGCCAAGCGCCCGTTCGCAGGGCCTGACCAGGTGCTCTCCTATCTCGCCCGCTACACCCACCGCGTCGCTATCGCCAACAGCCGGCTGGTCGCCTTCGAAGGCGGGCGCGTCACCTTTAGATGGAAGGATTATCGGCGCGAGGGCCAAGGCCGCTACGGCCTTATGACCCTCGACGGCGATGAATTCATCCGCCGCTTCCTGCTCCACGTCCTGCCCGACGGCTTTCACCGCATTCGCCATTACGGCCTCTTCGCCAATGGCGCGCGCGCCGACAATGTCGCCCTCGCGCGCCGCTTGCTCGATACGGCGCCTCCGCCGCCGCCGCCGGCGGAGCCTAACGAGACTACGCCTTCACCTGCGCCATGCCCATGCTGCGGCGGACGCATGGTACTGCTTGAAATCTTCGAGCGCGGGCGGGCGCCGCAGTACCGTGAAGGCAGCGCACCCACCGCACGGATCGACTCGTCATGACCAAGGCGAGATCCCGCACCCATAATAGCCGCTCAAACAACGTGCGAGATTTGTGCGATGTGACCACGTGCGCCAGCGCCGCCGCCATGGCGTCTTGCGGGCCCCTTTGCTCGCCAGTGTCTTCGATCCTCGCCTTCATCAACGCCATCGCGCCCAGTGCAAACGCCACTGCGAGCCGCTTCCGCCAGCGCGCGGCACACGCTTCAGCGTTCAAATCCCCATAGGCCTTCGCGCTGCCTCCCGCGGGTCAGGCATTGAGGTTTCTACGACACCCGCCCTCAGGAACACGGCTCGGTTTGCGCATGGGCGGGTGTCCCAGAAACCTAAACAATAACGGCCCTTCCCGCTTGAGCGCCGCAAAGCGGACGCCGGCGCCCAAACTGCAGCGCATGCTGCATCAAAGCAGCCCTCCTCGTGCTCGAATTCTATATAATCGGGCTCGGCATCTCCCCTGTACTCGATTAACTCGTAAAACACGGCCACAATCCAATCTTGCCGGTTAGAAACGAATCAGGATCACCGCGTGTCCCGACAGCTCTCCCATATTCATCCGTTTCCAGCCCGGATGGCGCCGGAGATTGTCTTTTCGCGTCTTGCAAAATTGCCCGCCGGCTCCGTGGTGCTGGATCCAATGTCGGGCTCAGGCACGGTGCTACGTGCCGCCGCCGAACTCGGTCACGACTGCACCGGCTGCGATCTCGACCCGCTCGCGGTGTTGATGGCCCGCGTCTGGACCACCCCCATCAACACCAAAACGTTGTACAAGCGTGCCGATGAATTGGTAGAGACGGCGAGGTCTACCTCCGCCGCCCAACTGCCATGGATCAACGGATGCAGCGAGACCAAAGACTTTGTGGAATA
>JAKFYF010000018.1 GCA_021731005.1 Hyphomonadaceae bacterium
GGGCTGGGCGATGATGTGATCACTGGCTCGACCGCGAGCGATATTCTTTCTGGTGGGCTAGACCTGGACATCCTGCGCGGCGGGGCTGGCGCCGATATATTGCTAGGCGGCGCGGGCGACGATCTGCTTGAGGGCGGCGCTGGCGGGGATCAGCTGGTCGGCGGCGGCGGCAGCGATATCGCCTCCTATGCCGGGTCAACGGTCGGCGTCTTCGTCAATTTGACCACCCTCACATCCTCCACGGGAGATGGTGTTGGCGATATCATGTCGGGGGTTGAAGGCCTGGAAGGTTCGCCGTTCGACGACAAGCTCATCGGCGACACCGGCGCCAATACGCTGCGCGGCTTAGGCGGCGCTGACTTGCTGAAGGGCGGCGCCGGGGATGATACATACGAACTCAATCTGGGTGGCGGCGCCGACATCATCGCCGACGGGCCCTTTGTCCTGGAGCAGGTGGTCGATACCGCCGGCGTATTCAATTCGGCTGAATTTGGCGCGACCTGGACCAGGACCTCGCTCACCTACAACAGCGCCAATGGATTCTACACCCACAAATATCTGTTGGTGATCAACAAGATTTCGACAGGCGAGGAAGCTTATCGATCCCGCGACGGAGTCGATTTCACTTACTACAGCACCTCCTCGGCTCTGCTCGTGCTGCCGTCAGCCTTGGGCTGGCCGGCATCGGACGGCCAATGGAAGCAAGGCTTCTACCGGACGGGAAACGGCGTGCAGGTTTCGCGCGATACCATCGTGACCGGCGACGGGGGCATAGACATTCTCGCTTTTGGCGCCGGCATAAGCCTTTCCGATCTTGCGATCACGCGGCCGAACAGCTCCGACCTCACCATCGTCTATTCCGCGAGTGACAATGTGACCCTGCGCCAGAATTGGCTTGAGCGCAGCGTGGACACCGTTCACCTGAACGATGGGCTCGAGTTTAGCCTGACGACCAATCTGAAACTCGTCGGCGAAGCCGGCAGCGCCGGCGACGATGCGATGTTCGGCGACGCCGCCGCCAATTCCATCAGCGGTCTAGCCGGCAATGACGTAATCTCTGGCGCTGCCGGCAACGATATTCTGAGCGGCGGGGCCGGCGACGACGCGTTCGAAGGCGGCGCTGGCGCCGACAGCTTTGACGGCGGCGTTGATTCCAACACCGACGGCTTGGTTGCCACAACGGGCGACTGGGGCGACACCATCCGCTACGTGCGCTCTGGCGCGGGCGTCATAGTCAATCTAAGCACGCGCGCAATCTCGGGACGGGACGCTGCGGGCGCGGTGGCTGCGATTGGCGACGCGGTCGGCGACACCATCGTTGTCAGCGCCGCGGGCGGATCGAGCATCGAGAACGTCACCGGCTCTGACCTCTACGGCGACACACTGACCGGCGATGCGCGCGCCAATCGCCTCTATGGCCTTGGCGGCCATGACACGCTCGTCGGAAATGACGGCAACGACGCGCTTGCAGGCGGCGATGGCGGCGACACTCTGACGGGCGGATTGGGTGAGGATACACTGACTGGCGAAGTCGGGAGTGACACGCTGAGCGGCGGCGACGGCAAGGACTTCATCGCTGGCGGCGAAGGCAATGACACGCTTAACGGAGATGCCGGCGACGACACTTTGGTCGCTGGCGATGGCAACGACTCGGTGTTTGGCCACAACGACAATGACGCCATCGCAGGCGAGGCTGGCGATGATGTCCTACTTGGTGGAGCGGGCAATGACGAGCTTGTCGGCGGCGTTGGCGCGGACCAGCTTTTCGGGGGCGACGGCAATGATGTGGTCGTCGGCTCGGAAGGCGCCGATATCTTGAATGGCGCCTTGGGCGACGATGTCTATTATGTCGATGCCTCGAGCGGCGCCGATGTCATCGTCGATCCCGACGGAATCAACAAACTCGTCATCAGCGGCATCCCATCCGCCGCGCTCTGGCTGGTGCGCTCGGGAACCGATTTGCGCATCACAGCTATCGGTCATGCTGGTTTCCAGGTCACGCTTTCCAACTATTTCGGAACTACCAGCGCGACACGGGTTCGTGAGGTGGTCACGCAAGACGCCTCGCTGTTTTTGAGCCACGCTTCGTCGGCGATATTGATAAACGCCATGACCGCGGCCTCGGTCACCACGCCAGCCGCGATACCCGCGAGCATCGCCGGGATGCTAGCGACCTATTGGGATTCCGACAGTATTTCGGCGCCGCGGGTGGTTGACCAAAGCGTGTCGATGGTCAAAGGCGGCAATTTGCCAGGCAGCGTCGGGGCTGTCGACCACGACGAGAACCTATCCAGTTACACGCCTGTCGGCGCCACCTTTAGCGCCGCAACAGGCCTTTGGACACTTGCTTCTGGCGCCACGCTGCTGCTGAACCCAAGTACCGGGGTATGGACCTACACTCCAGTCTCCACGTTTTCAGGCAACGATAGCTTTGTCATTAGAATTGCCGACGCCGCCGGCAATTCCGCCGAGCAGGCTGTATCGGTGTTCGTGCGCGATCCCAATGTGAATTATGCGCCGAATGCGCCCACAATCGTGACGCAGCCGCTGCTCAGCGTGCAGGAGGGCGCGGTTGGCGGGCTTGTGGTGGCGACATTGGCGGCCACCGACCCCAACCTGACCACGCCGACGCTGCGCATCGCCGCCAACCCGGGCAATTTGTTCGAGATCGTTGGCAACCAGCTGCGATTCAAGGCGGGCATGACTGTCAGCTACGCCGCGCTGCAGAGCCTCAACGTGCAAATTGAAGCCGTGGATGCGGTGACCGCCAGCGGGCTGGTCTCGGCGACGCAGCTCAGCGTCAATGTTGGCGTGCTCGAAACCAATCACGCGCCTATTCTAGCGGCGCAATCGTTCAGCGTGCCCGAAAGCACGCCCGGCGCCGGCCAAGTCGTGGTCGCTACCCTCGCGCCTACCGACCCCGATCTGTCCGCAGGCAATCGCAATTTCCGTTATCAGGTGCTGTCCGGCGACACTTCGGTGTTTTCAGTTGATGAACTGACCGGTAAGATCAGATTGCAGGGCGCGCTCGATTACGAAACCCGCCAATTGTACACCTTGCAAGTTCAGGTCTGGGACAGCGGCGCACTAGGGTCAGGGCTCTCCTCGACAGCGAACATCAGTCTGAACATCGCCAATGTGAACGAGGCGCCGTCGCAGGCGCTGGTATCGACGACTACTGGAACGGGGGGGCTGGTGGGCCGGCTCGGCGGTATTGATCCTGAGGGCGCCGCGGTTACCTACTACGCGCAGAGCGCAACCGCCTACTTTACTTCGAGGGTAAATGTGGGCGATCGGCCGCCGGTCTGGCAAGTGACAAACCACTCTCAGGTCGTAACCGTGAGCGGGTTCGTCAATGCAACAACTGGAAACGTCTATTTTGTCAGCAAGCCTCTGACGCCTACTCCAACCTTGCCTGCCGACATCGCCAGCATCTATTATCTGGTCACAGCCCGCAGCCAGGACCCGGCAGGCACCCAATCGCAGCCCATAACTCTGCGCATTCAGGCAAGTTCGGTATTGGTGGCGCCGATCGTGCTCGATCTCGACGGCGACGGACTGGAATTGATTGGCCTTGGCGATTCCACGATCGATTTCGATATGGCCGGCAATGGCGAACTGGAGCGCACGGGGTGGGTCGGCGCCGACGATGGCCTGTTAGTCTATGACCGCAATGGCAATGGTGTGATCGACAATGGCGTCGAGATCGCCTTCAGCGAAGATGTGGATTTCGCGGTGTCCGACCTCGAAGGCCTGCGCGCTCATGACAGCAACGATGACGGCCTGTTCGGCATCGGCGATACGCAATACACGAACTTCGCGGTGTGGCGCGACGCCAATCAGGATGGAGTGAGCCAAGCCGAGGAAATGAGCACGCTGGCCCAATTGGGCATCGACGCGATCAATCTAACGCTCAACCCAACCGGGCTTAGCGTCGCCGGCGCCACCGACAATGTCATCTACGGCACGACCAATTATCTGCGCGCCGACGGAACCATCGGCACGGTGGGCGATGTCTATCTCGCCTATGTCGATTGGACTATGTCGGTTGAGGCAAGCGTCGGCGGCGGCGGCGAGGGCGGCCAATTGCCCCCGATCGTGCTCGATCTCGATGGCGACGGCGTGCAACTCACCGCGAGCGCGGATTCGAGTGTCCGCTTTGACGCCAATGGCGACGGCTTTAGCCAGCGCACCGGCTGGTTCAGCGCCGGCGACGGAGTTCTGGCGATCGACCGCAATGGCGACGGATTGATCAATTCGGGCCTGGAGATTTCCTTCCGCGAAGACGCCCTCGGCGCCCAAAGCGATCTCGAAGGGCTTGCCGCCTATGACAGCAACGAAAACGGCATGATCGATGCCGGCGACGCGCGCTATGGCGAGCTTCTGGTCTGGCGCGACGCCAACCAGGACGGCTTCAGCCAGAGCCATGAGATCGCGTCACTCGCGCGCCAGGGCGTAGCGGCGATCAATCTGACGCGCTCCAACACGGCGCCGCCAAGCGCCGATGTCAGCGCCAATTCCATCCTGGCCGAGGGCGTGTTCATCTGGCGCGACGGCGGCGTCGGTCAACTCGCCGACGTGACGCTTGGCTACCAGAGCGACGGAGCGGCCGCGACGGACGCGGCAGACGGTGGCGGGCGCACAGCCGACGACCAGGGTACAGAACATCCAACCGCCGGAGGCGGAGGAGGCGGCGGCGCCAGCGGCGGCGGCCGTGATGACGATCGCGGTGAGTCCGAGCCCATCGACCTCAGCGACCGCCGCCGACGCGGGCGCAATGGCGAGGGATCGCGGCCTCAGCGCGAGCGTGGCGAGGATCGGCGTCAGCCGGCCTTCATCGACGCCGCCAACGACAGCGAGGAAAGCCGCGCGCCAGCGGCGGCGCTGGGCGCTCCACGCAGCGCGCTGCACGCAGGCCTTGGCGTCATGGACCGTAGGCTGCTCGGCATGATCGACGCCATGGCGCAATTCGAGGCCTCATCATCGGCTGACTTGGGCCCGGGGCGCAGAAAACTCGATCCACGCGTGGCCGAGCTTTTGACCGCGCTGCCCGATATCCGCTAGGCCAAGAGCATGAGTTCAGATCAAACCAGCGCGCCCAAGGCGCCCCCGCCCGGCGTGCCGCGCACGGTGGCCGAAGCCTTGGGCCAGATCGTGTGGCTCTTGTCGCAATCGGCCATCCACCGCGAACTCAAGGTCAAGGACATGGAATGGTCCTTCTTCCCGGCGGTGCTGCTGGAGCAGTTTCGTGTCTTTCGTTTCGGACCCCTTCCAGGCAGCGAGAACATGGACCCCGCCGCTTTCGCCAAGCTCGGCCTCACCAAGGAAGGCCTCGAACAAATGCCGCTTGGCGTCGCCATCTGGGCGAAGCTCTCGCCGGAAGCTGAAGCTAGGCTTGAGAAGGGCGAAAAACTCAAGGCCGAGGATTGGAAGTCCGGCGACCGGGTTTGGCTGGTCGAAATGATCTCCCCCTTCGCCACCCCGGAAAACAAGTTGTCCGAAGCCATGCTCCTCGACCTGATCCAAGGCCCGTTCAAGACCACCGCCTTCAACCTCCACCGCACCGATCCGAAAAGCGGTCGGCGTGACAAGGTCACAGTGGCGCAGCATGTGCAGTGATGGCGGGCGTGAGACCGAACTCTGGATTTCCGAATGCACAAACGACCGACTTCCATGCGTCCCGGCGCTGAACGGGCAAGCTCAGGATCGGCATGGCTTGAGTGAATGGCACGATCACGAAAGCGCGGAGCAAGCGGCGTCAGACCGGATGTGGTGACCGGAATGTACCTCCACTGTGCCTATGCTCCCAACGTTGGTCGATCCAGTCGGACACAATTCACTTAATACATTGATTTTATTGGTGCCGCCAGAGGGACTCGAACCCCCGACCCCCTGATTACAAATCAGGTGCTCTACCAGCTGAGCTATGGCGGCGTTGGGGGCTTGTTTGCCAGACGCGGCAATGATGTGAAAGCCCGGCATGTGAAGGCTTGGTCCGACCGAGGTGACGCCGAGAAGCCGGTCGGGCTCGCTTTCCGGGGTCAGCCTCGCGCAGAGGCGGCGCGGGCGCGACGCAGCGCGGGTTTGGCTTCCGGGGCTGGCAGCTCCGGCGCGGATCGGTTGAAGCGCTCCAGCAGGCCATCGAAGTCGGCGGCAGGGACCGCGCGCGAGAAATAGAAGCCCTGCAATTCGCTCACCCCGATCAGACGCATGACCGCGGCTTCCGCTTCGGTCTCGACGCCCTCGGCGACGATGTCCATGCCCAGGCCGCGCCCCAATGTCACCACCGATTGGATGATCGTCAGCGCACGCTTGCGCTCATCGACGCGCGAAACGAACGCGCGATCGATCTTGATCTTGTCGAAGCGAAAGTCGCAAAGATAGCGCATGCTCGAATAACCGGTGCCGAAATCGTCGAGCGCGAGCTTGAAGCCCAGCGCGCGGATCTCTTCGAGCACCTGACGGTTGCGATCGCTCGATTCCAGCAGCACGCCTTCGGTGACTTCAAGCACAATGCGGCCGGGATCGAGATCGTGCTCGGCCAGCAGGCCCGCCAGCAAGCCGATCAGGTCCATATGCCGGAATTGCACCGGCGAGAGATTGATGGAGACCTCGATGTCGGGCCATTTCTTGGCCTCGGAGAAGGCGCGCGCCAACACAAAAGCGCCCAGAGCGGGCATCAGCCCCGCCTCCTCCGCGACCGGCACGAAGATCCCCGGGGAGATGTCGCCCCTGGTCGGGTGGCGCCAGCGCAGCAGCGCCTCGGCCCCCTTGATGCGGTTGGTGGCGCTGGCGATGAGCGGCTGATAATGCAGCGTCAGCTCTTGGCGGGCCAGCGCCTCGATGAGGTCGACCTCGATCTTGCGCCGTTGCTCGACTTCTGCCGCCATTTCCGCGCAGAAGAACATGGCGCGGTCGCGGCCCTTGCCCTTGGCCTGATACAGCGCGATATCGGCGTTGCGCATCAAGTCGTGTGGCGTGTCGCCATGCTCGGGCGCGCGCGCCATGCCGATCGAGGCGGTCATGCGTATGCTTTGACCATAGAGATCGAAATTCTCCTCGAAGGATTTGGTCATGCGCTCGCCGAGTTCCAGCGCCGATTTTTCATCGCCGACATGCATCACCGCGAACTCGTCGCCGCCGAACCGGGCGAGAAAGTCGCCAACCCCGATCGCGCCGCGCAGACGCTTAGCCACCGCCATGATCAGCGCATCGCCGGCCTGATGGCCCAGTGTGTCGTTGACGTCCTTGAAGCGGTCGACATCGATGTAGGCAACATTGACGCGAAGCCCGTTGCGGGTCTGGACCATGTGGTCGAGCCCTTGTTGCAGGCGATCGGCGAAATGGTGGCGATTGGGCAGGCCGGAGAGGGCGTCGTGCAGCGCCTGGTGGCGCGAGTGCTCTTCGCGGTCGGCCAAATCCACGGAGGCTCTCTTCAGGCGCGCAATCATCGACCAGGTCAGCATGCCGACGCCGATGACGCCCAGCGCCACCAGCGGCAAGATGATGACCAGCAGCAGCTGGCCGGGCTTGCGCGGGGTCCAGCTGATTTGGCCAAGCGGGGCGCCGTCATCGGCGACGAAGGCTTCAACGACCCTTCCAGAATCGGGGGCCGCGCTCGCGGAAACGGCAAGATCGGGGATCAGCAGCGACGCGCCGACCCCGCCGACGAAGGCTTCGTCGATCTTGACGACGCTCAGCAACAAGTGCGGCTCGCGCCCCCGCAGCAGGCCTGCGTCAATATTGGGCACGATACTGATGGCCGCCACTACCGCCGGCACGCCGTCGACGCGCATGATATGTCCCGACCAGCGCCCAAAGCTCGCGCCCAGCAGCGCCTGGTAATTGCCCTGGCTTTGCGAGAAAATCTGATCGCGGTCGCGTAGATTGCCGCCGGCGCCGTTGCGCGCTTCGGCAACGATCATGTCGAAAACTGTGCGGTGTTTGGCGTACGCCTCGGCGACGTCGCTGAACTCTCCGTCCACCGTGGCGTAAACTGGACGGTTGTGCTGGTCGACGATGATGACTTCGTCGTGGCTGTAGGTTTCGTAGAAATAGAGCCCGATATTGGTGTCGACCCATTCCCGGTCCATCGGCCGCGCCTGGACATTGCTGACCGCGTCGTCCCACCAGGCGATGGCCTTCTGTTGGTCGAGCACCCTGCTCACGCTTTCGTCGAGGGCGTTTTCCACCAATTGGCGCTCGCGCACGAGCGAGGTCCGGTTTGCCGACCAGCCAGCGAAGGCCACCACCGCAAGTAGCAACACGCCGAACAGAACCAGCGCCACGCCGACGGCGGCGGTAAGGCGGCGCAGGTCACTCTTGTAGTGGGCGGTTTTCGTGTCTGCTGGCGTCATCTCGGAATGCCCCACGGCAGTGCCTTGAGGCACTCTTCTCGGAACAACAATGACACACTGCCCGCAAATATATCGTTACGTCCATAAAGCATGAAAGCTGTACAGGACCTTGTCCCAGCTCTGATTTCTCCTTAACGCGCATTACATGGTTAACGGTTATTCTACCGCATTTTAACCAATTAACTGAATATTCACGCTTGTCACGTTTCGATTTACGTTTTATTGATGTATTCGGCTCTCGCGCGTAGCCTGCCAGAAGAAAATCTAGGCGCACGCGGGCGGTCGGGTGGGGCGACGCGACGAGTTTTCTTAGGATTGACCTATGGGCTACGTGTTGAAGACGCGTGCGGACAGCGACGCGCTGCGCCGAGCGGCGATGGCGATCGAGCAAGCCGCCTGGAGTTCGCTGGGCTTCTTGAATTTCACCCGCGCGCATTTTGATTACTATCAGGGGTTGTTGGACGCTTATCCTGATTGCCAGCTCTGCCTAGTGGACGAGGCCACCGGTTATCCCATCGCGGTTGGCAATTGCGTGCCCTTGGCGTGCGACTTCGATAACCTCCCCCCGGAAGGCTGGGACTGGATCGTCGAGACCGCCGCCAGCAACAATGGCAAGCGGCGCAACGCGCTGGGCGCGCTGGCGATTTCGGTACCCCAGATCCACCGCGGCAAGGGCATCGCGCGGCAATTGATCCGCGGCTTCAGCGAACTCGCCGTCAAGAAAGGGCTCCAGGGAGTGATTGCGCCAGTGCGGCCATCTGAAAAATGGCGCCACCCCTATATCCCCATCGAGGACTATGTCGGCTGGACCGACGAGAAGGGCCGCGCCTACGATCCATGGCTGCGCAGCCACTTGTCCGCCGGCGGCAAAATTGTCGGACCCGCCGCGCGCTCGATGGTGGTGGAAGAACCGATCGGCTTCTGGGAAATGTGGGCCGGGCGAGACTTTCCAGAAACTGGCGACTACGCGGTCGATGGCGCCTTGGCGCCGGTGGCGATCGACCTAGCGCGCGGCGTCGGCCGCTACGTCGAGCCCAATGTCTGGTTTGCCTACGCCGCTTGAGCGACGGACGCGTTGTTCCGCTGACGTCAGGCCGACTTGCGAATTTCCTGATCCAGTTGCGCCGCCTCCGCACGCGCCGCGTTCAAAGCTGCGACCGTTTCCAGATGAATAGCGGCTTTGGCGGCCATCTCAGCCGCAAGCTCGGTGATCTGCCGGCGCGCTTCACCTTCGTGGCGTAAGCGAGCATGCGTGCTAAAGGCCATCAAGGCGCCGCCGCCCAGAACAGCGATGAAAGCGGCGTCCCAGTCGGGGCGCGCTCCAAGCCAGAGCAATAGCGGGAACGCGAGCAAAGCAGCCGCCAGCGGCGCTGCTCCCGCGAGCGCGACCCCTGCCCCGCCAGACGCGCCGGGGCCGCACAAGCGAACCACGCCAGCGATGAGCAACACCATCGCGGCCGTCAACGCCGCGCCTGCGCCGTCCATCACAAGGGCCACGGGTAAACTAGCGAAGACGCAGGAGGCGCCCGCCGTCCATGCGCAAAGCAACGCGAACGCCGCTTTCGACGATTGCGGGGCGAGCTCCCTCTGCTCCAAACGGCGATAGAGTTCCGCGTCGGCGAACAACAGTGCAGATACCAGCGCCGCCCAGCCGACAGCAGCGCCGTTTTCAAGAACGGCCGCGCCGATCCCGCCGGTTAGGATGATGAGAGCGACCGAGACCGGAAGTTCACGCCGCCTCGTTTCAGCCGCGGCAGCGAGAGAGCGCGCATCAAGCATCGAAAGCCTCCAGGGCCCTAAAAGCCCAGAGGCTGGCGCCTGATGGTAAATCTAACCTGAATCGGCTCTCAGCCAGCGCTCAATCGGTGGCCCAGGATGAGCGCGACATTGGCGAAAAAGCACAGGCCAGACAGCAGGAACAGCAGTGGAAATCCCGATACGCGCCGGCGCAGCCGGGCTCGCAGCTCAAGGCCAGCCCCCACCACCAGCAAAGCAGCCGACAAGAGCAGCACCCAAAGCTCGTGGACGTGGATAAGATCATGAAACGCCACGAAAGACGCCGGCAGGAACACAGATACCGCCGCTCCCGAAAGCGAGGCCGCCGCCAGCGCCAGCAGCGGCGCCCCGCAGCAGAGGGCATGGAGCCCCATCAAGGAAGCGTGGGCGACGTGGGCGCCCCTCGGACGGCTTGCAACGTTATCTTGTAACATCACTGCGCAGCTAGCGTCGCTCCGGGGTCACGTCAAGGGTCAAATCGACGGGCCCGCTTGCGCCAAAGCGGCGAACGGCGCAAAAGGCGAGTTCGAGGGTTCTGCAATGGTGTTGAGCTTACTGGTGGCGTTGCGCGATTTCCTGGTGGCGCTGGCGCTCTCCTGGGTCGGGATCACTGTCGGGGAGCGCGGCGCCGATCAGACCGCGTGCGCGCCCGATTCAGAGTTCTGCTCAGGCCAAATCCAAGAATAGGCTCACGGCTGCGTCGCTGACTGGGCGTTCGCCCTTGATTGGCCTAACTTGTTGCGTTTCCGTGCGTGGTTGCGCGCGCCCGGCGCGCGCCTTTGCTTTAGGAC
>JAKFYF010000367.1 GCA_021731005.1 Hyphomonadaceae bacterium
GCACGTTGGGGCCAGGCGCGCCAGTTGGCGGCGCGCGCCTGGCCCCAACGTGCAAGCACGGCAATACAAATCAGATTCAGCATTAGCACCAGCGGCGCGTAGACAATGCCGATGAGATCAGCGCCTGCCGCGCCGAAAAGACTTGGGGCCGCCGCCAGCAATGGGAAGGCGTTCCAGCGCACCGCGCCCTGGAACACGCTGGTGTAAGCGGGCCCATCGCCGCGGAAGACCAGGCGAAGCGCCAGCGCAAACGCCGCCATCACCGCTGTGCCCGCCAGCACGGCGACAACGAAGGGGGCTGCATCCCGGTTCGAGAAATCGGCATCCAGCACCGTTGTGAACAGAAACGCCGGCAGCAGGATGAAGTAGCCGAAACGGTTGACCGCGCCGAAGGTATCAGCCGAGGCGAGGCGGCGGTTGCGCGCAAGCCAACCCAGCGCCACCAAAATGAACACGGGCGCAGTGGCGGAATAGACCTCAGCCATGGGCGAGGCGTTCCTGCATGGCGTCCAGCGCGCCTTGCAGCATGTAGGCGGCGGCCATTTTGTCGACCACCTCGCCGCGGCGTTTGCGCGTCGCATCGGCTTCGATCAGGGTTCGCGTGACCGCCGAGGTGGAGAGCCGCTCGTCCCACATCAGCAACGGCGCTTCGCGCAGAGCCAGCAGGTTGCGCGCGAACGCGCGCGCCGATTGCGCCGCGGGACCCGACGATCCATCCATGTTGAGCGGCAGGCCGATGACCAAGCCTACGCACTGGCGCTGGTCGTGGAATTTCAAGATCGCCTCGGCGTCGGCGGCGAACTTGGTGCGCGTCACCGTGCCAAGCGAGGAGGCGATCATGCGCCCGGTGTCGCTGACGGCGACGCCGATGCGTTTTTCGCCGGGATCGAGGCCCAGCAGTGCGCCGTAGGACGGCAAGGCGGCGGCGAATTGGGGAAGGTCTAGGAGGGACAAGTCCAACTTATGGACCGCCGGCGTCCTCGCCGGCAACGGTGCGAGAAACCACATTGGCCCGAGAAGCGGAGGCATAGGGCCGGCGAGGACGCCGGCGGTCCATATTGCTTCAGCGGTCGGGCGCTGCTAGCCCCGCCCCATGTCGATCGACAACAAAACCGTGCGCAAAGTGGCCAAGCTCGCCCGGCTGGCGCTGCCGGAGGAGCGCGTGGCGCCGATGGCGGCCGAACTCAATGGCATCATGGCCTGGATCGAGCAACTGAACGAAGTGGATGTCGAAGGCGTCGAGCCGATGACGAGCGCGGTGGAGGGGCTCTCGCTGCCGATGCGCGAGGACGTGGTCACCGATGGCGACAATTCCGAACATGTGCTGAAGAACGCGCCTAAGGCGGAGGACGGATTCTTTGTTGTTCCGAAGGTGGTGGAGTGAGCTGCACAATCGCCATTGAGTCGCCGCTGCAGGATGAGGTGCGCGCGCTGGTGCGGGGCTTGAATGAAACCACGCTGAAGCTAACGCCGGCCGAGCACACCCACCACATGAGCGTCGAACAGATGGCGCAGGCCGACACCACCTTGTTTGTCGCGCGCGAGGATGGCAGCGCGGTGGCGATGGGCGCGCTGCGCCGGCACGGCGACGGCGTTGCGGAAGTGAAGCGCATGTACACGCTGCCCTCGCACCAAGGACGCGGGCTCGGGCGCGCGATTTTGCAACGCATCGAAGCGCTCGCGCGCGAAGAGGGGTTTGTGCGCTTGGTGCTGGAGACGGGCTCGAATTTCGACGCAGCGCTGCACGTGTACAAGAGTGCGGGGTTCGCCGCATGCGGCCCGGTGCTGGATTATCCGCCAAGCGCGTGGACAGCGTTTTACGCGAAAAAGTTGGCCGGGGTTAGCACATGAGCGGCGCAATTGGCGTTCCTTCTCCCCTTGAGGGGAGAAGGTGGCCCGAAGGGCCGGATGAGGGGTTTACGGTCTCTCTGGATGGAGCGCGTTCCCCTCACCCGCCGCTTCGCGGCACCCTCTCCCCCGCAGGGGGAGAGGGATGGAGTGTGCGATGACCGATCTCACCCGCCTTACTCTTGCCGCCGCGCTCGATGGCATGGCGCAGAAGCACTTCTCCTCCGCCGAACTCACCGACGCGTTTCTCGCCGCCATCGAGGCGGCGAACCCGTATCTGAACGCCTACGTCGTCGTTACCGCCGACAAAGCGCGTGCGGCGGCGAAGGCGAGCGATGCGCGGCGTGCGGCAGGAAAGGTCGGCCCGCTCGAAGGCGCGCCCCTGGGCATCAAGGATTTGTTTTGCACCGAAGGCGTGCGCACGACTGCAGGTTCAGCCATCCTGGGCGAATTCGCGCCGACGTACGAAAGCACGGTGACGGCGAACTTGTTTCGCGACGGCGCGCTGATGCTCGGCAAGCTCAACATGGATGAGTTCGCGATGGGCTCGTCCAACGAAACCAGCGCGTTCGGCCCGGTGATCAGTCCCTGGCGGCGCGGCAATCAGGACGCGCAGCTCACGCCCGGCGGTTCGTCGGGCGGCTCGGCGGCGGCGGTGGCGGCGGATCTGTGCCTGGGCGCGACAGCGACAGACACCGGCGGCTCGATCCGCCAACCAGCCGCGTTCACCGGTACAGTCGGGATCAAGCCGACTTACGGCCGCTGCTCGCGCTGGGGCATCGTGGCGTTCGCTTCGTCGCTTGACCAGGCCGGGCCGATCGCCAAGACGGTCGAGGATGCGGCGATGCTGCTGCAATCCATGGCCGGGCACGACGCCAAGGATTCCACTTCGTTGCCAAACCAGCTGCCAGATTTCCGCGCGGCCTGTTCGCGTTCGATCAAAGGCATGACCATCGGCGTGCCCGACGAGTATCGCGTCGAAGGCATGCCAGAGGAAATCGAAAAGCTCTGGGCGCAGGGGATTGAATGGGCAAAGGACGCCGGGGCCAAGATCAAGAAGATCAGTCTCAAACACACCAAGTATGCCTTGCCAGCCTATTACATTGTCGCCCCCGCGGAAGCCTCTTCCAACCTCGCGCGCTATGACGGCATGCGTTACGGCGCGCGCGTTGCCGGCAGGGATTTGACAGCGACTTATGAGGCCACCCGCGCGGGGGGCTTTGGCGCCGAAGTGCAGCGCCGGATTTTGATCGGCACTTATGTGCTCTCCGCCGGCTATTACGACGCCTATTATCTGCGCGCCCAGAAAGTGCGCCAGCGCATCGCCCAGGATTTCCGCGACGCCTTCGCCGAGGTGGACGCCATCTTGACGCCGGCGACCCCCTCGGCGGCGTTCGCGCTAGGAGAGAAATCGGGTGACCCGGTGGCTATGTATTTGAACGACATTTTCACCGTGACGGCCAACCTGGCGGGTCTGCCGGCGCTGGCGCTGCCGGCGGCGACCGACGCCCAGGGGCTGCCGCTGGGGCTGCAGGTGATTGGCAAGGCGCTGGACGAGGAAAGCGTGCTCGCGGTCGCCGCCGCGCTAGAAAAAGCCGCGAATTTCCGGGCCAAGGCGGCGAAATGGTGGGCATGATTGTCGCCGCCAAATCCCGAGGCTAAGAAGGCGCTCAAGGACAAGAGGCCCCCATGCACGAATTGCTCGAACGTCTGAGCCGCGGCGACACGCGCATTATCGAAATGTGCCGCGAAGCCAGCCGCTCCTGGTCAGAGTTCCTGGACGAATTGCGTCCCGCCGACACCGCCACGATTTCGGCGCGGCTGGGCTTTTTCCAGAAGCACTTCCATAAGGTTTTCGAGAGCGAGACCCTGGGTCAGACCATGATGCCGTGGACCGGGTTTGCAGTGCTCTACGATACAAAAAAGGGGTGGGGCGAAAACCTGCCGCGCGCACGGCAATTGGCGGAGGCGTTCGCGCGCAGCAATTGCAGTCACGAAGTGCGCTCGGAAGCGCGCAGCGCGGTGATTTCCTACGAGCTCGAGCCCGCGCCGCAAGCCGCTGCGCCACCGAAACGATAACTAGCCGAACGATGACTAACCGAAACGATAATTCATGCCAACGGCCCGAAGCGCCCTCTCATGGCGATATGCTTGGCGTCGGTTTCCGTCATTCTGGACGCGCGGCACGCGCGATCCGGAACCCAGGAGCAACAAATGCGTCTCTTGCCCCTGGGTTCCGGGTTCGGCTTCGCCGCCCCGGAATGACTGAAGGCGTGTGTCAAGTGATTGTAGATCATTGTTCTGGGCCGTCGGCGCCTTAGCGCCGTGGCGCGAATCCCTCTAACCTTCGACCCATGACTAGGCATCACCAAGACCCCTCGCCCGCACACCCTCAGCGGCGTTCGCGCGGCGAGATCGATCGCAATTTTCTTTTCGGCGATGTGCTGATCAAGACCGGCGCCGCGTGCGGCGTCGCTCTCATGCTGGTGGCGGCTTACACGCCGTTCACTTTCATGAATGCGATTGAAGACGGCATGTGGGATTATCTCGGCGTGGTCGGCGCCTTTGGCGCGATCGGCGTGGCCTGCTATCTCGTCGGCCGCCATTTGCGTCACGAAGCCACGCATTGGGATTTCGACTGACGCGGCCAGCTTGACCGCGCGGGCGCGGGAGTGGACGGTCTTGCCCGTCAAAGAGGTGTTCTGTGAACGCAGCCGAATGCACCCGCCTAGGCGGCTATCTCAGCAAACTATTGGGTTCGCCGACGGTCTCGGTGGTCGCGCTGAGCCGCGACGGCGGCGAGGTGCTGGTCGACGGCCAGGCCGTGGCGCAATTGCAGCGCGACGATGAGGACGGCGAAGTGAGTTACGCCATCAGCCTCGCGATTCCGCGCGCGCCCGGCGCCAAGAAAGACGCCCCCATCGACGAAACAGAGCGCGCGCGCCTACAGGCGGTGCTGCGTCAAAAACTGCACGCCGCCGACCTCGACGTCCGCGCCCGCCCGCGCAAGACCGACTCGGCGGAAGTTTATGTGCACGACGAATTCGTTGGCACGCTCTCGGCCGACGAGGACGAAGGCCAGGTCCTGACCATGATGGTGCTCGACATCGACCTGGAAGCTTGAGCGCCCCGTTGGGGCAAGTTGTAGCGTTCCATCATCGCTGCGGCGATTTCCGGGCTGGACGGCCAATGGCCGCGGCGTTGGCCCTCGTGCTCGACATAGTCGCCCAGCCGATCGGGATCGGGCTGCACCACCTTGCCGTCCTCGAGGAATAGACGGCCGACCTTCGCGGTTGGCATGCGTAGCACGAACGCTTCCGCTTCGCAGAGCGCGGCGCGCAGGCGCTGCATCGTCTTGTCAGGGTCGAGGGGTTCGCTGGTGCGCAAGCGTCGCCATTCCTCGGCAGGATACAGCGAGTTGCGTCGTACTTCGGCGATCAACCCTTCCGGCGTGAACCCCGGCGCTTTCTCAACCGTGGCCCAGATGACAGCGCCGAGCGGCAGGATGGTCTCGTGGATTGCCACCAAGTCAACGATATCCCGCAACTCGCGGCGGTTGGCGGCCGCCTGAGCTTTGTTGGCCGCAAGGTCTACAGGATGAAGCACGTAGCCGAAGAGGGCGTCGCGCACGGTTGGGAAGAAGCGAAAGTCGCTGTCGGCGACCCATTCAAGTTTCACGGTCTCGTCGTCGCGTGTTGCAAGCAGCGTGTGCACGCCAGATTGCCGCTGCCATTGCACCGTGAAGCCGGCCGCCTTGAGGCGTTCGGCGTCGGCTGCCGCAGCCGCGCCCACGCGCTCCTCCCTTTCCGGGTCGCGTCCGCCTGCGAGAATCTCAAGCGCCGCGATTTGCCCCCTAGTCAGCGGCACGGCACGCCTCTTCAATTCGCTCAGCCAACATACGCGCGGCGAGATTGCCCTCGAAGCGGAGGGCTCGCGCGGCAACAAGCGCGTCGGCCGGTCTGGGGCTCGGCAGGCGACGGGTATTCCACAGCGCCATCGCGCCAAACTCCTCGAACGCTCTGCGGTACAGCGTGCGATAGTCCTCAGTGGGCGACGTTTCGCTCATGGCGTTACCTTAACACATACGACGCCTCGAACAAACAAGCGCCCCGGCGTGGCGAGCACCCGGGGCGAAGTGAAATCAAAAATAATCCAACCTGACGTAAACGCCCGCTCCGAGGAAGGGCGCGTCGCGGCTACAAGACACCCAACATGGAAGCGACCAGCGGGTGGCGGACGATGTCTGAATCGGTGAGCCGCACCACGGCGATGTTGGCGACCGCTTCGAGTTTGTCGGCCACGGTGTGCAGGCCCGAGAGGTCGGGCAGCAAATCGGTCTGCGCCGGGTCGCCGGTAACCACCATGGTCGAATGCCAGCCCAGGCGCGTGAGCAGCATCTTGATCTGCCCATAGGTGCAGTTCTGAGCTTCGTCGATGACGACGAAGGCGTTGTTCAAGGTGCGGCCGCGCATGAAGCCCACGGGCGCGATCTCGATCAGCCCTTCGGCCATCAGCGCCTTGAGCCGCTTGGCGGAGAGACGATCAGTCAGCGCATCGTAGAGCGGGCGCAGATAGGGCGCGAGTTTGTCCTCCATGGCGCCGGGCAGGTAGCCGAGCGATTCGCCGGCCTCCACCGCGGGCCGCGAGAGCACGATGCGCCCCACCTTGCCGCCTTCTAGCGCCTCGACCGCTTTTGCTATCGCGAGATAGGTCTTGCCGGTGCCGGCGGGGCCGAGCGCCAGCGTCAGCGCGTGCGCGTCGATGGCCTCCATCAGCGCGGTTTGACCCTTTGACTTGGGGCGCACGTGTTTGATGAAGCTCTGTTCGCGAGGGCCGGCGGCGGCGCTGTCATTGGTGGGTTGCCAGCCGCCCTCGAGAACCTGGAGATTGCGATGGCGGCGGTCGTCGCGCTGAAATTCCTGAACGTTGAGCACGCCTTGCGCCTGCCGACGTTTCACGCTGCGTTTTGCCATCGTGGTCCCCTTCTAGGTGCGCCCGTTCTGGACGCGACGAAAAAAGCCGTCGGCTTTTGGCCGGCGGCGGGTGGCTGAATTGTGTGCGGAGTCGAGGGAGTCGGCGCTGTGTGCGCCCGGAAGCGGTCCGAAGTTTGCGCAGGTCTCGCGCTTTTCGCCCACATTCTCCCCCACGTGACGGCGCCTGATGTAGACGCCTCCCGGAGATGGGCGGACCGGAAAATCCGATCCGATGTTTCCATCAAGCGCCGAACCGGTTAACGACGCATTGAAACGTCGTAACGTCACGAAAAATTCGTCCGGGAGCCCGATGCCGATCTACGCCCTTGCCGACGCCGATCTTGAAGTCGAGGAGGCAGACGCCTTCTGGGTTGCGCCCACGGCAGTGCTGATCGGCAAGGTTGTATTGAAGCGGAACGCTTCGGTCTGGTTCGGCGCAGTGCTGCGCGGCGACAACGAGCCCATCATCGTCGGCGAAGACTCGAACGTGCAGGACTGCAGCGTGCTGCACACGGACATGGGCGCGCCGCTCACCATAGGGCGCGGCGTGACCATCGGCCACCAAGTCATGCTGCACGGCTGCACGATTGGCGACCATTCTCTCATCGGCATCAAGGCGACTGTGTTGAACCATGCGGTTGTCGCGGGCGCATCCCTGGTAGGCGCACACGCCCTCGTTACCGAGCGCAAGAGCTTCGAGGAGGGGGCGCTGATCACTGGCGCGCCTGCGCGCGTCGCGCGCCAGCTCGACGGGTCGCAAAAGCAAGTGATCCGCTTCTCCGCCGCGCATTATGTGGAGAACTGGCGGCGCTACAAACGGGAGCTGCGCGAGCGATAGCGGGCTCGCCGCCCCGCCTGCCGGCAAGCCTTTGACAGCTAAAAGGAAAAGTGTGGCTGGGGTGCTAGGATTCGAACCTAGGAATGGCGGTACCAAAAACCGCTGCCTTACCGCTTGGCGACACCCCAATAGCGCGAAGCGCGCTAATTAAGGGGCGCTGGCGGCAGATGCAATGGCAGTTCGGTAATTGGCCCGAAGCGGCTAGCCCCAAGCAAACCCCAAGCGTTGCCTGTCCCGGCCGCCCGGTCTATAAGCCCGCCCCTTCGGAGTATAGCTCAGCCTGGTAGAGCACCACGTTCGGGACGTGGGGGTCGTAAGTTCGAATCTTGCTACTCCGACCATTTTCACCACTGCCGAAGCCGTTGGGCGGCTCAATAGGTCGCCGTCAACGAGAAGAACTGGCGCCAATCCTTGGCGTCTTCCTCCGATGGCGTGCGAGTAATCGGGCGGGCCAACTCCAGGCCGGCAGTGACCCGATCGTCGAGCGTCACGCGAACGCCGGCGCCTGCCGAAGCCAGGGCCGCGCCATCTGTGTGCAGGTTCCACACCTCTGCGGCGTCGAGGAAGAGGTAGCCCTGGACAAAGCTAATGAGGTCTGGGGAGGGATCGAAGCCAGCCCGCAACTCCAGCAGGCCCGCCAAACCTCGGTCGCCGGAAATTTCGCCGTACGCGTAACCGCGCCCCAACGGGGCGCCGCCGGCAAAGAATTGTTCGGCAGCGAGAAGCGGCTCCGGCGACCACTGGCCCGCCAATACGGCGTAAAAGCCGAAATGATCGCCGATATCGCGATAGTGTGAAGAGAAGAAATCCAACTTCACAAAGGCAGCGTCCGCATTCGAACGCGAACGCCGCAGCAAGGAAGCGCCTGATGCGCCAAGCGCGGGAAGGCCGAACGAGGCCTGCACGACCATGTTGGTGGCGCGTCCATCTTCATTGAGCATGCCGCGCAGCGCGGTTCGCGCTACGCGCAGCTCGTCAGCGTAACCACTCCCGCTCGCCCAGACGTTTTCCTGGTGTCGGGACTCGAACGCCGCTCCGAGCCATAGTCCGCGGCGTCTGGTGCGGTGCAGGGGAAACTCGTAGCTGACGGAGAGCGTCTCGCTGTCGCCGCCTACGTCAGGCGACGACATGTCGGCGCCGTCGTGCGCACGCGATACGGAAGCCGAGAAGCGCAGCCTGGCGCCGTCTGTGAAGGCGACCGCGTAGGATGCCTCGGCAAGCGTGAATTCTTCAGGCGCCAGCGGTGTCGTGAAAACACCAAGCCCAGCCTGGTCGCGTGCGCGGAAAACTGAATTGGCGCCGCCACGTGCGTAGAGCTGCCAGGGGCCGGCGGAATCCACGCCGCGATTGTCCAGCGAGGCGCGCGCTTCGAATGGCGCCAAGTCGGCGGTGACGACGAGCCGGTGTGCGTGCAGATCGGTGGGGTCGGGCTCCATGCGCGACCGCACGGTGACGCCCGGCGTGTCGCCAGCGAGCGCCAGGCGGCGTTCCAGATCGGCGATGTTGGCGATGGCGGCGCTGTTGACGCCGCGAAAGAAGGGGCGGACCGCCGCCGCGCCCGAACCTTCAAACACGATCTCTGTGATGGCGCCTTCTATGATCTGGATGCGCGCAACGCCGCCGCCATCCTGATGCGGTACAAGTGCGCGAGAGAGAAAGTAGCCCGCCGCGCGGTAATGATCGGTGATGCGCTGGGCGATCCGCGCCAATTGTTCGTAGGTCACCGACTGTGTCAGGTAAGGCTCGTAATAGGGCGCCAATTCGCTCAGGGGGAAGGCGTGGGCGCCTTCGAGCGTAACCCCCAGCAAGATGAAGGGCGCCGACGCCTGCGCATCGCCTGCGGGCGGCACGGGTGCGGCGAGGGTTGGCTCTGCGCCTTCAGGCGCTTCCGCCCGGAGCTGCAGTAGCGCATCGCTGTCGCGGCCTCGCAGGGCGAGCGGATCGTTTTGCGCGTGCGCAAGCGCTGGCGCAAGCGACACAGCTGCCGCCGCGCCAAGCGCTAATCCGCCACCAACGGCGGAACTCGAACGCCAACTGCCGCGCATCCACCAACCGCTAAGGTCACCTTGAGCGCGATCTCTATGTCGAAAAGGGGAAACGGGCGCTTAACGCTGCTGCACCGCAGATTATCAAAAAGCTAACGCCGTCAATGTAGGGTGCACACCGATCTGGCCAAATTTCAGAGGCTTTAACCGATGAGAAATATTTTTGTGGCGGCGGCCGCTCTGGCTATCGCGGTACTTGGCGGTGACGCGTTCGCCGAGGAAGCGCTTTGGCGCATCACCGAGTTGCAAGGTGTGGTGCGCGTGGCTGAGCCAGGGCAGAGCCTCGCGGATGCGCGTTTGAATACCTCGCTGCCGGTTGGCGCTACTGTCACCACTGGCGGGCAAAGCCGGGCCACAGTCGAAAACGGCGCCCAACGGATCGTCATGACCGCCAACAGCAGAATGACGATCGCACCGGACTCCGCGGGCGGCCTCACCCGCATTCTGCAGGACATGGGCTCGCTGCTTTTCCAGGTGGACCGCAGGGAGAGCCGTCACTTTCAGGTGGAGACGCCGCTGCTGGCGGCCGTGGTCAAAGGAACCACGTTCACAATTACTGCCGGCGGCGGTGAAGACATGGTGCACGTGGCCCAGGGCTTGGTTGAGGTTCGCGCCAATCAAGGGGGCGCGGCAAACGATGTCGGCGCCGGCCAGACTGTACGCGTCGCGCGCGGCGAGCCGGCGGTCGTCGCCGCAGTGCAAGGCGGGGGTGAGGTGGCGAACGCGCCTGAGGCTGTTCCCACGCTTGATTATGCGGAGGCGTCCGAGGGGTTGTTTGGCGCCCCGCAGGGCCCTCGTGAGGGCGGTTCCAGAAACCTCAACGGCGGTGCGCGCGGCGCGGATGCGCGTGAACGTGCTGGCGGCAACGAGTTCATCGATGCCGTTCGCCAAGTTGTCGGCTGGGCCACGCACATCGGGAACAACGGCACCGGCGTCGGCAATGGCAATGGCGCTATCAACGGCGCCGCCAATGGCAACGGCGCCGCTAATGGCAATGGCGCCGCTAATGGCAATGGCGCCGCTAATGGCAATGGCGCCGCTAATGGCAATGGCAATGGCGTTGGCAACGGAAACGGAAACGGAAACGGAAACGGAAACGGAAACGGAAACGGAAACGGAAACGGAAACGGAAACGGAAACGGAAACGGAAACGAGCCGCCCGACCCCGTAGCGCCCCCACGCGGGCGTCCC
>JAKFYF010000032.1 GCA_021731005.1 Hyphomonadaceae bacterium
CGCGTGCAATCGGGGCGCTTCGGGGCGTGTCTGATGCGCGAGCCCGCGCTTGTCGCGGATTTATGGAGCGCGGGGCGGGAAGGCGCGCCGGGGCTGCCGGTGACGATCAAATGCCGCATCGGCGTCGACGAGCAAGTTCCGCGCGAGGCGCTGTTCGCGCTGGTGGATGCGTGTGGGCGCGCGGGATGCCAAACCTTCATCGTGCATGCGCGCAAAGCATGGCTCTCGGGGCTTTCGCCGAAAGAGAACCGCGACGTGCCGCCGCTGGATTATGCGCTGGTGCGCGAACTCAAGCGTGCGCGGCCTGGACTTGAAGTGATCCTGAACGGAGGTTTGCGCGATCTTGAGCATGGGTTGTGCGAGCAGGGCGAACTGGACGGCATCATGCTGGGGCGCGCGGCCTACCAGAACCCCGCGATCCTCCTCGATGTCGATCCGCGCATTTTCGGGGCCTCGGCGCCAAACCCCGATCGCGTCGCCGCGGTGGAGGCGCATTTGCCCTACATCGAGAAAAAGCTCGCGCTGGGAACGCCACTGCACGCGATGACGCGCCATATGCTCGGATTGTTCAACGGCATTCCAGGAGGGCGCACCTGGCGGCGCACGCTGTCAGAACGCGCGGTGCGCGCAGGGGCCGGCGTCGAGGTGGTGCGTGAAGCGCTGGCGCGGGTTGCGGCGCCGGCGCGCTTTGCGGCGGCGGGCGCAAGCGTCTAGAGCTGGCGCGGAGGCGACATGCGTGAGTATTCCGAGTTTGACGGCCTGGGCCTTGCCGCGTTGGTGAAGAAGCGCGAGGTAAGCGCCGGCGAAGTGCTGGAAGCGGCCATCGAGCGCATCGAGCGCCACAATGGCGCGCTCAACGCCGTGGTGTACAAGGCCTACGATGAGGCGCGGGCGGTCGCGGCCGGCGCGCTGCCTGACGGCCCGTTCCAGGGCGTGCCATTCCTGATTAAGGATCTGGGCGTCAGGGTCAAAAACTGGCCGCGCTCATCGGGCAGTCGCTTCGCCTGCGTCGATGCTGACGAGGCGGATTCAACCTTGACCCAGCGCTACCGCGCCGCGGGCGTGGTTCTGGCCGGCAAGACCAACACGCCGGAATTCGGCATTCCCGGCGTCACCAATTCCGTACGCCTAGGCCCCTGCCGCAACCCCTGGAACACCGAGCATATCTCCGGTGGCTCCTCGGGCGGCGCGGCGGCCGCGGTTGCAAGCGGCATGGTTCCGCTCGCGCATGCGAGCGACGGGCTCGGCTCGATCCGCATTCCCGCGGCCTGCTGCGCCCTGGTGGGTCTCAAGACCACGCGCGACCGCAACCCCAACGGCCAACACGACAGCGACCGCGCCATCGGCTTCTCGGTCGACCACGTGGTAACGCGGACCGTGCGCGACAGCGCGGCGATGCTTGACGCCACCGGCCATCCAGAGCCTGGCAGCCCGTTTGCCTATCCGCACAAGGAGCGACCTTATCTCGATGAAGTCAGCCGCTCGCCCGGCGCGCTGCGCGTGTTCTGGTCAAGCGAGACCCCGACCGGCAAACCCATCGCGCCGGAAGTCCGCGAGTGCCTGGAGCGCACAGCGGATACGCTTGCCGCACTTGGCCACGATGTGCGAGCGGAGGGGCTTGGCATTGACTATCGCGCGCTCTACCGCGCGCAGTCGTTTGTTTCGGCGTCCAATCTCGCGGCTGGCATCAAACGTTGGGTCGAGATCAAGGGCCGCGAGCCGGGCGAGGATATCGAGCCGCTGGCGCGGCGCGCGTATGAAGCGGGGCAGCGCATCACCGGCGCCGACGCATTGTGGGCCTGGCAGCAATTGCGGGTCATGAGCCGGCAAATCCTGGCGCGCTTCGAGAGCTTCGATGTGTATCTCACGCCCGTGCTTGGCACGCTCCCGCCGCGCGTGGATTTTCTCGATCCGCGCACTGACGATCTGAAACAATTCGACAAGCGCCAGGCCGAGACGTTTCCGTTCACGCCACCGTTCAACATGACCGGGCAGCCGTCACTCTCATTGCCGCTGTGGCAAAGCCAAACCGGCCTGCCGATCGCCATGATGTTCACCGCGCGCTACGGCGATGAAGCGACATTGTTCCGCCTCGCCGGGCAGCTGGAAAAGGAGCTGCCGTGGCGGGGGCGGCGGCCCGCGGTTTGGGGGTAGTAGCCCGGTAGCTCCTCATAATGTCGGGCGATGGCAGGGTGAGCAAATGCTCACCCGAAGATGAAATCGCCGCTGGTGAGGGAGGCGAGGTTCACGTTCTGCAGCGTCAGCGTTTGGCCGGCGCCGAGATCGATCATTGTGTGGGCGCCGACTTGAGACGTGGCGGCGATCACCTCGCTGAAGGTATCGAACGCGGCGCCGAAACCCAAGAGCTGCACTGTGTCGTTGTTGCTCAGCGCGGACGCGCTGAAATCGGTCACGGTGTCGGCGCCCGAGCTGGCGCGGAACACGAACACGTCGTTGCCGAGCCCGCCAGTATAGGTGTCGTTGCCGCCGCGTCCGTCGAACACATTGTCCCAGGCATTGTTCTTGCCGACGATGACGTCGGCGAACTCAGAACCGGTCACCTCCTCGATCGAGACGAACACGTCACCCTGCGCGTGGCCGCCAGTTCCGAGGCCTGTTTGCAAATTCACCGTCACGCCGGCGTTGGACGCGGAATAATCGACCAGATCGTCTTGCGCCCCGCCGCCCAACGTGTCGGCGCCGATGCCGCCGATCAAAGTGTCGGAATCCGCGCCGCCGAGCAGCGTGTCGTTGCCGGCTTCGCCCAAAAGCGTGTCTGCGCCTTCGCGGCCGGTGATGGTCTCGTTGCCGCCACCGCCCCAGATCGTGTTGGCGTTCGCGTCGCCCGCAAGGGTGTCGGTTTTTGTCGCCGCGCCGATGATGTTTTCGATAGAGCTGTACGTGTCGCCATTGGCCGAACCGCCCGCGGCCGCGCCCGAGAACAGACGCACGTCAACGCCGTTGGGCGAGAGCGAATAATCCAGCGTGTCGATGCCGTTCCCGCCATTCATCACATCGGCCCCGCCGGTGCCGCCGGAGAGCACGTCGTTGCCGTCGCCGCCGTTGAGCAGATTGGCGAAGAAATCCCGCCCGGTCAGCGTATCGTTGAACGCCGAGCCGATGACGTTCTCGATCGAGGTCAGCGTGTCACCTTGAGCGTCTCCGCCTGAGCCAGTTCCGATGGTTGCGTTGAGATTAATCGTCACGCCGACGCCGGAGGAGGCATAATCCGCCGTGTCGGCGCCACCTCCGCCGTCTAGCGCATCCGCACCGGTTCCGCCGATTAGCACATCATCGCCAGCCAGACCCGAGAGCGCATTGGCGGAAACATCGCGGCCGATGATTACATCATTGAACGCGGACCCAATAATGTTTTCTACCGACACTAGCGTGTCGCCCTCGGCGTCTCCGCCAGAGCCGCTTCCGGTGACGGCGTTGATATTGATGGTCACACCAGCGCCAGAGGCCGAATAATCCGCCGTGTCCGTGCCGGCGCCGCCACTGAGCGCATCCGCACCGGCGCGACCGATCAAGGTGTCATCGCCCATGAGGCCGCTGAGCGCGTTGGCGCCACTATTGCCAGTGATGACATTCGCCAGCACGTTGCCCGTCCCGTTGAGCGCAGCGACACCGGTAAGAATGAGGTTCTCAACACCATTGTTGAGCGAGTGCGTGACCGAGGAGAACACGATGTCGAAGCCGCCGCCCTCGCTGGCGCCATCGTTTGCGTTGTCTACAAAATAGGTATCGTCACCTAGTCCACCATACATGAAGTCGGCGCCGGCGCCGCCGTCTAATACGTCATTCCCGAGGCTACCGTTCAGAAAGTCATCTCCCGATCCCGACACAACGTGAAACTCTTCAACGCCACTGTATGTCGCGGAGAGAGAGCCGTCACTTGTCTGTAAGACGCCAAAGTCGAAGCCGAATTTCACCTGAACCGAAAGCCCCGACAAGTCCAAGGTCAGCCGATCGACGCCGCCGCCGGCGGCAAACCCAAACCGCCCGCTTACGATGCCGCTCACGTCAAAGGTGTCGTTGCCCGAGCCGCCGGTGAGTTCGAGCTGCTCCACGTTGGAGAAATTTGCCGTCACCCCCAACACACCAATGCCGGCGGCGGAAAGTGTCGCGGCGATGTTGGCATCGGAGGCGGAAGCGTCGAGCCGTAGCAGATCAGTCCCTGCGCCGCCGTCGATGAGCGCGTCGTCGACACTACCGGCGATCACGTCATTGCCGTCGCCGCCATCCAGGGCGTCTGCCCCGCCATTGCCAAGAAGCACATCGTCGCCGCCACCGCCGGACAAATTGTCGACACCGCTGCCGCCGGTGAGCACATCGTTTCCCGATCCCGCCTGGACCTGCACCTCCTCGACATTCTCCCAGATCAGGAAGGACTGCACCGCTAAGTCGGTTGTGGTAAAGTCGCCTACAAGGCGGTCATTGCCGGCCCCGCCATCAAATCTGTTGATGTCGCCGGGCACGGTCCCGATTGGAAGCACGCCGGCCACTGTGAGCACGTCCGCTCCAAATCCGGTGGTGATGCTGAACCGCTCCACGTTCCTGATCACGGTGCCGTCGACCAATGTCGTGCCGGCGGCGGAGGCGAGGTCGGCGGCGTTTATTGAAAACGCAAGGTCCGAAAACACACGAGTCAGTCCAACGGCATCAATCCCGTCTCCGCCATCGATGAGGGCAGTTCTAATGCTGCCCAGTTGGTCGTCGCCACTGCCGCCATTGAGCGTATCCATTCCAGGACCGCCTGAAAGTATGTCGTCGCCTGGGCCGCCATTGAGCGTATCGTCGCCATTAATCGTGTCGCTACGCTCACCACCGCTGAGAATGTCGTTGCCGAGGCCGCCATCAAGTGTATCGGCGCCGTCACCCGCAAGAAGATCGTCGTCTCCCGCGGAGCCCGTGAATGTGTCGTTGCCGCCGAATAGCGCCAGTTGCAGCACGCCGAAGTTGTGGGTGGGGATGATCCCGGCGTAGAAAATGGGCACGGAGAGCGAAAGCCCCGAACCCGTTATCGTCATCGGCCCGCCGGCGTCTTGGAAGCGCGAGGTCGTGTAGGTGAACGACACAATTGTGCCATCGATGGGGTTGGGGTCGAAGCCAGTAAAACTGCCATTGAAGGTGAGTGTATCGCCGGCGCCGTCGTTGTAGGTGACGTGAGTTGCGCTGTGGGAGCTTGGGACCCTGCCCTCCACGATGCTGACGATGTCATTGACACCCCAAAAATGCATGTCGAAGCCGCCGACGCCATTGCCGCCTGTGAAAGTATAGGTTGCCATGGCTGCCTCCGATCGCGGCCCGCGAGGCGCTGTTGGGCGCCGCCTGGCGCCCAACAGCGGCGCCCCTGTTGTTCCAGCGACTCAGTAGCGTGCAGTCGCGCCCAGTCAAATGACCATTTGCTGCGTCCCCGCCGCCCCGTTCACCCCTTGCGGGCGATGGCGTCGAGTTGCTTTTGCATCGCCGCCATTTGCATGCGCAGCGCTTCGACTTCGGAATCTCTGGGCGCACTCTCCGCGGGCTTGGGCGCGCTGGCGGCGGACATGCCAGGCATGCCGGGCATGCTAGGCATCCCAGGCATCCCCGGTATCGCGCCCGCCAGCGGGGTCCACGCTTTCATGGCTTGCTGGAAGATCGCCATGTTGCGCTGCGTCAGATCCTCGAACGCGGTCACCGGCGTCGCCGCGCCGAAGGTGCGGGAGAAATTGTCGCGGATCTGCTCTTGCGCCTTGGAGAAACTCTCCATGCTCATGTCGAGATAAGGCGGCAGAAAGCCCTGCATCTGATCGCCATAGAAACGGATGAGCCGGCGCAGGAACGCCACCGGCAACAAATTCTGGCCGCGGCTCTCCTGCTCGAAAATGATCTGCGCCAGCACCGAGCGGGTGATGTCGTCGTCGGTCTTGGCGTCGAGCACGATGAAATCGACCCCCTCGCGCACCATTTCCGACAGGTGCTCCAAGGTCACGTAGCTCGAGGCCTTGGTGTTGTAGAGTCGCCGGTTGGCGTATTTCTTGATCACCACCGGTTCGGGCTGAGCGCTCTCTTCGGCCCCCGCCTGTCCGTTCGCTTCCACCGCCACGTCGCACCCTCTTGGTTTCGCACCCGCGAAGCGGGCCCGCGCGCAAAATCCTCCCTCCTTTGCCGCAATGCAAGACAAAGCGCCGCTTTTGCACTGTAAGTGGGTGTCAGACGGTTGGATTTCCCCTCTCGCCTGTGCGATAGGCAGGCCTTCCACGAGCCCGTTTCCGCCAGGATTCCGCCCATGACCGACATCGTCATCGTCTCCGCCGCCCGCACCGCCGTCGGCAGCTTCAACGGCGCCTTCGCCGCCACCCCCGCCCACGAGCTTGGCAAGGCCGCCATCACCGCCGCGCTGGCGCGCGCGAAGGTCGAGGCCAAGGAGGTGTCGGAAGTCGTACTGGGCCAAGTGCTGCAAGCGGGCCAGGGCATGAACCCCGCCCGGCAAGCCTCGCGCGCGGCGGGTGTGCCGGACGAAGCGCCGGCCTGGAGCTTGAACCAAGTGTGCGGCTCGGGCCTGCGCGCGGTCGTGGTCGGCTATCAGCAAATCAAGGCCGGCGACGCCAAGATCGTCGTCGCTGGCGGCCAGGAGAATATGAGCCTGTCGCCCCACGTCGCGCATTTGCGCAATGGCCAGAAAATGGGCGCGCTCGAATTCAAGGACACCATGATCAATGACGGCCTGACCGACGTGTTCAATGCCTATCACATGGGCGTCACCGCCGAGAACGTCGCCGAGAAATGGCAGATCACGCGCGCGCAACAAGACGCCTTCGCCACAGCCTCGCAGAATAAAGCCAGCGCCGCACAGAAGGCCGGCAAGTTCAAGGACGAAATCTGCGCCGTGACCGTGAAGGGCCGCAAGGGCGATACGATCGTCGAGGCCGACGAATACATCAAGCACGACGCCACGCTCGAAGGCGCGGCCGGTCTGCGTCCGGCGTTCAAGAAAGACGGCACGGTCACTGCCGCGAACGCCTCCGGCATTAACGACGGCGCGGCGGCTCTGGTGCTGATGAGCGCGGAGGAAGCGAAAAAGCGCGGCCTCGCCCCGCTGGCGCGCATCGCCTCCTGGGCCTCGCGCGGCGTCGATCCGGCGGTGATGGGCTCGGGCCCGATCCCTGCATCGAAAGCGGCATTGGAGCGCGCTGGCTGGAAAGTGAGCGACCTCGACTTGGTCGAAGCCAACGAGGCCTTCGCCGCCCAAGCCTGCGCGGTCAACAAGGACATGGGCTGGGACGAAGCCATCGTCAACGTCAATGGCGGCGCCATCGCACTCGGTCACCCGATCGGCGCCAGCGGCGCGCGCGTGCTGACGACCTTGTTGTACGAACTGGCGCGCCAGAACAAACATCGCGGCCTCGCCACGCTCTGCATCGGCGGCGGCATGGGCATCGCTGTGTGCGTGGAGCGCTAGCGAGACGCAGCCAACGAAAGCCTGCATGATGAACACATCGTCTGGCGCCGCGTGTGCAAAGCCTCTTCAACGTTGGCCGGTTTCTGTTGACCGCCGTCCGCTGGTTGGTCAAATCCTATGGAAGCCGCAGGCGTAGTCCCAGGCGCGCGATTGGCGGCGCGCCGAAGCTCTCGACGCCGTCGCCAGACTCAGCGGTTTCGATGTCGGCGTCGAGCGCATTTTCCACGGCGGCATAGACAGACAACGCCGCCGTCAATTCCTGTTCCAAGCGCAAGTCCAGAATCGTCGCGGGCGCGAGCCGGCGCGAGTTGACATCGTCTTCAAAGCGCCCGCTCTCATATACGACATCTGCGACGATTGCGGCGCCATTGCCGACACGCCAATCGATGCCGCCGGATGCGCTCCACTGCGGCGCCTGGGCGGGCCGCAAGCCGCCGATTTCGGCGTCAGTGTAATTCAGCGCCGCGCGCCATTCGAACCCCGCGCCTAGGGCGCCGCCAGCTTGCGCTTCTATGCCGACCGCCTCGATGGCGCCGGCATTGAGCCGCTGTCTGTAGGCGCCGCCCGCGGGCACGAACACGCCAGGGGGAAACGTGCCTGGGCCCGCGCCCAAAGTGACGTTGACGATGGCGTCGTCGAGCCGCGTCGCGAATGCGCCGAAGCTCCAGGCGATGCCGGCGTTCTCGCCACCCAGGGCGATGTCGCCGCCAAGGATACGCTCGGGGTCGAGCGCGGCGTTGGCTTCGGTGACGTCGTTGCCGACGCGGAAGGGGCGATGCAATTCGTTCAGTGTGGGCGGGCGAAAGCCGGCATACGCCGCGGCTCGCAGTGAAACCGCGCCGCCAAGATCGCGGCGCACGCCGAGCCGTGCAGTGGGGGCATTGCGCTCATGGTCGGGGGCATCGACCAAGAGCGTGAGCGCGCCCGTCGCCGCGTCACGCTCGGTGCGCGCACCATCGAAGGCGCGCCACTGATCGAACCGGGCGCCGCCGGTCAACAGCCAAGGCCCGGCTTCGCGCCATGCCTCGATATAGGCGCCCGCCACCAGCGTCTGACCGCCCGCGATGCGTGTGCGGGTAAACGAGCCGCCTTGGAACCGGAACAGCTCACGCGTCTCGCCGTCGGCGAAGCGTGCGTCCACGCCGAGTTCGACCCCGCCCGCATCGCTGCTCCAACGCAACGCGCCATTGCCGCCCCAGCCGACGGCCGGCGTCGCGATTTGATCGTTCGCCGGAATCGTCGAGCTGCGATCGAGCGCGGTGGCGACGGAGGAATTGGTGAGATCCGATTGCATGCCCCAGAGCTGCGCACGCCAACCGAAGGGGCCGTCGGGCTGCGCGAGGATCAAGCTCAAGCTCGCGCCGCTGTCAGTGGAATCCGCGCCAACCAAGCCGGCTGAACGCGCTTCGTCATAGCCGCTGAGGCGCACAGACAACACGCGGCCGTCGCCACGCCATTGCAGACGCGCGACCGCGGCGGCGGACTCCGACTGAAGCGGAACATCCGCCGCGCCGCGCCCCTCATGCACCGCAACCCAGCCGTCGCTCTGATCGACGTATGCGGCGAGCATCATCGAGACCCCCCCGCCACGGGCCTCCGCGACCCCCGACGCGCGCGCCCATCCTCGCTCGCCGCCTTCCAGCGTCAACGCAGCGCCCGGCGTAGCGCGCTCCTCAAGCTGCACCGCGCCCAGAAGCGCGCCCGCTCCATAGGGGCCCGCACCCGCGCCGCGGAGGATGCGCGCATGCGCGATAGTGTCAGGCGGCAGCGCTCCCCAGATCACCCAGCCGCCGAACGGATCGTTGAGCGGGGCGCCGTCGAGCGTCACCAAGGTACGCCCGGCGCCCGATGGTCCAGAGGCGCGCACGGAGAGGCCCTGGATCGTCGGGTTCGCCGCCGACGACGAATTGCGCCGGAACGTCGAAACCCCCGGCACGGTGCGCAGGGCGTCGTCCACTCTCAGCGCTTGCTCGATCGCGGCCGCGTCGAGGTCAGCAGACGAGTAAGCCTGCTCGCTTAGCGCCTCGGGCAAGCGCGTCGCAACCACAACGATTTCATCGACCGGGGCAGCGTCCATGGCGGCGTTGCTTGCTTCCTTCACGCACTGACCGTTTGCGCATCGTAAGCATCCCGACTTGGGTTGGCCAGTCTAAGGCGTCCGCGCTAGTGGCCCCGCTTTGCCGCACGCAGCAGGAAGCGCGCGGGATGCAGCCCACCAAGGGCGGCGCGAGACAGCATTGGCGGTTCGCTGAGCATGATCGAGGCGATGTGTTCGCCCAGGATGGGCGCAAAGGTGAGCCCGCGCGCGCCCAAGCCGCCCAGCACGTAGATTCCATCATGCGCTGGCAGCGCGTTGGTGTCGACCGGGCGGCCGCAAGCGATATCGGAATAGTGCGCGCGCCACGCCTCGGCATCGGGCAATAGCCCGGCGACGGGCGCGAAGTCTGGCATGCTCGCGCGCAGCGCGGCTCGCGAGCGCAGTTCGCTCGCATCGATGCTGGCGGCGATCTCCGGCGCCAGCGCGGCGAGCGCGGCGAGATTGCGACGGCGCGCGTCGCATTCTTCACGGTCGGCGCCGGCGGCGTCGAATGTGGCGCCGAACAGCACGCCGCCGTCGAACGGCGCCACATAGCTGCCGCGCGCGATCGCATGCGCGGGCGCGGCGCCTCCTCCCCATTCGATTTGTCCGCGCGATAGTACGACCGGAAGGAAGGCCGCAGGCGCAAAGCGCGCCAACCCCGCTCCGCAGGCCAACACAATTGCGTCCGCCTTCAAACGGGCGCAGCCATCGGGCCCGCGCAATATCCAGCCGCCGTCCGCACGCTCCAGCGTCTCCACCGGCGCTTCGAGCAGAAGCTCGGCGCCGCCGAGCATGCGAGCAATCGCCGCCACCGGATCGATCAAGCCGGCGCGGAGATGAAGCGCCGCGCTCGCCCCTGCCGGCGCGAACCAATCCGGCGGCAGCGGCGGATCGGCCAGCAGGTCGGCGTGCGCGGCGGCCGTGCGCGGTTCGGCGCGAGCCTCGACGCCGCGCGAAAGGAAGACATCGAGCGCCTCATATTCCCTAACCGCGTGCAGGTAGGCCGCGAGAAAAAACTCCCGCAGCGCGCCGCTGCGATCGAGCCGCGGCATCACCAAGCCCGCTGGGTTTCCGCTTGCGCCCGCGCCAAGCGCCGTCGCAGAGTCGAGCACGATCGTTTCGATCCCGCGGCGAACCAGTGCTTGCGCGCACGATGCGCCGGCGATCCCCGCGCCGATGATCGCCACGCGTTGGGGATATGGACCGCCGGCGTCCTCGCCGGCCGGCGATTGCGTTAGCCGGCGAGGACGCCGGCGGTCCATAAGAACTGCTTCCAATCGCTCCCGCTTGGCCCCAAAGCCAGGTTTCTTCTCA
>JAKFYF010000139.1 GCA_021731005.1 Hyphomonadaceae bacterium
TGAACAACGTGTTCGAACGCATCGCGGCGTTCTGAGATGACGCTCACCCTCTACGGCGTAGAGATCTGGGCGGCGGCGCTGTTGTTCGCGCGCGCGGGCGCCATGATCATGCTGCTGCCGGGGTTCGGCGAAACCGTGGTGCCGCCGCGCATCCGGCTGGCTTTCGCATTGGCGCTGGCGGTTGCTGTCGCGCCGAGCTTGGCGGGGCGCATGCCTGAGCCGGCGGCGACGGCATGGGGCATGGCGTTCCAGGTGGGCGCTGAAGTGCTGGTGGGCGTCCTGCTCGGCGGCGCCGCGCGCATTCTGATTTCCGCTACAGCCACCGCGGGCCAGATCATCGGGCTCGAGATCGGCATCGCCTTCGCCCAGACCGCCGATCCTACGATGTCGCAATCGGGGCAACTAACAGCGGTGTTCCTCAGCATCATGGGCATCGCGCTGATCTTCGCCACCGGCCTTGACCACATGTTCCTGCAAGGCGTGGTAGGTTCCTACGATGTAATCGCGCCGGGCGCGCCGGCGCCAGTCGGGGACGCGGCGCAATTGGCTTTGCAGGCGACTTCCAACTCGTTCCGGGTCGGTTTTCAAATCGCCATGCCGGTGATCGCGGCGGGGCTCATTTTCCGCATTGGCATGGGCGTGTTGTCGCGGCTTATCCCGCAGATTCAGGTGTTCTTCGTGGCCCTGCCGCTGCAGATCATGGGCGGGCTTGTGGTTGTAGCACTTGGGCTCTCGGCTGGCATGCTGGTCTGGCTCGACAGCCTGCAGCGTTATGCGACCTGGCTGAGGTAGCGCCATGGCCGAGAGCGACGACCAGATCCACGAGCCGACCGAGCAGAAACTCGACAAGGCGCGCAAGCGCGGCGACATCGTGTACTCGCCGGAAGTGGGCGCGGCGCTTTCGCTGGCGGCATTGACCGCGATTGTCGCGTTCATGGCTGGGCCGATTCTCAGCGCGACCGCGCATAGTCTGATCGGCTTCATCGCGGCGCCTGGGCAGTATTCGGCCGATGGTGGAGCGCTGAAAAACATAGTGAGCGGCGCCGGCGCGCGCGTGCTGGCCATTTTCGCGGTGGCGGCGGCAGCGCTTGCCGGCGCCGGGCTCGCCGCGCGCTACCTGCAGGACAAACCGACCTTCACCGCGGAGAAACTTTCGCCGAAGCTCGAAAACATGTCGCCGGTGCAAGGCTTCAAGCGCGTGTTCGGCATGCCCGCCATGGCCTCGTTCGGCAAGGCGCTGGCGAAGTTGCTGCTTGTGGGCGCAGCACTAGGCTGGGCGCTGTGGCCGCGCGACGCCGAGATAGAGCGCATCGGCTTGCTCGATCCTGCGGCGCTGCTGCCCTATCTGCAGGACCGCGCGGTAGCGCTGCTGATGGCGCTGGCGATCGCGGCGGCGTTTCTGGCCGTGGTCGATTATGTGCTTACGCGCCAATCCTACATCAAGCGTCACCGCATGTCGCCGAAGGAACTCAAGGACGAAATGCGTGAAAGCAGCGGCGATCCGCAAGTGCGCGCCAAACTGCAACGCATCCGCGCCGAGCGTTCGCGCCAGCGCATGATCCAGAACGTGTCGCGGGCGAGCGTGGTGCTCACCAATCCCACGCACTACGCGGTGGCGCTCCGCTATGAGCAAGGTGAAACCGCCGCGCCGATCTGCCTCGCCAAGGGCGTCGATGCGGTGGCGCAACGGATTCGCGAGGCGGCCGAAGAGCACGACGTGCCGATTGTTGAAAATCCGCCCTTGGCGCGCGCCTTGTTCGCAACCGCCGACATCGACCAGCCGATCCCCGCCGAACATTACCAAGCCGTCGCCAAGGTTATCGGATTTGTCATGCGCCTGGGCCGCCGCAAGGCGCAGCGCAGACGCCCGCAGAGAGGTCGGTAATGGATGATGGATAGGCTCAACGGCGCCGTGCTCGTAAACGCGAATCAGGATCAAGTGGCGCACCGATGACAAATCTCGCAGATACGCCGCCGCCGCGAGGCGGACACATAGACATACCCCAGATGCTGTTCTGGGCGGCTGTGGCCGTGGGCGTCGCGGCGGCTGGGGTTGCTGTCACCGCGGGGCCAACCGCGGGGCGCGCGGGCGCGGTGCTGCTGGTGCTGTTGGCGGCGGCGGGCATGGTGCTGTTCTTGTGGATGTCGCGCGGCGCCGGGCGCGCCCACGGCGCTTTTCCCCAGCGTGGCGCCATCGCAGCTTCTGCCCTGTCGGCGGGCCGGGGTGAGTTCGCCGTGATCGACGCCATCGACGAAGCGGCATTGATCACCGACAGGCAGCTCTCTCCACGCATCGCCAATCGCGCGTACTTGGCACTCGCCGAGGCGCTCGGCGTGGTTGGCGAAAGCGAGCGCCCGCCCATGTTGAGCCGCCTGTTCGGCGCCGATCCCATGCTTTCTGCGCCAATGTTCCGCTTGGCCAAGGCCGCGCAAGCGGGGCAGGCCCGGCGCGAGCAATTGCCGGCCGCCATGTCGGCGGCGGGCAAGCCGGTGCGTTACGAGGCCAGCGTCGGCGCCATCGCCAACGGGGCGGTGCTTTGGCGGTTGCGAGAGATGGGTGCGGCTGAGGCGCCCGCGAGCGAAGAGGGCCGCGCGGTTTTTCTCGACGACGCGCCGATCGGTTTCTTCGCCGCCAGCCATGACGGCGCCATCGTGTACATGAACCGCGCGCTGCGCGCCGTGCTCGGGGTCGGCGACGATCCCAGCCCGCTGCGGGTCAAGGATATTGTCAAGGACGATCCGGGACGCCTCCTGCGGCGCGATCGGCGCGGCTTCGGGCCGACGCGCATGCGCGTCACGCTGAAAGGGCGCGACGGGGCGGAGACCTTGGCGTCGGTGCTGAGCTTCGCGCCCGACGAGAATGCCGAAGGCGACATGCGCGCGCTGGTGTTCTTCTCCGACGCGGAGGCGCTGGAAACCCAGCCGCGGGCGCCGGCCCGCACGGAGGGCGCCGAGGGGGTGTTCGCCGAAGCCCCGTTCGGGGTTGCTGTTCTCGATGCGGCTGACCCAGCTTCGGCCGCCGTGCTCGACGCCAACGCGGCGCTCATGGAGATGACGCAAGGACGCGCCGCTCCGGGCTCGCCGTTCGCCGATCTGTTCGAAGCCTCCGAGGGGCCGGCGGCGCTCGGCCAGCGCCTGCGTCAGGCCATCAACGACCCGGTCGAGATCATGCTCGCCACCCAACCAGCGATCGCGGTGCTTCTGCATTTTGCGCGCACCGCCGACGGCAGGGGGATCGCCTACATCGCCAATGTCAGCGAGCAGCGCGAACTGCAGACCCGTTTGGCGCAGTCTGAAAAGATGCGCGAGATTGGCGAACTGGCCGCTGGTGTCGCCCACGATTTCAACAATCTGCTCACCGTGGTGATGCAGACCTGCTCGTTCCTGCTGCGCCGCCATCCCATCGGCGATGCCGATTATCCGATGCTGAAGGAAATTTCCGACCACGCCACCACGGCCAAGGAACTCTCGGAAATGTTGCGCGCCTACGCACGCCAGCAGACCTTCGCACGCGAAGTGATCGAGATCGGCGATTTCATCGGCGCGCGCCAGGAATTGATTCGCCGCATCGTCGGCGCCTCGATCCAGTATGAAATCCGCCATGGCCGCGATTTGCCCTACGTCAAGGTCGACAAGACCCAGATCGAGCGTGTGCTGGTCAACCTCGCCACCAATGCGCGCGACGCCATGACGACCAAGGGCTTGCCCGCTCCGCGCGATGGCAAGCTCTTGGTGCGAACCTCGCGCGTGTCGGCGGAAACCGCGCGCGGCCTCGGCCACAACCCGATCGAGGACGGCGAGTACGTCATGATCGAGGTGGAAGACACCGGCGCCGGCATCAAGCCGGAGCACGCCGCGAAAATCTTCCGCCCGTATCACTCGACCAAGGAAGCCGGCCAAGGCACGGGTTTGGGGCTCGCGACTTCCTACGGCATCGTCAAGCAATCGGGCGGCTACATTTTCTTCTCCACCAAGCTCGGGCAGGGCACGACGTTCCGCATTTTCCTGCCGGCCTACGAACCGACGCCGGAAGAGTTGGAGGACCTCGCGGCCAAAGAGCGCGCGCTGATCGCGCCACCCTCGAAGGACGTGGCTGGGCGCGGCAAGATTTTGTTCGTCGAGGACCAGGCCGCCGTGCGCCGCTCGATCGTGCGCAACCTCAAGGAGTGCGGCTACGAAGTGGAGGAGGCCGAGAACGGGGAAGACGCGCTGGTGATCCTGAAGCAAAAGCCTGGCGGCTTCGACATCATCATCTCCGACGTGTCGATGCCGATCATGACCGGCCCGGAAATGCTGCAAGAGGCCGACCCGGCGATGATCGGCGCCGCCAAGGTGCTGTTCCTTTCAGGCTACGCGCCAGAAAGCTTCTCCCACATGCTCGAACAATACCCGGTGCACTACATGAGCAAGCCGGTGACCATGGAGCAGCTGGTCGGGCGGGTGAAGGAGCTGCTGGCGGCGGCTTGAGGGGGGGCTCCCCTTGGGGCTGACACGGCGTTGTTTTCTCCCTTGCCAGCCAACCACGGATGGTTTTGGTATCGTACGAGAGAGGGCGCGCGATGTTGTCCAGGCGGGTTGTTTGTGTCGGCGGCGTTACCATCTCCGGCTCCTTGTGGAGTTCCGCGGCAGCGCAGCAGGGGGCTTCACCCGAGGCGCGCGCAGAGGGGTTTGTGATGTCCCTGCGCGGACAGCTTACGATGGAGGCGCCGCGAAATCTGGACGCTCCGGTGGGGCGTTGGGGCGACGCGCAGGGGCGGCTGGACGAACTCGCGCGCTCCGCCGATCGGGATGTTCTGCTCGGTCTCGCCGGCAACTTCACCAATTTTCGCCAGAGCTTCGTCACGCAGGATGCTGTGCGCCTGCCGGTGGCGGAGATCGCCTATGAGACGCTGACCTCGATTGTCTATCACGAACAATACGACGAAGAGGGTGACATCGTGGGGGACTGGGCTGGCTACATGTCCCCGTTTTCGTTGCGTCGAGATGGGCAATTGCGACTGCCTTCGAACATTGAGGGGAGCGTGGCGCTCACCGAGGCGCTGGAGCGCGCCCGGCTTTCTTGGACGGATGCCCTGAACGCGAACGATTTTCACTACCTTTAGGCTCGGGAGGCGCCGTTGTCCGCTGTCGGTGAACTCATAAACGGGGTAAAAATCGTCTTTGGGGCCGGCGTCGACCGCGAGGTTCACGATTCCATAGTTCAAGCGCTCGAGAGCATCGTATCGCGCGACCTGCTGACTGGAGGCGGTGCGTTGGAGTTGTATGTGAGTTCCGTGTCGGAGCTAAACAGCGGGCATGCCGAGAAGAGCAGGCACTACCCGCCCGCGCGAAAGGCCATCGACATTTCGCGCGTCAACGACCTACGGATGGCGGACTATTATTCGACCAATCGCGTGGTCGCGGAAGTGACGCAAAAGCTGCAAGAGCGATTTGAGGCGCTCCCCGCGCGGCGCGAGAATTACGGCCCGTTTCTGCAAAAGAAGAACGGCGTGATCAGTACCAACCAAGGCATCATCGCCCAGCACCGCAGTCATATTCATTTTTCGACGAACTAGGCCTCCCCGCAGCCTCCCGGCCCGAACGGCGGCGGATTTCTCTTGGCGCCCGCCCCCGACACCGCGATTGACTTTAGCCCTCGTCTTCCCCAAAAGCCCCGGCTTCGGGTCGCCTCGCGTGGCCCGCATACTGGGTGACGGGCGAACCGCCAGGGCAGTCGCGGCTTCATTTGGGAGGCCGCCGGGCCCCGTCAGAGTGAAAGAAAGGGCGCGCGCGCCCATGACCAAGCGTATCCAAGCCAAATACAAATCCGACCGCCGCTTCGGCCAGAACCTCTGGGGCCGGCCGAAATCGCCGGTCAACAAGCGCCAGTACGGGCCGGGCCAGCACGGCCAGCGCCGCAAGGGCAAGACCTCCGATTTCGGCCTGCAGCTCGTCGCCAAGCAAAAGCTGCGCATGTATTACGGCAACATCACCGAGAAGCAGTTCCGCAAGACCTACGAGGAGGCCGCCCGCCGCAAGGGCAACACGGCTGAAAACCTCATCGGCCTGCTTGAGAGCCGCCTCGACGCGGTGGTGTACCGCGCCAAGTTCGCGCCCACCCCGTTCGCCTCGCGCCAGTTCGTCAATCATGGCCACGTCAAGGTGAACGGCCGGCGCGTCAATATCGCGTCCTTCCTGGTGAAAGCCGGCGACGTGGTGGAAGTGCGCGAGAAGGCAAAGTCGATGGCGCTGGTGCTGGAAGCGCTGCAGAGCGGAGAGCGCGACACCCCCGATTATATCGAGGTCGATCCCAAGGCGATGACCGCGCGCTACGCCCGCGTGCCCACACTCTCGGACGTGCCCTATCCGGTGCAGATGGAGCCAAACCTGGTCGTCGAATATTACGCGAGCTGATCGGAAAGCCTGAGCGAAAGTCCAAGGCCCTCCCGGGCCGGGGGCTTTTCACGGGGCGGGAGGCGAACGCTGGATCGCTTTGAAAGTGGGCGCCGGTGCGCTAGAATTCCGGGGTGAAACGTACCGAAGCCCTCCACCGTCTTCGCCAAGCCCTTCCGGACTTGGCGCGCGAGTTCGGCGTCACGCGCGCTGGCTTGTTTGGTTCGGTCGCTCGTGATGAGGCGCGACCGGGTAGCGACGTAGATGTGCTGGTGGACCTCGCCGGTCCGCTTAGCTATTTCGACCTCGTTCGTCTCGAAGAAGCGGTCACGAGTGCGCTTGGCTGCAAGGCTGATATTGTGCCGCGTTCGGCTGTGCGCGCCCCCATCCTCGCCGCCATAGACGCTGATCTTGTCTTGGCATGAAAGACAAAGACCCGATCGCACAATTACGGGATATGCGCCGTTTCGCATTGGATGCAATTGAACTCCTGGGCGAAACGGACGCGCTTGCCGGCATGCCCGCGATATGATCAAAACCGCAACCGAAATTGACGCCGCCGTTCTCATTGAACCGGGCGCACCATCTCCGCTCAAGCAGCGGGATACGGTTTGCGACCACTTGTTCTCCAAGCGCGAGGAAGCGGAGGCTTCCGTGGCGGAGGATTCCAAGGCTGTCGACAAATTGCAGGAACGGCTTTGGGCCGAACGCAAGCGGGCCTTGCTTGTCGTGCTGCAGGGCATCGACACCTCGGGCAAGGACGGGACCGTTCGTGGGGTCTTCAATCAATGCGGGCCGCTCGGGGTTGAGGTCACCGCGTTCGGCCGCCCCTCGGAGCAGGAACTCGCCCACGACTACCTCTGGCGGGTGCATGGCGCGACGCCAGCGAAAGGCATGATCGGGGTGTTCAACCGCTCCCACTACGAGGACGTGTTGGTCGTTAAAGTGCGCAAGCTGGCGCCGGCGGCTGCGATCGAGCAGCGCTACGAACAGATCAATGCGTTCGAAAAGCACCTGTGCGAGAATGGCGTCACACTGCTGAAATTCATGCTGCATATTTCCAGGGATGAACAGCGCCAGCGTTTGCAGGAGCGCCTTGATCAACCCGACAAGAATTGGAAATTCAACCCCGCCGATCTCGAGGACCGCGCGCTCTGGGACGAATACGAGGCAGCCTACGAGGCAATGCTTTCGCGCTGCTCAACGGCGCATGCGCCCTGGCGCGTCATTCCCGCCGACAAAAAATGGCGGCGCAACGCGCTCGTCGCGGCCATCGTTCGTAAGACGCTGGAGGAGATGGCGCCCGCCTATCCGAAACCGGATTGGAGACCGTCGGACTTCAGGGTTGTTTAGTCTCAGCGGCGAGATCTTGCGTGATCAACCCGAGCGAAATGACCCGCTTCAGCGCTTCCTCGGGCGTGATCTTGAGCGGGTGCAGCGTGCTCTTTGGCAGATAAAGCAGAAAACCCGAGGTGGGGATCGGCGCCTGCGGCACATAGACCGCCACCAGCGCTTCGCCCATGCCGCCGGCCACTTCGGCGGTGTCCTCGGTGGTGATGAAGCCAATCGCCCAAGCGCCCGGCTTTGGAAACTCCACCAGCACGGCCTGCTTGAACGAGGTGCGTTCGGGCGCCGCCACTTGTTTGAATACCTGCTTGGCGCCGCCATAAATCGAACGCACGAACGGCAGGTTGGCGATGAAACGGTCGGCTGCGCCCACGAGCCAGCGGCCGATCAGGTTTGCCGCGAGCGCGCCGACTAGCGTCAGCGCGACCAGGGCAATGATCACCCCCGTGCCTGGAATGCTCTCCGCAAGCGGCTGAAATCGCGCCGGGATTAGCGGGATGACGTTGTTGTCGACAAAGCTGACCACCAGCCAGATGACCCAGGCGGTCACGACGAAAGGCAACACCAACGCAACCCCGGCCAGGAACGAGTTGCGCAGCCAGGTAAGGGGGCTGAAATGACGAGGGGAATCCATGGCTGAGATGTAGGCCAGCGCCCCGAGACGAGGAAGGCCGTCAGGCGGCGTGCGCCACGCCTTTCTCAGTCAGCAACGCCTTTAATTCGCCAGTTTGGAACATCTCGCGGACGATGTCGCAGCCGCCAATAAACTCGCCCTTGACGTAAAGCTGCGGCACCGTTGGCCAATTCGCGAAGTCCTTGACGCCTTGCCGGATCGCGTCATCTGCAAGCACGTTCACGTCGACATAGTCCACGCCCATGTGGTCGAGAATGCGCACCACCTGATTGGAGAAACCGCACTGCGGCTGGGTTGCGGTGCCCTTGAGGTAGAGCACGACGTCGTTTTCCGCGATGGTGCGGGCGATGGCGTCCTGCGCAGTCGACATGGGATGAACTCCTTGCTCAGCCGGACTTAGGCGCTGCGGCGGCGGCCATCAAGGCTCGGCCTTTGGGCCCGTGTCTAGCGCGAGCGCGTGCAATTCATTGCCGACACGGCCCTTGAGCGCCGCATAGACCATTTGGTGCTGCGCAATCCTGGATTTGCCGGCGAAGGCGGCCGAACGAATAATGGCGCGATAATGGTCGCCGTCGCCGGCAAGGTCCTCAAGGCGGATGTCAGCCTCCGGTAACGCGGCCCTGAGCAGGGCTTCAATCTCTTCCGGGCGCATCGGCATTGGCGCTCTCCTGGCTCTTGGCCCACCCAAAATAGTCGCTCACGAAAGTTTTGATTGCCTTATCAGTGCCGTTCAGGGCATCAGGCAAGGGGCGGGAAGGGCGTATATGACGAGAAATGATCGCCCACTGCTAGGGAGGCGTTGACAAGAGCACCTTTTCCGAAAATTTAGATGGCGGCGCTTGGGCCCCGAGAATGAGACCCGCTTGGCGGGCGGCTCGGCAGGCAGGGCCCCATGTGGAGGTGGGAGGAAATGCGGCTGAAAGGGGGCTCGACTTGCCCCGGCTGCGAGCGCGTTTGGCTTTATCCTCGAGGAACATTGTGGACAGCCCCTTGCGTCATGCGAGGACTGGCCAGAGCGAGAGTCTAGGCAGGTAAGAGAAGCAAGGCAGGCAAGAGGCAAATCATGACTTTGATCAATTCGCTGCTGTTGTTCGCGCAGCAAACCGCGACGGATGCGGCCACCGCTCCCGCACCGGCGCCCGCGGGGCCCGCCCCAACGGCTGCCGATCAGGCCGCCGCGCTGGAAAGGGCGAGCGAGGCGGCCGCGGAAGCTGCGGGGCGGCAGGAGATCAGCCTCTGGGACCTCGTGGTGGCGCTCGAGCCGCTGGAGCAGGTGGTCCTCATTATTCTCGCCCTGTGCGCCATCTACGCGGTCGCCCTGCTGTTCGAGAAGATCTATGTGATGCGCCGCGCCGGCAGCCAGACCCGCGATTTCCTCGCCTCGTTCCGCAAGGCCAATTCAGTGGAGGAGGCCGAAGCCATCGTTCGCAAGCTGCCCGCCTCGGGCATCAAGTCCATGTTCGACGCCGGCATGGCCGAGGTGCGCCGCACCCAGGATCTCGGCCTCTACACCATGCGCGACGCGCGCGATCACACCATGCAGCGCGTGGCCGCCTCCATGACGACGCGCCAGAACGACCATTTGGAAGATCTGGGCTCGAGCATGACCTTCCTGGCCTCGATCGGCGCCAACGCGCCGTTCATCGGCCTGTTCGGTACGGTGTGGGGGATCATGATGGCGTTCGCTAAGATCGCCTCGACCCAGAGCACCTCTCTTGCGGTCGTCGCCGGCCCTATCGGGGGTGCGCTGCTCGCCACCGCGGCGGGTCTGGTCGCGGCCATTCCCTCGGTGCTGATCTACAATTTCGCCGCCAAGCAAATCTCCAAGCAGGGCGGCAAGCTTGACGATTTCGCATCGGAATTCATCGCGCTGGTCTCACGCGATATGGACCGCCGCGCCGGCTAACCCAGCACAGCTTGGAGGAACGTCCATGGCCGGCAAGATAGCGGCGCCATCAAAACGCGGTCGCCTGGAGGTGAACCCGGATCCGAACGTGATTCCGTTCATCGACGTTATGCTCGTCTTGGTGATCATCTTCATGATCGCCGCGCCGATCTCCAGCGTCGACATTGAAGTGGAAATGCCGGTTTCGCGGATCGACCCCTCGCAGCGGCCGCCGCGCCCGACCTGGGTGTCCATCTCCAGCACCGATGAGGGCGTCTTGTACTACGTGATGAACGACGCGGTGGCGATCAACGAGCTTGGGACGAAGGTGTTCGAGGCGGTGCAGAAGAACGATCCCCGCCTCGCCGACGAAGACGAAGTGCGCGATCAGCGGGTATTCATTCGCGCCGACGCGGGCCTGCCCTACCGAAACGTCGTCCTGGTGATGAACCGGCTGCAAGACCGGGGCTTCACCAAGATCGGCTTCGTCGCCGAGGACCGGAGAAATTAGGCTATGGCTGGCAAGGTCTCCTCTTCGGGCGGCAGCGGCGCGATTTCCGAGCCGAACGTCATCCCGTTCATCGATATTCTGCTGGTGCTGCT
>JAKFYF010000317.1 GCA_021731005.1 Hyphomonadaceae bacterium
CTGGACCGAGGCGATGAGCCAATTTGCCATCCTGTTTGCCGACCGCTTTCCCGGGTCAGCGCGCTGACCCGGGAAAGCGGCAAACCACGATCACAGGAGCCGCTTACACAAAGGATCGGACATACCCAGAGCCATCGATAAGAAGCGTAAGGGTTGCCGCCGCCCGCCTTTCTTCGCTCTATAAAACGCTCCAATATCTCGTACGTGCGCACAATACTGTCCGACCAATGCTTGACAAAGTGGTTGGTAAGCGGAGCGCTACCGCTAAACTGAAGGATATTGCCCACAATATCGTAGTGCGCGCAGCAAGTGGAGGCGTCAGCCTCCAAACTCTTGTCTTACCACCAATCGGCGCCAGCAACCGGCCCGATATTCACGATGACCGTTCTCCGTGCCTTTCGGAAGTTCTCATCCTGGATGAACTTGAGGATTTCAAATAGCTTGAGTGCGCTTGCTTGATGGAGTGCCGCAAAGACAACCGCGATTGTCAATAAAACGAGCGCGACTTGTGACGCCCATGACAGCGGTTCAAGCCACTCCCATGACGTTGTCGAAAAAACTCGAGTAACATCCCCCATAGCGCGCTCCCGCTCTCCAGTTGCACTTCCGATGCGCTCACCGAACTACGCAATGACCCTCGTCACAGACTGACGCTACCCCCACGTCAGTCTACCCCATCCCGCTCACCGCGCATACGTCACGAGCTTCACCCACTCCCCCGCGCGCAGCGGCGTGGCGGCGTCCCGCCCGTTAAGCGCGAGGAAGCGGTCGAGTTGGTAATCGTCGAACGCCATGCGCCTCGACAGCGTTTCGGCGGTGTCGCGCGCGCCGACCTGCACCACCTCGATGCGGCGCGCGCGCAGGGCCGCCGCCTGCTGCTCGCTCAGCGTACGGAACGAGGCCAGCATCGGCGCCATCGGCCCTGCCCCGTTCGCGGGCGCGAGCGTGATGAAATGGTAGGCGCGATCTCCCACGCGATACGCCGTCGCCGCCACATCGACGATCTGGCCCTGCTGGTTCTGCGCCCGCGCCGGCAGCGTCGCGGTCTCCAAGCCATTGGTGGCTTTGCGCTGCATCTGGCCGACTTGCGCCGGCGTTTGGCCCAGCACCTGGCGCAACACCGCGGTCGCGTGCGCTTCAACCCCGCCTTGCGGCAAGGCGCCGGCGCCGAATTGCGCGCGCAGATTATTGGGGCCGGCGATCAGCACCGCGGTCGCGGTGTTGGTCAGCGAGAATCCTTGCGGCGCTTCAAACGAAATGCGCAGCGTCGGGTGCGCGAAAGTGCGGCCGTTGACGAAGCCCTGCGCCGGATCGTCGCCATAGATGAGCCCGCGAATGGCTTCGAGATAGGAGCGCGTCACCTCTGGGGGATTGTCACGCACCGCGCCGGCGGCCTGCGCATGCGCGTTCGCGCGCGTCACCCGGTCCGCTGACAGCGGATGCGTGCGCGCCCAGGCGGGAATGGCGTTGGCGGCTTCACGCTGAGTAGTGCGCGCGCTCAGCGCGTCGTTGACCCCAAGCGCGCCCAGCATGTCGGCGGCGCCATAGGGATTGTAGCCGGTGGCGGCGAGATAGCGCACGCCGAGATCGTCGGCCTCGAATTCCTGGTCGCGCGAATAGCCGAGCGTGTAGACCTGCGCGACCTGGCCCGCGGCCTGCATCAGATCGCCGGAACCGCTGAGCACGCCCACCAGCACCGCGCCCAGCGTTCCAAGCGTTGCGGTGTTCTGGCGGCGGTCGGAATGATCGGCGACCACGTGGCCCACTTCGTGGCCGAGCACCGAGGCGAGCTCGTCCTCGGAATTCATGATCGCGAGAATGCCGCGGGTGATATAAATGTAGCAGCCGGGCACGGCGAAGGCGTTGACGACATCGGAATTGATCAGCGTGAAGGTGCATTGCCCCGGCACGCCGGCCGATGTCGCAATCCTCTCGCCGACCGAAGACACATACGCCGCCGCCGGGCCCTCCACCGCGCCGCCGAATTGCGCCACGATCTGAGGATGCTGCTGGGCGGCGCGCGCGCGCTCATTGGGCGGCACCTGCGGTGCATCGGGCGTGGAGTTCACGGTGGCGCAGGAGGCCGCGAGCACAAGCGCGCTGGCGCAAAGCGCCTTGAGCCAATGGCGCTGCTGGCGCGTGTGTGTGTTTCCGCTCATTCGCGTCCTCCGTGTTGTCGGGCGCCAGTTTAGGACGGCGCGAGCACGCTTGAAAGAGCGGTGAGCCCTTCCCCCTGCTCGCAGCCATCGCCATATTGAGCGCTTCTGATTCCGCAGCTTCGAGGCGCCATGACCGACCCCCGCCACGCCCCTATCGTCATTATCGGCTCGGGCCCCGCCGGCTATTCCGCCGCCATCTACGCCGCGCGCGCCATGCGCAAGCCGTTGCTGATTGCCGGCCTGCAGCCGGGCGGGCAACTCACCATCACCACCGATGTGGAAAATTACCCGGGCTTCGCCGATGTCATCCAGGGGCCGTGGCTGATGGAGCAGATGCGCGCGCAGGCGCTGCATGTGGGAACCGAACTCGTTGAGGACGTGATCGTGAAGGCCGAGCTTGGCGCGCGCCCGTTCCGGCTCTTTGGCGACGGCGGGCAGTCCTACGCCTGCGACGCGCTGATCATCGCTACGGGCGCGCAGGCCAAGTGGCTGGGCATCCCGAGCGAGAAGAAATTCTCCGGCCAGGGCGTATCGGCCTGCGCGACTTGCGATGGCTTCTTCTTCCGCGGCAAGGAAGTGGCGGTGATCGGCGGCGGCAACAGCGCGGTGGAAGAAGCGCTCTATCTCTCCAACCTCGCCAGCAAGGTCACGTTGATCCACCGCCGCGCTTCATTCCGCGCCGAGAAAGTGCTGCAGCAGCGCGTGTTCGCCAACCCGAAGATCGAAGTGGTGTGGGATCACGCCGTCGATGAAATCCTGGGCGACGAGCGCGGCGTCACCGGCCTGCGCATCAAGCACGCGAAAACCGGCGCGGCGCGCGAACTCAAGCTCGACGGCGTGTTCGTCGCCATCGGCCACGCCCCGGCGACGGAGTTGTTCAAGGGCCAAGTGGCGATGAAGGACAGCGGCTACATTATTGTGAAACCCGGAACCACCGAGACCAGCATCCCCGGCGTCTTCGCCGCCGGTGATGTGGCGGATGACACCTATCGCCAAGCCGTCACCGCCGCCGGCCTCGGCTGCATGGCGGCGCTGGAGGCGGACAAGTTCGTGGCGGCCAAAGAGCACGCGGGCGCGGCGGCGGCGTGAGCGCGGCCGCTACGCCCGCCGCCATTCCATGATCCAGTTCTGAGCCCAGGTCTGGCCGTTATCGCGCGATGAGGCTTGCCGCCATCGGCAGGAGGTGGGCGTGATATTGTCCCACACGCCGGCGTACTTCACTGGCTGGCCGTTATCGACATCGTCGGTGACGAAAATGCCCGCGCCGTTCTCGAAGCTCCCGGTCTGGCCGGGCGTGGTGACCACGCCCGAGCGGGCATTTACCCAATGATCGGACCAGACACGGTTCTCGACGTCGAGCAGACGCAGCCCCATGCCGGAGAAATTCCGCGCCGGGATACGCAATTCCTCGACGCTGCAAATGCCGGCGAGGATGGCGTGCACACTGGCCTCGCCCTCATATTCGAGCCATTCACCGTTGACGATTGAGCGATGGTGGATGCGCCATTCGCCGGTGAGAAAATCGAAGTCGCCCGGTTTTCCAGGCGTTGGCGTCGTTGGCAGCGGCGGCATGGGATCGAAATTCATTGGCGCTCCTTGTGGCGGCGTGGCGCATGCTGGCAGCAGCGCGGCGGCGCCTGCAGCGGCCCCAGCGCCAAGCAGCGCGCGTCTGTGGTGTTTCATGTGCTTGCCCTTCTCCGAAATCATTCGCGGTGTTGCATAAGCGACGATACCTGACATGGTGTGTCATGTTTTGTGGGGCGTCCTCGGAATATGCGCGCAAGCCGCCTGCTCTCCATTCTCATTCTGCTGCAGTTGCGCGGGCGACTGAGCGCGGAGGCGCTGGCGCGGGAGTTCGAGGTTTCGGGCCGCACCATTTATCGCGACGTCGATCACCTGAGCGCGGCGGGAATTCCCATCTATGCCGAGCGCGGCCGGGCGGGCGGCTTCGCCTTGCTCGACGGCTACCGCACCAAGCTCACCGGATTCACCAATGCGGAGGCCAATGCGTTGCTGCTCGCGGGCGCGGGGGAGGCGGCAGCCGATCTCGGCATGGGCGCTGAACTCGCGGCCGCACAGCTCAAACTGCTGGCGAGCCTGCCCCCCGATTCTGGCGCCAGCGCCGGGCGCGTGGCGGCGCGTTTTCACCTCGATCCCGCGGCCTGGTACTCACGCCAGGAATCGGCCGAACTTCTCCCAAGTCTGGCGACGGCGGTGTGGCGGGAGCGGCGTATCCATGTGCGCTACGAGAGTTGGAAGCAGACCGTCGATCGAACGCTCGATCCGCTGGGCTTGGTGCTGAAAGGCGGCGCCTGGTATCTGGTGGCGGCGGCGAAGACAGAGCCGCGCACCTATCGCGTGGCAAACATCCAGACGCTGGAAGTGACCGACACGCCGTTCAAGCGGCCCCGCAATTTCCATCTTGCGCGGTACTGGACGCGCTGGGCCCGCGAGTTTGAGGAACGCCTGCTCAGCGCGCGCGCGACAATCGAGGTCTCCACAGCCGGCCGCAAATTACTGCGCGACGTCTATCCAGCGGCGGCTCGGGCGGTGGAAGCGAAAAATCGCGCATGCCGGCGAGAAGGCTGGGTGCGCGCGGACATCGGGGTAGAAGGCCACGACTACGCCGCCCGTCAGCTCTTGCGCTTGGGCGCCGAGCTCAAGGTGATCGCTCCCGCGGCATTGCGGGACGCGGTTGCGGCGGAAGCAAGAAGGGTCGCCGCTCTCTATGCGCGGCGCGGCGAGAAGAGATAAAGGCTAGCGCGGCGTGCGCACAGTCGGAGGCGCTTGCTCCGGGCTGTGAGGGCCTGGAGCGCCGGCGCCCTCGCCGGCATTGGTGTTGCGAACACAACTGGCGTTTGCGTGGTTGCTGGCGCCGTTGCCGGCGAGGGCGCCGGCGCTCCAGGTTACGTCGCCTCCCCGGCGACCGCGATGGTTGCGAATTTGCCCACGCCGCTCTAGCGCGCGAACGCGGCGACCGCGACCGGCGCCCTGTGGTCGCCGACCAGCTTATCGATCGCCTCCGCGGTCATCGGCCTGCCATAGAGATAGCCTTGGACCTCCGAGCACCCGGCGCCGGAAAGCACGGTGCGCTGCTCCATGGTCTCGACGCCTTCGGCGATGACGCGCAGATTGAGCGCGCCGGCAAGCTTGACGATTGCGGAGATGACCGCCTCGGCCTCGGCATCGGCGCCAAGATTGGCGACGAACGAGCGATCGATCTTGATCTTGTCCACCGGGTAGCGCTGCAAATAGCTCAGGCTTGAATAGCCGGTGCCAAAATCGTCGAGCGCCAAACTGAAGCCCACGTCGCGCAGCGCTTGCAGCGTGGCGTGCGTGCAGGGATCGTCGCCGAGCAACACGCCTTCGGTGATTTCCAATTCGAAATTCGCGGGTATGGCGCCGGTCTCCCGGATCAGAACGGCAAGGCGGGTGACGAAATCCTTCATCCGAATCTGGTGCGCTGAAACATTGACCGCGATCTTGATGTGCGGCCAGCGCGCGCCCTGCTCGAACGCGCGCCGCAGCACGAAAAAACCCAATTCAACGATCAGTCCGCTTTCTTCCGCGATGGGCACAAACAGTCCGGGCGGAACAACGCCTCGCTGCTTATGCGTCCAACGCAATAATGCCTCCACGCCGACGATTGCGCCTTCGCCGTTGACCTGGGGCTGATAGGCGAGTTCAAGCTCACCCTTGGCGAGGGCGATCTTGAGGTCGGTCTGCAATTCGCGCCGGGTGCGGACCGCGGCGTCCATTTCGGACTCGAAGAAGGCGTACTGGCCGCGTCCGTTCCCTTTTGCCCGGTAGAGCGCCAGGTCGGCCTGACGCAGGGTCTCAAGCGGATCGGTGGCGGCGTCTTCGATCATGGTGACGCCGACGCTGCAGCCGACATGGACCTGCCCGACTGAGAGATCGATTGGCTCGGCCATTATTGCAACGATGCGGTCGGCAAACGCCGCGGCGCTCGCGGGCGTTGAATTTAGTTGCACGACCGCGAATTCGTCACCGCCGAGTCGCGCCAGCGTATCGGCCTTGCGGCACAATTTCGCGAGTTTGGCCGAAGCGGTTCGGATGAGTTCGTCGCCGATCTGGTGTCCAAAAGTGTCGTTGACGCCCTTGAATTGATCGAGGTCGATGCAATGAACCGCGAAACCCTGGCCGCCGCGCCGCGTTACCTCCAGGGCGTGCGCCAGTCGATCCCACAGCAGCGCACGGTTCGGCAGACCGGTGAGCGCATCGTGGTAGGCGAGGTGTTTCGCGCGCGCTTCGCTTGCGGCTATCTCAGTCTGCGCGCGCTGCAATTGTTCGATCTGCGCGGTGCGCGCTTGCACGATTTCTTGCAGCTGGTCGCGGTTTGAGCGTTGCAGACGCAGATGCGAGCGCATCATGAACAGGCCCAACACCGACAGCGCGGCGAACACGACGATTAGGGCGCAGGCAACGCGTTCGAATGCACGCACCGAACCCGCGGCGTCGCCGCCCAGGAACGCGGCGTCGGGGCGGCCTGACCACAACAGCCACCGCCCTTGAGCGTCGCCGACATCGAGAGGAACTACCCCGGAATAGAGCAGGTCAGGATTGGGCGCGCCCCGGTCGATGTATTCAACCGATGCGCGCTCCACACCCGGCGTGCTGGGCAATACGCGATAATTGTGTGCGGTGTTGAGTAGCGCGAAGTCACGCTCGGGCAGATAGCCGGTCAGAGCGCCGGTGCGAACGATCGCCGAAATGGTTCCCTTGAGCGCGCCATCGAGGCCGTAGAACGGCACCGACAGGATGATGCCCGATCGGTCCGCGTCCAGATGGGTGTGGATGTAGAGTGTGTTATCGCAGGTGATGTGCTCGGGCGTCGAAAGCATCGGCCGTTCGAGATTGGCGAAATTGGCGTCAGTCGGATAATGCGCGCGCAGCCAAGTCATTTGCTCGCGCAGCGCTCGGTACTCGTAGATCTCGACCTCGGGTTCGTCTTCTTCGGCCGCTTCTTCTTCCTCCCCGGCGAGCTCGCCGGCCGCGCGGGCGCGCGCGGCGGCGTTGACGATCAATTCGTCGAACATCAGGATCGGGGCTTGCGGCGCGCCGGTGGTGGGATCGATCCGCTCGGGGTTGATGTCCGCCGAAACGATATAGACTTCCGAGACGTCGACGTTGAATTTCAGATTGTTGTACAGCTGCTGAATAGATTGGCGCGCGTCGGCGTCGATGTTCTCGGCATGGCGATCGATGTTGCGAACGCTGGGCAGGAGACCGATGGTTCGCAAACCCTGGTGGATGTGGCGCAATCTGCCGGCGATCTCGTCAGCAGCGCGCCGTGATTCCTCGCTGGATTCATGGCGATAGTCCGCCAATGCGGCGCCCCAGTCCGCGCGCGCCTTGATCTGAACGACAACCAGAAGCGCAACCGCGACCGTCACAATGGCGGCAAGCGCCAGCTTGGTGACCGTCGACCCGCGCATTCCCTCCAGTGTCGCCTGCCGCCAGCCGCGATGAGGCCCAAGCACCCCGCCAAGCGCGCGCCAAATGCCCCCGGGATTCGCCGCCGAGCGCAGGCGTACGCTTGCCACCGCGTTGCCATCACCGCGCATTTGGTTCCGTTCCCCGGCCTGCGGCCTCGTCGCGTAAAGGCTGAAGCTCTCAATGCGGGGTTAACACAGTGTAATCACAGCTGGGTTTCCTCTCGCGGGTCCGGCTGGCGTCTCAGGGTGAGCTATGCAAAAGTGCAACGCCCGAATGCGCGGGCGCCGCCGAGGCCGCCCATGGATTGGGACAAGCTCAAGACCTTTCATTTCGCCGCCGAGACCGGCAGCCTCACCGCCGCCGCTGAGAAGCTCGGCGTCTCGCAATCTTCGGTCAGCCGCCAGATCGCCGCGCTCGAAAACGACATGGGCGTGCCGCTGTTCCAGCGCCACGCGCGCGGACTTTTGCTCACCGGGCCGGGCATGGCGCTGCGCGAGTTCACCCGCGAAATGGCGTCGGCCGCCGTGATCGCGGAATCGACGCTGAAGGACGCGCGCGAGAAAGTGATCGGCGATTTGAAGGTGACCGCGCCGATCGCATTCGGCTCGACATGGCTTGCCCCGCGCCTTGGCGCCTTCGCCGACGCCTATCCCGAAACGCGGCTGCAGATTCTGCTCGATGACCGCGAATACGATTTGCTCAAGCTCGAGGCGGAATGCGCGATCCGCTTATGGGCGGCCACCCACGCCGATCTCATTCAGCGCAAATTGTTCGAAGTGCATGTGAGCCTGTATGCATCCGCCGAATATTTGAAGAGGCACGGCGCGCCAACCAAGGTCGAGGACCTCGATCATCACCGCATCATCGCCTACCAGCAGGGCGTGCCGACGCCGATGCGCGAGCTGGACTGGGCCCAGCGCGCCGGGCGCGAAGACGCAAAACCCCGCCCGCCCCTGCTCGAGATCAACAACGTCTATGGCATGCTGCGTGCGGTGGAGTCCGGTTTCGGCATCGCCAGCGTGCCCGATTACATGGCGCGCGAGAGCAGCAAGCTTGTGAAAGTCCTGCCCGACCTGCCGGGGCCGAGCTTCGACGTGTACTTCATCTATCCAAGCGACCTGAAGCGCTCCAAACGCATCGCCGCGTTCCGGCAATTCCTGATCGATCAGGCTGAGGATTGGGAGGCGTAGGTGGCCGTCGCTAGAGCGACCCGTATTGTATCCGAAAGGTGTCGCACTCGCGCGCATCGCCGGTCTCGAAGCCAAGCCTGAGCCATCGCATCCGCTGCTCGCTCGATCCGTGCCTGAACGCGTGGGCTTCAACGCCCGCGCCAGTGTCGTCGCCGAAGGCGAACGCGGCGTTCAGCCCCTCCCGCAGATCCGCTTCGGTAATGGAGAGATCGTCTCGCTCCTGATGCGCCCAGACCCCCGCAAAGCAATCGGCCTGCAACTCGCGCCGCACCGAGGCGCGATTAGGGGGCTCACCAACGACTTCCAACGCCCTCATATCGAGTAGATTTTGAAGGTGGTGACCGACTTCGTGTGCAATCACAAAGGCTTGCGCAAAGTCGCCTGGCGCAGCGAGCCGCTGCTCCATGACCTGATAGAATGTGGGATCGATATAGATCCTGTGATCCTCAAAGCAATAGAAGGGCCCAACCCCCGACAATTGCGGTCCACATCCTGTGTGCACTTGTGCCGAGAACACAATGAGCGTCGGCTCGGCGTACACCGAGGGCGTGACGCCATAATCCGGCAGCCGGCCCTGTTGGAATTGTGCACGCCACACGTCCTCGGTCGTACCCAGCACACGCGCCGTAAAATCACACGCCCGCTCCAACTCCACCGAGGCGCCGCACACTGAGCCGTCTGCGACGGTGACGCTTGGCCCCGGCGCTGGAGACACAGCACCAAACAGGCCCATCGCCGCGTCGCGCACGCCTAGTGGATTGAAGAAGTAAACGGAGAGTACAACGCCCGCTGACGCAATGAGTCCCGTCCACACCAATCGCATCCGCATGCTCCTGCGAGATGGACCTCCGTCCCTCACTCAACTTCGCGCTTCGTCACCTCGCCCGAATGCGCATCGATCTCCACCTCGATTTCGCGCCCGTCGGCGGTGTGGCCTTCGACCTTCCATACGCCGCGCCGCAAGCGGGACTCGCGCACATGCGCGACGCCTTGCGCCTGCGCGATTTCGTGTGCGCGCGCTTGCGCGATGGCGGCGTGTTGCGCCCCGTGCTCATGCTGACCCGTGTGATCCGCTAGCGCAGGCGCTGCGGTTCCAAGAGCCGCCATCAGTCCAATCGCAAATAATGCTGTCCGCACGTTGGTCTCCTTACAGCCGCGCATAATCTCTCTCCGCGAACGTATCGCACTGACGCGCGTCGCCGCTGTCGAAGCCGCGGCGGAACCAGCGCACGCGCTGGGCGCTGGTCCCATGCGTGTATTGGCTTTCGCTGGCGCGGCCTTGGGTGAGCGCGTCGTCGCCAATCGCGTCGGCGGCGCCCAGCGCTTCGCGCAGATCGGCGTCATCGATGGCGAGGTCCGCGCGCGCGGTGTGGCCCCACACCCCGGCAAAGCAATCGGCCTGCAATTCGACGCGGACCGAGACCTGGTTCTGGCTTTCGCCGGGGACTTGCCTGTTGGTTGCGCCGATGAGGTTCTGCACGTGGTGGCCGACTTCGTGCGCGATCACATAAGCCTGCGCGAAATCGCCGGGCGAATGCAACCGGTCGCGCATCAGATCGAAGAAGGTCGGGTCGAGATAGAGCTTGCGGTCGCCGGGGCAATAGAACGGCCCCATCGCCGACTGCGCCGCACCGCATCCGGAAATGACGTTGTCGGAAAATACGGCCAGCGTCGGGGCCTGATAGGCCGTTTGCGCGGCGCCGTAATTGGGCACGCGCCCCTGCTGGAACTGGCCGGTCCAGACGTCTTCGGTCGAGGCCAGCACCACGCGCGAGAAGTCGCAGGCCTCCGCGCTCGCCGCGCAGGTGCTGCCCTCGCCGGCAGTGGACGAACTGGTAGGCCCGCCGATGCCGATCAATTGGTTGATGATGGGGCGCACCCCGGGGATCAGAAAATAGGCCCCGCCCAGCACGACCAGCGCGATCGGTGTCCCGCGTATGCCGATGCGCCGCGCGATCGCGAACAGCACCCCCGCGCCGACC
>JAKFYF010000225.1 GCA_021731005.1 Hyphomonadaceae bacterium
TCCCAGGACTCCATGTCTTTCATCTTCGCCCCGATCCGCGCGGTCTTGGTGATCCGCTGCCCGCCCACCCACTCTTCGGTGGCTTCCTCCTCGAAGGCTGCGGCGATCTCGGGCCTGACCAATTCCCAGGACCAGGCTTGCGCGATTTCTTGCGCGGTGCGCCGCGCCACACCGGGAAAAGCCACTTCGAGGATTTGGATCGCGATAATCAGCGCCGGAAACAGCAACGCCATCGCCGCGAGGCCAGCGGCCAGCCAGGAAAATCCACGGCCATCTGCACTAATCTCGCCGGGCGCCAACCCGATGCTTGCGAAGCCGCCCAGCAAATAGGCCGCGCCAAGCAGAACGGGAACGCCCAGAAGGGCAAGCGGGGCGGCGATGCGTTTTGCCCGCGCCTTTCGCGAGGCGATTTCGCGCGCGACGCACGCATCACAGATCAGTACTCGCGCGGCCCCCAGCTGCAGGTAGGTTTGCTTGATCTCTTTCGCATTGCCGCCGTCGCTTACGACCTTCTCGTACCAGCCGTATTCAGTTGTGTATTCCACCGCGTCCCGAGCGCCGCACAGGCGGCAGCCGCTGGCATGCGTTGGTTCGGGCGCCACATCCGCGCCCTCCCGTTTCGCAAGGCGCTTGAAGACGGCGAACGCCAAGGCGGCCGTCAGCGCAAAGCCCTGAAGCTCACGCGAGAGAAACTCCCGCAACTCTCCAAGCAGGATACAAATAACGAACGCGCTTATCTCCGCGGCCATGAGCGCCGTGACCAGCACAGATACAAAGCTGTCGCCGCTTGACTTGCCCGCCACGCAGAGCCGCCGTTTCCAACCGTGAGCCGGCATGACCAAGGCGCCGGCGCTCCGAGCGTGGCACAATCGCCGCCGCCGGGCCAGTCGAGGCCGGTCTTTCCACGAGGCGATGGGATGGTAGGCTGACCGTGGAAGGACCGGGGCCATGCAGATCGGTCTAAAGCGCTGGAGAAAGCTGAAAAACGGCCTCGGGGCGGCGGGCCCCGCCGCGATAGCTGGGCTCGTGCTCATCGGTTTCCCGACGGTGATCTTCATGGTGATGACATCCGATCCGGAAGATGACGCCGTCACCCTGGTGTTGCTCGCGAGCGCCGGCGTCGCAGGTGCGATCGCTGTCTTTTCGGGCGTGCGCAATGCGCTGCGGTTCAATGCGAACGCGCCATGCGCGCGGTGCGGACTAAGCCTGGCCGCATGCGCATGCTGCCCGGCCTGCGAAGGCGCAGGGCGCCCGCCCGTCGGCTCGTGGCTCTTGCCCGATGTGTGTCTCACGTGTTTCGGCGCGGGTGATGAGCGCGCGGAAAAGCTGCCCGAAGAGGCGGTGCGGCCGCGCAAGGACCACTGCAATCATTGCAACAAGCTGCACTACGGCAAGCATGTCTGGGTGGTGGAGGTCTCGAAAGCGCCGACGGGAAAGTCGCACATGCGCGATCTCAATACGCGCGTGGATGAGTACCGCGCGTTGGCGCTCGGCGAGCATCGCGTGTTTCTGTGCGTCGATTGCGGGAAGGCCTGCAAGACCGAGCGCGAAGCCGAACAAGCGGCCGCGCACCTGCTGACTCGGAATTTAAGGGAGCGAGGCCGGCATCTCGGGGACGGCGCGCCAATCCCATGGGCGGAGTATTGGGGCGCCGCCGATTGGCGCGCGGCGCAGCGCGCTAGATCGTGACTTGAGGCATCGCGGCCCTTTCCAATGACGGGCCGCGGCCACTTTGCTAGTATCCGCTGCGCGCTATCAGACGCCTTCTGAGATAGCGATCGCATCGCCTGCGGCTGTGGACTGACTGAGCCTCGCTCAACCCACCGACGTCTGCTGGCGCGCTGAGGCCCAAGTGGCCGCTTCATTCCATCGCGCCCGGCGAGGCCGGCCCAGACATTCAACTCGCCCCGCGTCACGCTGGACGATTTTGGACCGTGCAACTAGAATTCTAACGTGATCGAACCCGAACCACATGCGCCGGATTCGCCACCACAACGGCCCTGGCGTGATCTGGGGCCACGGGGGTTGGTTTGGCATGCCGTCTTACCGCATCTAACCTACGCTTTTGTCGGCGTCGTGGTCGTATCGCTGTTGCACGCCGCGTTCTTGATCGATTTTGCCGCTGACCTGAACAGAAGTCAGGTGGAGGAATTGGCGGCTCGTTCGCACTACTACTCTCACGAAGCCACGCCATTGCCGTGGTTGCTCGTCACCGTCGCGCCAACCGCTTTCTTTCTGTTGGGTTGGCTGGGGGTCATTGAAACCTGGGGCCAAGAGAATCCTGACTACCGGGCCCAAATCGATGCGGCGATGAACGAAGAGAATGGTCGCCTGCCGCCGGTCGTCACGCTGGGCGTGATCATATTCAACTTCATGCTGGCGGCCAGCGCTCCCTTTGCGATTTTCATTCTCTCCCAAGAGTTATACGACCTGATTCACTAGATTGTGTGATCTGCCGCTCACAATCCGTCCAAGAGTCGTCGGCCTCAATCATGAAGGCGGGCGCGACGGCCGTTATGCTGAAGTGCCCCACAAGCCGAGCCCGAGTAGCGAGCGTCTCTTGTCGGCGATGGACTGCCTTGTTGCAAACGCGAAGGCGAACGGAAGGTTTGGATTGACCCCGCCACCTGTCATATTGTGTCCGCCCGAGCCGGGCTGGCCCATTGCTGCCGGACGGAATGGTACTCGTCAATGTCGAGTCTTCGCCGGGAAGCCGACGCACGGCACACAGCAGTTTTCGTTCTTGGGGCATTGTCCTGCTGCTCATTGACGCCAGCGTGTGACCAAACTTGGCATTGGCCGCGACCATTGTCTCGCCGCCATGCTCTCGCGCTTCCGCTCCGAACTGCTCACCCGCACCACGCCACGTCTTGGTACATTGGCGTGAAGGGCTACTCTGCTTGGAGAGCAAGAATATACTCCATTCTTGCACCCTCGATCAGCGCGTTTGTGTCCCACAACAAGAACGGTCTCGATGGCAGAGGGGCTACTACGCGATACTCTGCGCCTCCTTGTCCCAGGCGGATCTCGATCCGGCCGTCCCCGTTTTTCGTGCTGATGGTCGCGATCCCGTTTTCATCAAATGGAGCCGCAAGGTAGCCTATTTCGGCAAAGCTGGTGTTTCGGTTTCGCGCCGCGCGCCAAGAGGCGACCGCGTAACGCTGGGAGGACGTTAGTCTCTCTCCACGGTAAACCAGCTGGACTACTTCGCTGAGATCAGGCCCGGTTGTAGTTGGCTGAACCTCCCTGAGGGGGTAGGCCGCACGCCCTCTAGTGAGGCCTCGCAAGAGGCTATTCGGTCTGAAGAAAAAACCAGAATTTTCTGCGTAATTCATATTCATAACGTAGGCGTCGGTCGTAATGCGTCCGTTCTCGACCGGATAACAATGAGTGAAAACAGCGTTCGGCCGGTCGCAGAGCATCGGATCACCAGCAATGTCGAACGGCGTCAAATATTCGCCTCTACGGTCGATGCGCTGTCCTGTGCCCACCATAATTCGGCCGCGTGTGATCACGGACTGCGAGGCGGGCCTCACGGTCTGTTCGAGAAGGACGGAACCTGGTGTTGCGGCCTCAAACTCGGATGGAAATGGGCTCAGGGGAGCGTCAGCAATGAGCACCGGCTGCGGTAGCTGAGCCAGGTGTTCCGAGCGCGTGTTGATTAATTCGCGATCAGTATTGCGGAATTGGAATCCCGGAATGTCTGGCCTGACGACGATTGCCTCTACGTCCCCATCGGCAGCTGCAATCTGAACAGGTCCAATTACCGTTGGGACGATAAATGCGCCACTAGCTGCTCGTTGCACTTCTACCGGCCATCCACCTGATATTCGGTAATGAAGGCTATCTGCCGAAACTCTTTCCAGTTGATAGGCCAAGCGGAGATCGGCTCCGATCTCCAAAGGCGCCAGCAGCACATTGGGCGACGCGTTCGTTCTAATTGCTGTGCCGCTGAAATCTTTCTGGATGAATGGGCTTATCGGAACTTGAGACGCGCCGACGACACAGTTGTTGATGCTCGGGACTGGACTTGGATTAGGCTCGTCGCTCCAGACGAAGCACCATGCATCCTGGCTCTGCCGTCCAACCTGACCAAACCGCCCGACCCAAAAGGCGTGTGCGCCTCTCGGCGCCACGACTCGCGACTGAAATGTTCCACCCAGTGTTGAAATTGTGTTCTGTAGGATGCCCGTTTGAGTGTAGCGGAAAGGTACGGATAGGAAGGTCTCGCCCACGACGACCCGCGTGGCGTAGCGCACTTCGCCGGGCCGAATCTCCACATGTTCGGGGTAATCAAATCCGTACGCGTTCGAAGGCCTTGTTGGCGGCTCCGCCGACACGTTACTGCTCGCAATGTTGAGCGCCACCGCTACGAGCACAGCAACGGAAAATAGGAGTCGCATGGTTATTCCCCTCGAAAGCTTGTCGATCTCTGTTAGCCTACACGGTTTCCCACTGGTAGGTTTAGTCGTGATCAGCTGCCCATTGCCCTCGCGCCCAGCGCCATCGCCCCTGATAGTCCGACTTCGGCAGGACAGTACCCTTCGGTGATTTATGCTGAGCTGATCGTTTGGACAGGTGCGTGGGAACTGCCGCACAAAGACGACATCTCCGCGGCCGCGCGCGAAGACAGTTATCGGCGATGGCCGGCCTTAGCTCATGCAGCATTACCTGCGGCAGGATTTGATCGACCCCGCCCTTCGTAAGAAGGTGGCGCTTAGAGTCGGGCTGGCCCAATGCGGACATTCGAAACGCAATCTGGTAGAGTGCTTACATGCAGTAGTTGCGGCTAGGGAGAAGCCGATGTCCGAGGCCGTGGCTCGATTGCGGAGCTTGTTGTCGCCAGGCGTGCTTCCGCATCTATTGTTTGGTTTCATAGTGGCGGTGCTCTTGTTTTCAGCGCTGCACCAATTTGCATCCGGATTTTTCTGCATCGGCTATGCTTGCGCCGCGCTCTATCCCTTACCTGGCGAACAGTACTTTGCTTGGCCGGATGTGAGTTCAATCGTGGGCGGCCTCGCCCCACGCGCACTGATCCTAAGCTTGCTTGTCTTGCCCCTAACGCTGATCGGCGCGCTGTTTTCGGTTCGCAGCATGTGGCTTTGGGTGTCGCCGTGGCTGATGCTGACGGTCATGGTGGCCGCTTTCGCTCTGTGGCCCGAAATCGAACGTCGTCCTGGCCACGAGTTCAGAATTTGGATCGCATTCAGCGCGAGCGCGTTCGCCTTTCTCGCCCCTTTGCTGATCTACCATTTTCTCGGATGGCGTAGAGCAAATGCGTTCGCAACTTAGACTTCGGCATCGAACGACTGGTATCGGCGAAATCGCGCCGTAGCTCTGCGCGGTAGGTCACTGACCGCAGTTGAGAAAGTATGCCGCTCGCGAAAATGGGCGTGACGACCTACGCTGGCGCCGGAATTTAGTTCGCCGGTTCGCGACTATTCCTTATGAGGCAAATCCATGGGCGGCGGTTCATGGCCGGTTACGGTGACGCCGCGGCCGAGCTTCGAGTTCCAGATGCCGTAGGCGAAGTAGAGCACTACGGCGCCGATCAGGAAGTAGAAGAAGAACACTTGCACGCGCGCTTCCACGCGGGTGATGAGAAAGGCGCAGGACAAGATGCCAAGGATCGGCGTGATCGGATAGAACGGCACGGTGAAGCCGCGCTTCAAGTCCGGACGGGTGCGGCGCAGCCATATGACCGCCATGCAGACGATTGCGAACGCCGCCAATGTGCCGACGCTGGTGAGATCGCCGAGCACGTTGATGTCGAAGAATGCCGCCGCTGCCGCGCAAGCAACACCAGTAACGATGGTGTTGATCCAGGGCGTCTTGAACTGCTTGTGAACGGTGGCGAGCACGCCTGGCAGCAGGCCGTCCTTGGACATCGTATAGAAGATGCGGGTTTGACCGAACATCAGCACGAGAATGACCGAGGTCAGACCGGCGATAGCGCCGATCTTGATCGAGTAGGCGAGCCACTCCCATTGCGAGCCGAAAGCGTTCACCGCGGTGGCGACCGGGGCGGCGACGTTGAGCTTGGTGAAGGGGATCACGCCGGTCAGCACGGCCGCTGTGGCCATGTAGAGCACGGTGCAAATCACCAGCGAGCCAAGGATGCCGAACGGCATGTCCTTTTGCGGGTTCTTCGCTTCGCCCGCCGCAGTCGAGACCGCTTCGAAGCCAATGTAAGCGAAGAACACGATGGTTGCCGCACGCAAAATGCCGTCCCAGCCAAACACGCCGGGTTCGCCGGTGGGTTCGGGGATGAAGGGCTGCCAATTTGCCGGATTTACGTATTGGGCGCCGACGACGCAGAACGCCACGATCACCGTGACCTTGATCGCGACGATGACGTTGTTGACGGTTGCGGATTCCGACACGCCCACGATGAGCAACAGCATCATCGAGAGGACGACGACGACTGCGGGCAGGTTGGCGACCGAAGCGACAACGTGATCAGCCGGGATCGGAATGGTGGTCGCGGCGGGCAATTGCAAAATCGAATCGGCTGGAACCGTCACCGACGTACCGGCAGCGACTTCGCGCAGCGCGCCGCCGTCGCCGATCACTTCAGTGGCGGCGTTCAGCGTCGCTTGGATGGCGCTGGAGACGTGAATGTCAGCAGCGTTGGTGAGCGCGTAGCCACCGTTTGCGGGGTTCACGACATCATATTGCGCAAGGCCAGCTTCGTGGACGCCAGGGATCGTCGCGGACGACGAGGCCAGGAATTGCACGGAATCGCCATCAGGCAGGATGCCCGTGACGGCGTTGAGGCTAATCGTCGGATCGGTGACTTGGAAGATCGCCGCTTGCGTGATGACAAACTTGCCGGCGGCTTGCGTGAACTCAGCTGGGATGAGCCAGCCAAGATCGTGCATCAGACTCACAGCGTATCCGGACCATCCGACCGCGACGACCGAAGCCGCCAAGCCGTACTCAAGCAGCAAGAGCGCGCCCATGATCCAGGCGCCGAACTCGCCGACAGTTGCGTAGGAATACGTGTAGGCCGAACCAGAGACTGGCAGGACCGAGGCGAGTTCGGCGTAACACAGGCCAGCAAAGGCGCAGACGATGCCGGCGATGACGAAAGAGATCATCACCGCAGGGCCCGCGTGCAGGGCGGCGGCGTTGCCGGTGCGGACGAAGATGCCCGCGCCTATGATGCAGCCGATGCCGAGCAGGATCAGGTTGATGGGGCCGAGAGACCGCTTCAACTCGCCGTGCTCGTATTCGTTTTGAATTTGATCGACTGTTTTGCGTTGAAACAGGCGATTGAGCGGCGAGCCAGCCGGCTTGCCCGCCGGCGTATTTGCATTCGACACGTTCGATCCCCTGGGCTTGACCTTCGAAAGGTTAGACACTGCTTGTGGTCCTCACAAGTAGGCCGGTCGCCTGATTTCGGTCCGGGCGTTGACATGCAGCGAGCCGGGTAATGTCACTCGGATCATCGTTCGTCGGCCATACTGTGCAACGACAGCCTTCGGCGATGGCCGGCCTTAGCGCCTGCAGCATTACCGGCGACAGGATTGGATCGCCCCAGCCTTTCGTAACAAAATGGCGACCCGGGCATCGACGGCCCGGAGCGGAATCCGGGGATTTGCGGTATGACGGGCGGATGACGAAGGTTCGCCTGCACCACATCAAATTCGCGCTGGCCGAAAGCTGGTGGCTGTTTCCATTCTTCATCGGGTTCGCCGCGTTAATCGTTTCAATTCGTGGCGGTACGGTCGTGGATTTTCTTTGGGGTGCCGCTCCCGGCGTAATCGTGTCTGTCGGTTACTTCGTGTATCGACTTTGGCGCACCCAACAGCGGCTTTGATCGCGATGTCCGTCTTCGGCGATCGTGAGCCGTTCAAACCGGACGTGGTGTCATGGCAAGTTATGAGCACGCCGGCCGCTCGGGGAAAATCAAGACACTTCGAGGGGAGCCTGTTTCGCGGCTCCGCGGCTCATCGAGATCCTTCTAATGCCCGTCAGAAGGCGCAATCACGGGCGGGATCGCAACATCCGCTGCCCCAAGAGCGGGCCGGTAGGCGCAGCAGGCCTCCATGGCAGCTAATGCAGCTCCGGGATCGAGTTGATCAACCCGCGAAGTCGTCGTCGTGAGAGTTCCCATGAACTCCATCGACCCCCTGTAGTGATAGGCATAAGTTTGCCCTGCTTCGAAGGCTTCGGTGAATTCGACCGTCGGGGACGCGGCGAGAAATGGCCATCGAAATTTGAGCTGATGTTCTCCGGGCGTGATGTAAAACCACGTGAAGCTGTGTCCGGCCAGATCGGCGCGCTTCTCATTGTCGACGTACGTGCCGACAGAAAACAGGAGTGGCGGCGCTGTGGTCCTATAAACGTAGATGATCGCCATGTCGGTACGCGGTTCAGGTCTTTCCGCCTGCGCGAAGGGTATTCGTTCGGCGCTCGCGCTGGGAATGGCACTCGCACCCGCGAATGCACAGGCAAATAGAACGGCCAGTAACAACTTGCGCATCGCGACCTTCTCCCTTTCGCCATAGAAGGCTATTGAACCGGCGGATCGGACTGTCAACGACCCCGAAAGTAACCAATGACGGCTTCCGGCGAAGAGCGTGAGGCCGACCCAGGGGCAGCGAACGGCGGGCTCAATCTGAACCTGCCGTTGCAACGCCCCTGAAGGCCGCCTTGTTGCACCTGCGAAGGCGAACGGACGGTTTGGATTGACCCCGCCGCCGGTCATATTGTGGCGAGCCGAGCCGGATTGGCCCAAACCGGACACTAGTGATCTCCGCTTTCGAAATGCCGTGCATCTATTTCTGAACCAACCCGAACGTTCGCCGACGGTTGCGTCATTAGTGCGAAACTGATGGCGATGCCGGCTGCCAGCGCCACGATGAGCGCAATCATGCCAGCGCGTTTGGCGTCCGCGCCAGGCTCATCGGCGCGGCGGCGCTTCGATCCGGTGATCATGGCGGGCACAAGCGCATCTTTGGCCTTTAAGGATTCCACCAAGACGCCGAGCACGTGGATGATGACCAGTCCCTGCAGCACGCGGAACAGCACTTCGTGCGCGTCGGAGAGCTCAAGGCCCCAGAGGCCGGCAAAGGGCCCAGCATTGCCCTCGTCGCCGCTGAACAAGCCAGTGATCACGACGCTCGCGACAATGGCAAGCAACAGGAACACCGCAACGCCGCCGAGCGGATTGTGTCCAAGGTGGCGTTTGGGCTGGCGCGAGAAGAGATCGCTCACGTGTGCGATGATGGCTGAAGGGCCGGCGGCGAAATCGGCAAAGCGCGCGCGTTCGCCGCCGGCAAACCCCCAGATGACGCGAAAGACGATGAGGCCGGCGATCGCTTCACCGGCATAGCGATGGATCAGCGCCAGCGCGCCTTCCTCTTCGCCGGTAAACCAAGCGACGAGGACAAGAGCGAGCAAGCTCCAGTGAAACAAGCGTGTGGGCAGGTCCCAGACATGAACCCGGCGCTCGGTGGTTTCGGAAGCAGTCATGATCAGTCCCTAATGTTCAAGTTCGAGAGCGATGCGGAGCTGGCCATCGGCGCCGGCCTCATCGAAGCCGGCGAGATAGCCGAGCGCGATGCTGGCGCCGCCGAAGCGCGCGCTCGCGCGCGGCCCCCAATAATGCGATTGCGCTTCTGGTTCGCCGAAACCTTCAAAGCCGAAAGCCCAGCGCTCCGATATGCGCCACATGGCCCGCGCCGCGTAGGCGGGCTCCCACTCGTCGGAAGCGCCGCCAATGGGCCGCTCGGCGATCAAATTGAAGCGCAGCGTCAGCGGGCCTTGCTGGCGTTCTGCGAGCAGTTTGAGTTCGAGCGCATCGTCGCGTTCGTTCTGGCCGAATGCATATTCGACATAGCCGCCGAAGTGCACAGGCCAGGAACGGGTGGCGGTGAAGTCGAACACGTTCTCAAGCGCGACCGCGGTGAGCTCCGTCGAAGCGCCATGCGCATCGGCGGCTTTGATCACCAGCGCTGGACGCCACCAATCGGTGAAGGAATAGCCTGCTTCGGCGCGATGGCGTTGCGTGCCGCCCAGACCGCCGCCATCAAAATAGGCCGCGCGATACTCCAGCTCGCTTTCGCCGCGTTGAACGCTCGGACCATAAACATTCGAGGTCCCGCCGGGCTCGGCGTGCGCCGAGCCCGCTGCCGCCAGCGCCGCCAGCGCAAACAGTCTTGCTTGCATGTCTCATCCCCCGCGCACGGTACTTAGCGATTCCCGCCCCGGCCATGATGGTCGTCGGAACGATCGGAGCGGCCGCAATCATCGTCACGCTCACGGCGCAGAACGGCGCCAGTGCGCGGATCGAGATGCATCTCAACGCACTGACCGGCGCGCTCATACCCCTTCACTTCCACTGAATTGGGATACCGCTCGATTTCGATGACACGAAAGCCATCGGCGGCGAGGCGCTGTTCGATCGCGCTTAGTGAAAGCGAGGATCCGCTGGCCGGCTGGGCTTGTGCTGCAGCGACCGAAGGCGCGGCCAGGAAAAGGCAAGCGGCGGCGGCGATGTGGCGAATGGTCATGATCATATCCCTCTTGAATGACGCCAGTTAGGGCGTCGGCTCGTCCCCCTGATGCGAAATGCCCGCTGACAGGCCCGTGACGGGCGTTGTCAGCATTGCGTCAGGTTCGGGTGGGCAGGATGGAAGGTCCATGGGTCTCAATCGCCGCCTTCTCATCGTGGCCGCCTTTGCTGCGGCGTTCGCCCCGCCTGGGGCCGATGCGAAGCGTGGGCGGGGAC
>JAKFYF010000006.1 GCA_021731005.1 Hyphomonadaceae bacterium
GGCCCAGCCCCTCGCTCACCAAAGCTTCCACAAAGCTCAGCTGACCCGTACGCTTCACCGACATCGAAAATCTCCCCGCAGGCAAACCACAGGGAATCACAATTCGCCAATTTCGCAATGGTCCCCTCAAGGGGAGAAGGCTATCTCCCTTGCATGAGCATTCTAGTCCCCCCCGAAAAACCGCGCGGCTTCATCGACCGCACTGGCGCGCAGGCCGATGCTGAGCGCCGCATCGTCGAGGCGGTCGGCGCGGTCTATGAGCAATGGGGCTTCGAGCGGCTGGAGACGCCGGCCACCGAATACACCGAGGCGCTGGGCAAATTCCTGCCCGATCTCGACCGCCCCAACGAAGGCGTGTTCTCGTTCCAGGACGACGAACGCTGGCTCTCGCTGCGCTACGATCTCACCGCGCCGCTTGCGCGCTACGTGGCGGAGAATTTCGACGCGCTGCCGAAACCCTATCGCCGCTGGGCCGCGGGCCCGGTGTGGCGCAACGAAAAGCCGGGGCCGGGGCGGTATCGCGAATTCTGGCAATGCGACGCTGATACCGTGGGCAGCGCTTCGCCCGCGGCGGACGCGGAGATGATCGCGATGGCGTGCGCGGCGCTGGAAGCGGCGGGGGTGCAGCGCGGCGGGTATCAGCTCAAATTTTCGACGCGCAAATTGCTCGACGCGGTGCTCGAAAAAATCGGCATCGCCGCTGATGCCTATTCGACGCGCCTTGTGGTGCTGCGCGCCATCGACAAATTCGACCGGCTGGGAAGAGCGGGCGTCGAGGCGCTGCTCGGCGCTGGGCGCAAGGACGGCTCCGGCGATTTCACAAAAGGTGCTGGCCTCGATGCGGGCCAGCGCACCGCGATTCTCGATCTGGTGAGCGTCGGCGCGGGAGCGCGAGCGGAGGTGCTGGCGCGCCTTGCTGGACTTGTCGCCGGCCCCGCTCTTGAAGAATTACGCGCGATCGAAGCAGCACTTTCCGCGCTTGGCATTGCCGACGCGCAGGCGGCGCTCGATCCGAATATCGTTCGTGGCCTTGAGTACTACACCGGCGCAGTGTTTGAAGCGCAGCTCATTGGCGGGGACGGCGTCAATTTCGGTTCGGTTGGCGGCGGCGGGCGCTACGACGGCTTGGTCTCGCGCTTCCGCGCCGAGCCGGTTCCCGCGACTGGGTTTTCGATTGGCGTTTCGCGTCTCGCTGCGGCGTTGCAGGCGCAGCAGGCGGCGCAAACGCGAGGCCCGGTCGTCGTGCTGGTGATGGATCAAGCGCGCGTTGGCGATTCGTTGGCGATGGCCGCTGAACTCCGCGCCGCCGGCGTGCGCGCGGAAGCCTATCTTGGCGGCGGCGGCATGAAGGCGCAGCTGAGATATGCCGACAAGCGCAATGCGCCCATCGCCGTGATCCAGGGCGGCGATGAACTCGCACGCGGAACGGTTACGCTGAAGGACCTCGCGCGCGGCGCCGAAATCGCCAAGCTCGCCGGCGAGGATCGCGAGGCGTACGCGAAATTGAGAGAGCAGGTGCAAAAGGAAATCCCCCGTGGGGAGCTTATTGTTGCGGTGCGGGCCATGCTCCAGGGGAGAAATGCTTGACGCTGCGCGCGGGGCAAAGCAAAGCTCGAAACGGTCGCTCCGTAGCGTTGCGGGCGGCCGCGTTTCGGGGAGGAGACGCCCAGTCAGCGACGCTGTAACGGCCGCGCCCGGAGAAGGCGCGGCCGTTGTTGTTGGGGGCGTTGTTGTTTACGGCGTCGGGTTCCAGCCCATGACGCCAAGCAAGACGAAAAAGCCGATTACATAAGCCGCCGGCACGAACCACGCCGCGCGTAGCCAAAGCAGCACCGATTTCGCTTCCGGGAACATGTTCGAGACCGCAACGCCCGCAGATGAACCAAACCACATCATCGAGCCGCCGAAGCCCACAGTGTAGGCGAGCATGCCCCAATCATAATTGCCCTGCTGCAGCGCCAGCGCGGTCAGCGGAATGTTGTCGAACACCGCCGAGATGAAGCCCAGGCTGAAGGCCGACTCCCACGAAGGCGCTGGCAATTGCTCCACCGGCATCATCGAGGCTGCAAGCACAAGCGAGAGCAGAAACGCAGCACCTTTGACGGTCTCCGGCATCACCTTCCAGTCCGGCGCTCGTAACGGCCAGGCGAGCAGCAGCGCGGCCCATAGCGCCAGGCCGATCACGGGGATTGCGTGCAACAAATCGGGAGCGAACAGATTGGCCGCGACATTGGCGCCGATCGCGCTCAACAGCAGCGCCACGACAATCCCCACCCGCGCCCAATCGACGACGATGCCCCCAACATCGTGTTTCAGGATTTTCCCGTAATGCTGTTGCGCGCGCGCGGCCGGGATCGCGAACACCGCAAAAGCGGCGATGGCGCCTACATAGGCGTGCAGCACGTCAAGCGGGCTCTTGCCGGCGATCCACATCATGGTGGTCGTCGTGTCCCCGACAACCGAGCCCGAACCGCCCGCATTGGCGGCGGCGACAATCGCGGCGAGAAAGCCGATATGGACGCGCTTCTGGTAAACGTGCGATGCGATGGTCGCGCCGATCAGCGCGCCGGCGATGTTGTCCAGAAACGCCGACAGCACGAACACGATGGCAAGCAGCACCAGCCCGCCGGTCCAATTGTCGGGCAAGATGTCGGGCGCAAGATCGGGCAGCTTGCTCTCCTCGAAATGGCGCGAGAGTAGCGCGAAACCCAGCAGTAAGAGCCCGAGATTGGCGATCTCGACCCAATGGTGATCGAGGTGGAGCGCTAGGCCCAGTAGCCCCGCGTGGCCCGCGAAATCCGAGAACGCGAGTTTGTAGGCGACAATGGCGAGCAGCCCCGTCATGGCCACCGTGAAGGTGCGGTGATGGAAAATCGCGACGCCAAGGAGGGTGGCGGCGAACAATAAGAACTCAATGGGAATGCCGGCCATGGTGGTCGGGAAACTAGAGATCGAAGCGCGCCACGCAAGCAAAAGCGGCGTGGGAGGTGCTGGCTCAGAGCCCGAGTTGAAAGCGCAGCGCTTCTTCGAGGGCCGCCAATTCGCCCGCGCTGGTTGCGCCGGCCAGGCCGACGAGGCGTGTCTTGGAAACGGTGCGAATTTGGTCGGCGAGCGCTTTCGACGCGCGCCCGTCGAGCGCGACGCCAGCTTCCCAGGGATAGATCCGCGCGGGATGGGCGCTTGTCATGGGCGTGACTTGCACGCGCGATTGGGCGCGGTTTGATGCGTCATTGGAGACAATGACACAGGGGCGGCGTTTCTTGATCTCGCTGCCAATGGTCGGATCGAGATTGACCCACCAAATCTCGCCGCGCTTCATGATGGCTCTTCCAAGGCTTCCTCGGCGGGGAGATCGTCCCAATCAGCGAGCGTTTCGATGCGGTCTTGGTCGTCTTGCGCCGCCCGGTACAGCGCCTCCGCTGCTTCGTCGTCCAAATAAGGACGCGCCAGCCGGTCGAGGAAGCTGGAAATTCGGCGCGCCCCGATGCGTCGGTGGAGGCCTTCGTAGACCTCGTCTGAGACGGTGATTGTGAGTTTGCGCATACACGTATTGTAATACGTATTGGCAGGGCGCACAAACAAAAAGGGCGGAGCCGAAGCTCCGCCCTTGATGCTTTGACTTGGTTCAGTCAATCAGAAGTCCATATCGCCCATGCCGCCCATGCCGCCACCGCCCATACCGTGGCCGCCGCCGCCGCCGCCTTCTTTGCGCTTGGGCGCTTCGGCGATGGTGGCTTCGGTGGTGATGATGAGGCCGGCGACCGAGGCTGCGTCTTGCAGCGCCGTGCGCACGACTTTCACCGGGTCGATAATGCCTGCCTTGATCAGATCGACATATTCCTCGGTCTGAGCGTTGAAGCCGAAATTGTCGTCCTTGGATTCGCGGATCTTGCCGACCACGATGGAGCCCTCAACGCCGGCGTTCTCGACGATCTGGCGGATCGGCGCTTCAAGCGCCTTGCGGACGATGCCGATGCCGACGTTCTGATCCTCGTTGTCGCCCTTGATCGAGAGCTTCAGCGCCGCGCGCAAGAGCGCAGTGCCCCCGCCCGGGACGATGCCTTCTTCGACCGCAGCGCGGGTGGCGTTCAAAGCGTCATCAACGCGGTCCTTGCGTTCCTTCACTTCGACTTCGGTCGCGCCGCCGACCTTGATCACGGCAACCCCGCCTGCGAGCTTGGCCAGGCGTTCTTGCAGCTTCTCCTTGTCGTAGTCGGACGTGGTGTCTTCGATCTGGGTGCGGATCTGGGCGATGCGGCCTTCGATGTCCTTCTTGGGGCCCGCGCCGTCGACGATGGTGGTGTCGTCCTTCTTCACCACGACCTTCTTGGCTTTGCCGAGCATGTCGATGGTGACGTTTTCAAGCTTGATGCCAAGATCTTCACTGATGACCTGGCCGCCGGTGAGGACGGCGATGTCTTCCAGCATGGCCTTGCGACGATCGCCGAAGCCCGGCGCCTTCACCGCCGCGACCTTGAGGCCGCCGCGCAGCTTGTTTACAACGAGAGTGGCGAGCGCTTCGCCTTCGACGTCCTCGGCGATGATCAGAAGCGGACGCTGGCTCTGAACGATGGCTTCCAGGATCGGCAGCATCGGCTGCAGGCTGGAGAGTTTCTTCTCGAACAGCAGGATCATCGGATCCTCGAGCGTCGCTTCCATCTTGTCGGCGTTGGTGATGAAGTACGGGCTGAGATAGCCGCGGTCGAATTGCATGCCTTCGACGACATCGAGTTCGGTGTCGAGGGACTTCGCTTCTTCAACCGTGATCACGCCTTCATTGCCGACCTTGGCCATGGCGTCGGCGAGGAATTTGCCGATCAGCGCGTCGCCATTGGCGGCGAGCGTGCCGACTTGGGCGATTTCGTCGTTCGACTTCACCTTGGCTGAGCGCTTCTTCAGATCCTCGACCACGGCGAGGACGGCCTTGTCGATGCCGCGGCGCAGATCCATCGGATTGCGGCCGGCGGAAACCGCCTTCATGCCTTCGCGGACGATGGCTTGGGCGAGCACGGTGGCGGTGGTGGTGCCGTCGCCGGCTTCGTCATTGGTCTTGGAAGCGACTTCACGAATGAGCTGGGCGCCCATGTTCATGAACTTGTCTTCGAGCTCGATTTCCTTGGCGACGGTGACGCCGTCCTTGGTGGTGCGGGGAGCGCCGAAGCTCTTTTCGATCACGACATTGCGGCCCTTGGGGCCGAGGGTGACCTTTACAGCGTTGGCGAGAATGTCGACGCCGGCAAGCATCCGCTCGCGCGCGTCCGATCCGAAATTCACGACTTTAGCAGCCATGGTGTGTGTTCCTCTAAGTTGGAGCGCGGGTCTTCAGACCCGCAAGTTCTTGGTGAAGCATGGAAGGCGCGTCTGAAGACGCGCGGTCCAGCGGCCTTCAGGCCGCCTTGTCCTTCTTGTGCTTTTTCTCTTCGATGACGCCCATGATGTCGGACTCCTTCATGATCAGGAGATCCTCGCCGTCGATCTTCACTTCCGTGCCCGACCATTTGCCGAACAGGATGCGGTCGCCGACCTCGACATCCATCTCGATGCGCTCGCCGTCCTCGTCGCGCGCGCCGGGGCCGACAGCGACGACTTCACCTTCTTGCGGCTTCTCTTGCGCCGTATCCGGTATGATGATGCCACCTTTGGTCTTTTCTTCTTCCTTCACGCGCTTCACGACAACGCGGTCCTGCAGGGGACGAAAACTCGCCACGATGCTCACTCCTTTATGTTGCTACCCAAGATTGTCTTCGCACCGACTGCCGCTCTAGCACTCACTGGCGTCGGTTGCTAACGGGCTAGGTAGGGCGCGCGCCTCAGGGCGTCAAGGGCCGACGCCAGCGAGCCGCTAAATCAGCCCCAGCGCCAGCAACGCGGCCATAACGCCATCGCTGCGTGCGCGCATATCGCTTGCGATGTGGGCGTGGGTGGGGATGTAGAACAGCCCCAGATCCATGCCGCGCAGCGCGAGTTCCGCGCAGCGTTCGGGCATGATCAGCCCCAGGCCCGGCGGCGCCTGAGCGGGGTCCGGTAAACTCCTGGAGATCAGCGGCGTATAGACCGCGCCCGGCAGCAGCACGTGCACACCGAGCGCGTCCGCCTCGTCGCGCAACCATTCGGCGGCCGCGAGCAGGGCGTGCTTGCTGGCGGCGTAGGCGCCGAGGCCGCGTCCCTTAACTGCGGCCGGGATCGAGAGCGAATTCTCAGACGCCGTGAACATGATGCGCCCGCGCGCGCCTTCGCCCAAGCTCGCCGCGTACGCCTGCGCCAGCCGCACGCCGGCGGAGAAGTTCACCGTGAACACGCGCGCGGTTTCCTCATCGGTTTCCTTCAGCACGCGCTTGTTGCGGCCGATGCCGGCATTGGAGCAGAGGAGCGAAAGCGGCCCGCCACGTGAGGCGGCCTCGATCAAACGCCCAGGCGCGGCGGCATCGGCGAGGTCGCAGGCGATGGCTTCGCCCTTGATCGAGGCTGCCACAGAGTCAGCGCCTGCGGCGTTGACATCGGCGACGAGGACATGCGCTCCGCGCGCGGCCAGCGCCTCGGCCAGCGCCTTGCCAATGCCGGATCCGCCGCCGGTAACGAGGACGCGTTGGCCGTGATAATCGATCATCGTATCATCTTTCGATCAGCGCGCGCTTATGGGCGCCGTCATAGACATGGAGGCTGGCTGCTTCCATCGCCAAGCCCGCCAGAATCTTGTTGAACGCGGCGGTGTGGGCAGTCTGGAAGTGCGCCTGCAGCGCGGCTTCGTCGGCCCAGCGTTCGGCGATGCGCAACGTATTGGGCTCAAGCAGGTCGCGCGCGCACGCGTAATCGAGGCAGCCGGGCTCCTGCCGCGAGGCGCGTATCTGCGCTTCCGCCGCCGGCATGAATTGCTCGATCGCGCCCGGCCGCAAACGCACCCAACCTTCGACAAGGATCATGCGACCTTCTCCTCACGCCGCCCTCAAAAATTCCCCCGCCAACCCTTTGCGCAAGAGCGCGCTGGTCTCGCGCACGCCGAAAATCGCGGCGAACTGGCCGAAGCGCGGGCCGCTTTCGACGCCGAACAGCACTTCGTAGAGCGCCTTGAACCAGTCCCGCAGCGGTTCGAAGCCGTGATCCTTGCCCACGGCGTAGACCTCGTTTTGGATCGTCTCGCCGTCCGTCGTATCGGCGAGCAATGCATCGAGGCGGGCGATCAAATCCTCGAACGCGGCGCGCTCTTTGTCGGTCGCGGCGCGGAAGCGCTTCGTCGGTTTGATGAAATCCTCGAAGTATCGGATCGCGTAGCCGCAGAGTTTATCCAGGAACGGATGGCTGGCGGGCGTCGTGCCTGGCGCGTATTTGCCGATGAAGGCCCAGAGCAGATCCTTGGTCTCGGCGTTGGAGGCCGAGACGAGGTTCGTCAACAGCGCAAACGAAATCGGCGTCAAATCCGAGGGCGGGGCGCCGGCATGGATGTGCCAGGCCGGATTTTCCAGCTGCTCAGCCAGATTCTGCTTTGCATATGCTTCCACGTACGCGAGATATTCGTCCACGGCTTTCGGGATCACGTCGAAATAGAGTTTCTTTGCGGTGCGCGGCTTTTGGAAATTGTACAGCGACAAGCTTTCCGGCGCCGCATACGCCAGCCATTGTTCGACACTGATGCCGTTGCCCTTGGTTTTTGAGATTTTCTCGCCGTGCTGGTCGAGGAACATCTCGTAGACATAATTCACCGGCGGCTCCGCCCCGAGCGCCTTGCAGATGCGCGCGTATACGCCATGGTTGGGCTGGTGGTCCTTGCCGAACATTTCGAAATCGACCCCCAGCGCCGCCCAGCGCATGCCGAAATCGGGCTTCCACTGCATCTTGGCGCGCCCGCCGGTGACGGGCTGCGTGATCTCCTCGCCGTCCTCGTCGTCGAACGTGATCGTGCCGGCCGCCGCATCGATGCGCTTCATCGGCACATAGAGCACACGGCCCGATGTCGGCGAAATCGGCAGGAACGGCGAATAGGTTTGGCGCCGCTCTTCGCCCAAAGTCGGCAGCATGATCGCCATGATCTCGTCGTACGCCGCGAGCGCCTTCAGCAGCGTCGCATCGAAAACGCCGGATTTGTAAAGCTCGGTGGCGGACTTGAATTCGTACTCGAAGCCGAAGCCGTCAAGAAACGCGCAGAGACGCGCATTGTTGTGGTGCGCGAAGCTCGCATGCGTGCCGAACGGGTCGGGCACGTCGGTCAGCGGACGCTGCATGTAGTCGCGCAGCATTTCGTGATTGGGCACGTTGTCGGGAATTTTCCGCATCCCGTCCATGTCGTCCGACACGCAGATGATCTTGGTGGGGTAGGCGTCCGCGGTCAGTGCGCGGAAAGCGTGGCGCACCATGCTGGTGCGCACCACTTCGCCGAAGGTGCCGATATGGGGCAGACCCGATGGTCCGTACCCGGTCTCGAAAATCACCGGCCGGTCCTTGGGGCGATGTTTCACCCGCTCCAGCAGCAGGCGAGCCTGTTCGAACGGCCACGCCTTGGCGGCGGCGGCGAGGGTGGCGAGGTCAGACATCGGCGAATCCAGGCATGAGCCTTGATTAGACGCCTGCGCCCTCCCTGCCAAATCCGCACCCAGCGCAGCGTTGCGGCGCCAGTGCATGCCGGTCGAACGTCGGCGCTCCGAGAGCGGCGTTACCCTGCGCAAACCTTTCCCCTTACCGGCGAGTGCGGTTAGCGCGCGCGTGAAAGCGTGGCTAAGTTCGGCTCGGTGAGGGCGGACACATGCACGTAGGTGGTCTTTGGTCGGTGTTATTCGCGAATTGGATGGTGGGCCTGGCCGTGCTCGCCATCGTCAGCTTGGGCGCGATCTTCGCGCTCTCTGGCGGGCGGCTCCTAGAGGCGCTGGGCGCCATGCTGCGGGTGGCGCTGACCCTGTTCTCCACGCCGTTCCTGTTCTTGCGCGACGCTATCGCCATCCTTCGGGATTCCGGCGAGGTCGAGGCCGATTACGCCCGCTCGCGCACGTTCATGTTGTTCCGTTACAACCGCATCCAATATCTGGGCGTGCTCGTCGCGGCGCTGCTCACGCTGGCGGGCGGGGTAACCGCAAGCCTCATGCAGCTTTATCCGCAAGCAGAGGTGGAGCGCGGGCGAATGCTGGGCGAACAGATCGAGACGATCCGCGCCCAGATGACGGAAGCGCAAGCGGGCCTGTCGGGCGTGGCGCCCCCGGAGCAGCTGCGTAGGCTCGAGGCGGCCCGCAACGAGGCTGAAGCCGCTCACCGCACCCAGGCCGACTCTAACGCCGCTTTCCTGCAGAACCCGCCGCGGCAGAACGGCGCCATCGGTCAACTCGCCACCGCACGTTCGCCGGAGGTGATCACGGAGCTGCGCGACAACATCGGCGAATACATGGGCTCGTGCCCACGCGCGTCGAACTGGAGCGGCTATACGCCCGCCGATTGCACGCAAATGCGGGCCTATTTGAACGAGCTCGCCGAGCGGCGCTTGCGCGAATTCGCCCTGGCGCAGACATTTTCCGAAGCCGACGCGGCCTTCCAGCAAGCCAATTCCGCCGCTCAGTCTGCGGAAGCGAATGTCGCGAACTTGCGCGAGCAATTGGCGAGCGCGGAGCGGACGCGGGGCGAGGTTTCGCTGTTCAACCCGGCCTGGATCGTCTCCCATCTAGCCGCGGCTGGCGCCACGCTCCTCTCCGCGTTGCTGGCGGTGGTTTTCGTGGTGTGGATCGGTGCGATCGTGGTCGATTTTGTGAACTGGCTGGTGCTGTTGATGCGCTCGGCGGAGCTGAAGGCGTCGGACACCGTGGAGCGCGCGCGGGAATTTCAGCGGTAAATTATGGACCGCCGGCGTCCTCGCCGGCAGGTTTGCCTCAACGCACGAAGGCTCTTGGTGTTTGCATACAAAGGCTGCCGGCGAGGACGCCGGCGGTCTATTTTGTTTCATGGCTTGAATACATACTCCAGCTTCAGCCCGTCGGGGTCGGCGAAGAACACGGCGTAATAGCCAGCGCCATACTGGGGATAGTCGGCGGGCGGGTCGAGCACGGTCGCGCCGATGTGGATGAGCAGTGCGTGCAGCGCCTCGACATCGGCGCGGCTTTCCGCGTTCCACGCCAGGTGATGCAGGCCCGGCGTGTAGCGGTCATGCTTGCGCCCGGCGTTTGGTCCGCTTTCGCCGCGTATGCCGATCGAGCAGAAGCGCGTTCCATTGAGATCGAAATCGCAATAGCCATCGGGATAAAGCGTGCTGAGTTGGTAGCCCATGAAGCCGAGCACGGCTTCATAGAACGGCCGCGATACGCCGGCATCCTTCACCGTGAGATCGATGTGATGAACGCCGCCCCTCACCGGTTGGCGCCGGGTTTCCACAGCACATCGGCGGCGCCTTTATCGTTGGCCCAGCGCGCGGCGACGAACAGGAGGTCAGAGAGCCGGTTGGCGTATTTCACGGTTTCGGGCGATATCGGCTCTGCTTTCGAAAGTGCGACGATGGCGCGTTCGGCGCGCCGCGCGGTCGCGCGCGCCAGGTGCAAGTGCGCGGAGGCTTTGCTTCCCCCGGGGAGTACGAATGAGGTGAGCGGGGCGAGTTCCTCGTTGAGCAGTTCAACCTCGCGCTCGAGGCGGTCTACCTGGCTGGCCTGAATGCGCAACGCCTCGGCCGCGGCGCCAGGCGTGGCGAGATCGGCGCCGAGGTCGAGGCGTTGCGCATTCAGGCCAGCCAGG
>JAKFYF010000051.1 GCA_021731005.1 Hyphomonadaceae bacterium
TCGGCTCGGCAATGACGCGGGCGACGCGCACTTCGCCCAGCGCCAGTTCGTTTTGCAGCGCCGCAACGACCTCACGGAAATGGTCGAGGCCGGGATCGGTGCGCAGCATGCGGGTGAGGGCGGCCCGCGCGCTCCTACCTGGAAAGATCAGAGTATCACCCACCCCCTACCCCCTCCGAAATTGTTCTAAGCTCTCGCGGATGTCCGATTCCGCCCTGATCGAAGCGTTCCTGGAAATGCTCTCCGCCGAGCGCGGCGCACGCGCCAATACGCTGGAGGCCTACCAGCGCGATCTTGACGACGCCCGCGAGCACCTGAACGGCTCGCTATCGCAGGCAGACGCAGCGCGGATCGAAGCTTACGTCGCGGGCCTCGCTGGGCGCGGGCTTTCCCCCGCCACGGCGCGGCGGCGCATCTCGGCGTTGCGCCAATTTTTTCGCTTCCTGTTGCAGGAGAATATCCGCGCCGATGACCCCACCTCGCGGCTCGACCCGCCCAAGCGCGCTCGCTCCTTGCCGAAAACGCTCTCGCCCGAAGAGATCGAGCGCCTGATCGAAGCGGCGGAATCGCCGCGCGACCGCGCGCTGCTGGAATTGCTCTACGGCGCGGGCCTGCGGGTGAGCGAGCTTGTGTCGCTGCCGTTGCGCGCGGCGCCGAGGCCCGGTCAGGATCACATGATCATAGAAGGCAAGGGCGGTCACGAGCGCATGGTGGCGCTTGGACGCCCCGCGCTCGCGGCGCTGGCGGCGCACCTGGACGCGCGCGCCGACAGCTTGCCGAAGACGGACGCAAAACGTGAGAAGGCGCAGCGCTGGCTGTTTTTCTCCGCCTCGGCTGCCGATGGTAGGCTCACGCGCCGACGTGTGGCGCAAATCCTCGACGCCGCCGCGCTCAAGGCCGGGCTCGACCCCAAGCTTGTGTCCCCGCACGTGCTGCGCCACGCCTTCGCGACGCACTTAGTCGATGGCGGCGCCGACCTGCGCACGGTGCAGACGCTGCTCGGCCACGCCGACATCGCCACCACGCAAATCTATACCCATGTCGCAGGGGGCCGGCTCAAGACGTTGGTGGAGACAAAGCATCCGCTTGCGCGTAGGAAGACCACATGAGCGAACCGGCGTATTTCTTCACCCACGAGACCGGCCGCGGCGCGGCGTTCGTGGCTTATGTGCTCTACCTCGTGAGCATTCCGAGCGCTGGGATTCTGGCGCTGGTGGGCGTGATCCTCGCTTACGCCGCGCGCGACAGCGCCCAGGGCGTGGCGCGGGCCCACATCGAAAGCCAGATCGCGACCTGGTGGACGGCGTTCTGGTGGGCGGTTGCGATCTGGATCGCCGGCGCGATCGGCGTTGTGCTCAGCGTCGTGCTGATCGGCATTCCGATCCTCATCCTGGCGGGCCTCGCCAGTCTCGTGGTCATGATCTGGTTTACGATCGTGAGCGCGCTCGGGCTCATCGCCCTGCTCGACGGGCGGGCGCGCTGAAATCGTTCACAGCGGCGTTACAGACTTGAAATCATGGCTCAGGTTGTGTGAACCTAGCGTCCTGAGCGCGGACGGTCGCGCACATTGGTGAGTGAGCCATGCGTCGTCTGATATTTGCCGCTTTGTCGCTCGGATTGGCAGCGCCAGCCTGGGGCTACACCTCCTACCTTCGACCCAGCGATTATTGGCCTGACGACACGCGCCTCAGCATCGAGGGCTCGTACGCAAGCCAGTTCTTTACCCCGCAAATTGCCCTGCCGGCGCCGTTCACGATTATGCTTCCCAATGGCGGCCGGGGCGGCTTTTCGAGCCTCGCTGTCGGCGCCCAAGCCACCACCATGGATGCCGACCTGCCGCTGGGCGGAACCTACCGTATTTCGACTGGGGAACAGCTCGGCCCGGTTCAAAATTTGGTCGGGGACCCAGCCGCCGCGGGCGGATGGCGCCAAATCGCGCCTGGGGAAACGCCCGCGCTCGACATGCCCACGACAACGCTGCAGACGGTAACGCTGGCTGACGTCTATGTGACGCGCGGAACGCCGACACGCCAGGTGGTGGATCGCCCGCTCGGACGGCTTTCGCTGCGCCCGGTCACCCACCCCAACCAGGTGCTCGCCACGCACGGACTTGAGGTCGAAGTGTTGTTCGACGGCGCGCCGATGGCGAATACCGCCGTCGTGCTTTATGGCGCCGGCGATCCGGATTCCAAGCTTGACCGCTTCGCCACCACCGACGCCAACGGCCGCGCGATATTCGTCTTCGATGCGCCCGGCCAATACGTGCTCGCCACCCGCCATCGCGCCAACGCGCCGGTGGGTTCGCCCGCCGCGGTGCGCTCCTACACCACCACCATGACTTTCGAAGCGCTGGCGGCGCTGCCGCCGACCTTCGTGGTGGCAGACCCCAACGCCGAGGAGCCACGCCGGCGCCGGCGTAGCCGGCTGAACCAGTGAAGGCTGCAGCGCCGGATTGGGCCATCGCCCATTGGCTGAACGCGCCCGCGCCGATCGCGCTTGCAAGCCTGCGCGGGCGCGCGGTGCTGGCGGTGGCGTTTCAGATGCTGTGTCCGGGCTGTGTGAGCCAGGGTTTGCCGCAGGCGCAGCGGGCGCGGGCGATGTTCGCCGAGAACGATCTCGCCGTGATCGGCCTGCATACGGTGTTTGAGCATCATGAAGCTCAAGGCTCGGCAGCGGCGCTGAGCGCGTTTCTGCACGAATACCGGATTCACTTTCCGGTCGGCATCGACGCGCAGGATGCGGGCGGCCCGGTCACCATGCGCGCCTACGGCATGCGCGGCACGCCGACGACCTTGCTGTACGATCGCACTGGGCGGCTGCGCCTGCACGAGTTCGGGCATGTCGAAGACATGCGCCTCGGGGCGGCGATCATGGCGGTGCTGGGGGATGGCGAGGCCGTGCGCGGCGGCGGCGCGGGCGCGGCGGGCGCAGGCGTCTGCGGACCGGAGGGATGCAATTAGGGCGCCGCCCACGGAAAAATCGCCCGCTGCGAAAAATGTAACTTGAGCGCGATCAAGGTGCGGGCGATAGATTTGCGCGAGGAAAAAACGGGGAAGGTGTCGGCAAGGAGAATTCTCGATGTCACGCGCCCACAAGACCGCCCCAACCGCAAACGGCATGAACTGGCTTGAGATTCTGCCGCCGGCGCTAAGCCCGTGGAATTGGTGGGGCGCGCCCCTTGCTGCGTTCCAGAATACACACGCCATGATGGCCGCCTGGCGCTCCAGCGCCGACAGCATGCGCGCGGCGATGCGCGAGCAGCAGGACGCTTTCTGCGCGCTGTGCGAAGCCTCGCTCGCGCGGCCGAGCGAAACCGAGCCGGCAGCAGCGGACGCGAACGCTGCGAGCGACGAGACCAAGCCTGAGATCGCCGATTTCGTTACCCCGATGGTGGAGGCAAGCCGCGCCTACGGCCGGGTCGGCAGGGCCTTCATCGTCGCCCAGCGCAATTCCATGCGCGCCTTCACCCGGGCTGATCGGCCCAACTGAAACCGTTCTAGCAAGGTTCGGACTTTCGCCTCCGCCACGGCCCGGCTATGCTGGAGCCATGGTGGAGGGACCTATGGCAGAGGGGCAAAACAGCTCTGGAAGCACTTCTGGAGGCTTCTCCAATCTGGTAGCGCTGCTGGCGCTGGCGATTTCGCTCGCGAGCGCCGGCTGGTCCGTGTTTGCCTATGTGAAGTCCTCCGAAATCCGCCCGCTCCAGTTCGAGGAGGTGAATTTTCTCAACGAAGAGAACGTCGCCCAAATCCAAATCGAGATCACCATCGCCAACCTTGCCTACGGCGATTACGACGATGTGGCCCGCACCGAGGAAATCATTCTTGAAAATGGCGAAAGGCGCTTGCGCTTCGTGGCGCGCAGCACCGCCTCGCTGCGTTGGCTCTCCCCTGGCCCGAACGACGCCTACCCGACGCTCGCGCACCCGTGCCGCTGGGGCGGCGTCGGCTTGGCTGCTTGCACGCTGAGCGATTCCCCGGTGGTGGCGCTGCCCGCGGGCGAGGTGGTCATCCACTACCCGCTGTTCGAGCTCGCGCCCGAGGAGTGCGGCCGGGATGATTGCAGCTTCATCACGCCCGCTCAACTCGGCGCGTTCCTGCAAGGCGACGTGCGCGTCACATACGCGGTCACCACCATGCGCGACGGCGTGCATACGGTGTCGTGCATGCTCAAGACCACGCCCGAGGAAACCGCCTATTATAGCGGCGCGGGCTGGTTCAATCCCGGCTGCGAAAGGGCGGCGTCATGAGAAATGCAGTTTGGTCGGCGCTGTTTGCGCTCATTGTCTCAGCGCTGGCTCTGACCGCCGCTGACGCTCTGGCGCAGCAAGGCGATCATGGTGTTCGGGATGGACCGCCAGCGGAAGACGCTGTCACCGACACGGAACGCGGCCTCCCAGACACAGACACGCGAGACGAGTTCGAGCAGGCAATGGAAGAAGCCGCCCGTGATTCCACGCTCTGCACGAACGAGGACGCGCTCGCCGGGCGCTGCATGGTGGTCGCGCGCCTGCCGCGCTGCCCCGGCGACCCGCGCTGCCCCGATCCAACGCGCGCGCGGCCCGATACAGAAACGCCGCAATAAGGCGCGCCTACCCAGCCTGATTAGGAGCACCCATGGCAGACGAAGAAAGCCCGAAAAAGCGGTTGAACCGGCGCTCGTTCATGAACCGTGTCGCGGGCGCGGCGATTGTCGCCGGGGGCGCCGTCGCCGCGGTTACCGGGGCCGCCCGCGCGCAAACGGCCGGACCAACCGACAGCGATCCCACCGATGCAGCGGGCGCAGGCCGAGGCGTGACTGATGCCGACCCCGCCGACGCGCCGGGCCAAGGCCGCGGCACCGGCGTCACCGATTCCGACACCTCTGACCAGGCAAGACACGGCGCCGCCGGCAATCGCGGCGTTACCGATTCCGACCCCTCGGACGCGGTCGGCAACGGGCGCGGGGGACGGGGCGGCCTCACCGATTCCGATCTAACCGACGCCGCAGGAAATGGCCGCGCGGAAGCCGCGCGCTTGCCGCGCTGCCCGGGCGCCGATCCACGCTGCCCCGATCCCAGTCGGGCTCAACCCGATCCCGGTACGCCGTAAAGGAGGCGCAGATGAGAATGCTCGCAGCCGCGCTGATGGCGGCGCTGATTGTATCGGGGGCCGCGACCGCGCAAATTCGCCCGGTTCCCACCCAGCCTCCAGTGGCGATGCGGCCGGTGACGCCATCTCCGGCGCCGCCTCCGATGCGCTCGCCGTCACTTGACCCAGCGCCGACGCCCTCGCCTGACCTGAGCAGCAGCGGCGAGGCGCTTTGTTCCGACCAAGACGTGCTGGCGGGACGCTGCATGGTGGTCGCGCGGTTGCCGCGCTGTCCGGGCGATCCGCGTTGCCCGCGCCCGAACAGCCTCAATTCCGGCGCAGGCGAAGGCGGCCCGCAGCCCTGACCCGCATGAATTGCTACGCCTTGCCCAAATCCCGCGAACGCTTTGCGGCGGCAGCGACGGCGCGGCGCAAGAGGGGGCCGAGGCCATCGGCGGCGGCCAATATGTCGAGCGCGGCTTCGGTGGTGCCACCCGGGGACATGACTTGCTTGCGCAGCACGCTGGGGTTCTCGCCCGTCTCCAGCATTAAAGCGCCCGCGCCCGCGACCGTGCGCGAAGCGAGCCGCATGGCGGTTTCACGATCGAGCCCCTCCTGCTCGCCCGCGACCGCGAGCACCTCAGCAAGCAAGAACACGTAAGCGGGGCCCGAGCCGGATACCGCGGTCACTACATCCATCAGCCGCTCGGCCGCCATCGGCACGACTTCGCCCAGGGGCGTAAGCAATTGCGCCACCAGGGTCTTGTCGTCTTCGCCGCAGACTGGGGATGCAACATAAGCGGTGATACCGCGTCCGATGCGCGAAGGCGTGTTGGGCATGGCGCGCACGACGCGCTCGCAGCCCAGTTCGCGCGACAGCTTGTCGATGGTGACGCCCGCCATGATCGAGAGCACGCAGGTGTTCTCGCCAACGAAACGGCGCGCGCTCTTGGCGGCTTCGGTAAAGGTTTGGGGTTTCACCGCCAGCACCAGCACATCGACCGGGCCCGCGTCCGGGGGATTGAGCACGGCGCCGACGCTTTCCAGTTCGGCTTGCAGCGCGGGATCGAAATTCGGCTCTATGACGGTAAGCGTCAAGCCTCCGCCCTTGCGCACGGCCTCGATCCAGCCGCGCACCAAGGCGCCGCCCATGGCGCCGGCGCCGACCAGAGCAATCGAAGGGGCCTCAAGTACGCTCACGCCTCTCCAGCGGTTTCAAACAATGCGGCGGCGGCGGCGTCCGCCGCGTTCATGCCCCCTAGTATGACGAAATGAAACGCCGGTTGAAACCGTTCGGCTGCGTCGAGCGCGGCCGCAAGCATCGCCTGCACTTCGCCGATTGAAATATCCTCGCGCCCGATCAACGGCATGGCGTGGCGGAAAATGATGGTGCCGTCGTCGGACCAGACGTCGAAATGCCCGAGCCAGAGGTTTTCGTTGATGCACGCGGCCAGGCGGATGGCCTCGACGCGGCGCGAATTGGGGGCCTGGATGTCGAAGCCAAGCGTGAATAGCAGCGCCGGCAATTCCTGGCGGAAGCTGAAATAGCCGATGGTCTCGCCCCAGGCGCTTTTGAAGGCGAAATGCAAATCGCCGTCCTCGGCGCGCTCGTGCTGGAAGCGATCGTCCGATGAAATCACCGCTTCGACGGTTTCCAGAGGATCGCCAGGCATTTCGGCTTCGTCGTCGAGATAAAGGTCCATGAGCCTCCCCGCAGCGCTCCAATGGCCGACGCCTCCGCGCCGCCTGCTCCTCACTTGGGGCGCGCTTGGCCGCGCGCTCGAATCGACCCTCGCTGCTTAGAAGAGCGCGCAGAATGTTACCGGGGAATTACCGGGGCGGCCGCCGGGCAGGAAAGTCCCGCGATCAACACAATGGCGGCCCTCCCCCTCGCCTGCCTACAGATTGCTCGACGCAGTCGAGCCGGACATCACTAGCAGCGCGTCAAACCCATGGATAACTCGGACAAGATCGGCGTCGAGGCTTTTGTGCGCCCGCCCGAACACGAGCGGCCGGAGGGGCCGCAAGTCGATCAGCGTAAACGCATCCGCGAAAGCCGCGTCGAGCAACGGTCCCATTCCCTGGTCGGCGTAGGTTCCAACCGCGCCAGGACGATAGGTCCAAGCGCTGGGGTCGAACTGCGCCACCTGCGTTCCCGCACCGGGCATCACCATGACGTGGAAGCTCTTCTCGCCCAGCGCCTCCGCGAGTTCAGAAACCTGGATGCCGACGTCAATGACTTGGGTGTGCGTTAAGCCCCGCACCATGTGGCTGGCGCCAAATTTCAACATGACCTTGGGATTGCGGCCATCTTCGCCAGCCCAGTAGCGGCGGAAATTGGCCCGGCTGAAATCCGCCCGCCGCTGGTTCGAGAGCCAGCCCTGCCCCGTGGTCCAGAGCCGGTTGATGGCGAGCGTCTCTTCCAGCGTGGCCAGCATCCAATCGGCCTCGGCGTCAGGGTGAGGCCATGCCGCGCGAACAGCGCCAACCAGCGCGGGATCGCCGGAGAAACTGAACAAATGCTGCGGGCCACGCGTCTCTCTATAGCGAGCCCCCGCCTCACTCGACGCAGCATCGAGCGCGGCGAACGGCGCTTCGGCGCCGCGCGGTCTGCGTTTGGCGCGCAATCGGTCGATCAGGCGCCCGGTCGCACCGACCTCGTAATCGAGGCCCCAGATCACTGGCGCGCCTCCCTCGTGCTGGGCGCGGGCATTGGCGATCCACTCCGCCTCCTCGCGCATGCCGAAGAATGCGACACTGGCGCGCGGATCGGCGAAAAGCGCTCGCACACCGTCAATGCCGCCGCGCGCCGCGCGATCAAGTTCACTCGCCATCGGCGGCGAAATCTCCACGCAGACCTTGGAATATCCCGCCGGCGCCAACGCCGCGAACAATTGCGCGGCGAGCTTTGGATTCTGGGCAATGCCATGCTCTTCGCCAATGCAGAAGAATTGTGACGTGCGCCCCGCCTCGAGCAAGGCATCCCAAGCCGGGCCGGAAAACCGTGCGCCATCGTACTCAAGCCGAGAACGATTTTCACGCGCACCCGCGGCGATGCGCTCCTGCAAACTGGTCGTGGGCGCTGGCGGCGTTTGCGCGCCGGCTCCAGCGGCGCTTGCGGCAGCGGCAATTCCAAGCGCGCTCAAAAGCGCGCGCCGATCAAGTGTCATGAAGCCCTCCTCACCTTGCACAGCTGAGAGATGAGATTTGGGTCGCGCTTGGATGCGGGCGAGAATTATGGTCCGCTGTTGATCCTGGCTTCGAGGTCGGCGGCGCGCCGCTTTAGAGGTCGCCATCGTGGGCGGCTTGGAACCGCCTCGGGATCGTGTAGAATTATTGTCATGACTGACCTGACCATCGTGCTGACCGGCGCTGCGGCGGATAGAGTGCGCAAGCTGGTGGCGGAGGAACATTACTCCGGCCCCGCCGAAGCAGTGGCGGACGCTCTCGATGCGCTGGAGGCTAACCGCGACCCCGAACTGGACCGTTGGCTAAGCGATACCATCGTGACCCGCGCCGAAGCCTTCGCCGCCGATCCCACGCGCTCGCTGACCCCCGATCAGGTGCGCGCGCGCCTTAGTCCGCGTTAGATGGCGGTGCGCTATAAGGTCGTCTTCGACCGCGACGCAGCCGCCGATCTAGCCGCCATTCGTGATCATGTTGCCCAGGCACGCGGTGCGGACTTGGCGCAGAACTTCGTCGACCGCGTCGTCAGCCATTGCGAGAGCTTTCGCACACTTCCACATCGCGGAACAAAACGCGATGCGATCAGGCCGGGCCTGCGGACTGCCAGTTGGCGGCGAACGATCACGATCGCGTTTGAGGTGTCCGAAGCGCCAAGAGCGTCGTCATCCTCGGCGTGTTTTATCGGGGGCGGGATGTGTTGAGCGTTCTGAAGGCGCGCAACGAATGAACGGCGGCCCTGGCGAACAAATCCGCGAAGGATCATGGTCCGCTGCTGTTCCTGGCTTCGAGCTCGGCGACGCGCCGCTTGAGCTCTTCCGCCTCGGCCCGCGCCTGCGCGGCCAGTTCCTTCACCGCCTCGAACTCGTCACGGCTGACCAGATCCATTTCGGCGACGAAGCGGTCGGCGCGGGCGCGCAAGAAGCCTTTGGCCTCCTCGCTGGCGCCCTGGGCTAACCCCATCGCGCCCGTCAAGAGCTTCGCCAGTTCGTCGAACACCGAGCTTTGCGTTTGCATGTGGACCAGACCTCTGGGCCTACCTAGAAAGCCCGGCGGGCCGGCGCAATGCGGCCAATGGTTCATGAAGGTGGGCGCGCATGATCGAAGCAGCCATTCAATTCCCCCAGATCGACCCGGCGGCGCTGACCATTCCCGCGATCGCTGGATTGGGCCCGTTTCATCTGCGCTGGTACGCGCTGGCATACATCGTGGGCCTGTTGTTGGGATGGCGCTGGATGGTGCGGCTGATTGGGCGCGAACGGCTGTGGGCGCCGGGCAAACCATCGGTCACCGCGGGCCACACCGACGATTTCCTGTTCTATGCGACGCTCGGCGTGATCCTTGGCGGCAGGCTTGGTTATGTGCTGTTCTACAAAACCGACATGATCTGGAGGAACCCGCTTGAGCTTCTCCAAATTTGGCAAGGCGGCATGAGTTTTCATGGCGGCCTGATCGGGGTGGCGCTGGCCGCGTTCTGGTTTGCCTCCAAACCGCGCTTCGACCCGCATGCTTATCAGCTGGCGCTGAAGAAGACCGCAGTCCCGGCAGCGCCGGAAAAGAACAAGGATGCATACGCCGAGTTCCCGCGCATCGGCTGGGTGAAGAAGAACGAAGCCGAGAAGGCGCACAAGGACGCCACACGCTCGGTATCGCTCCTGGGCCTGGGCGATCTCGCCGCCGCGGCCGCGCCGATCGGGCTGTTCTTCGGGCGCATCGCCAATTTCATCAATGGCGAGCTCTGGGGCCGCCACACCGATGCGCCGTGGGCCGTGGTGTTCCCCGAAGGCGGCTACAATTGGGCCGAGCGCGCGTGGGTGTTCTACGGCAACGAAGCCGGCCGGCATCCGAGCCAATTGTACGAAGCCGCGCTCGAGGGGCTCGCCTTGTTCGCGATCATAAATTTCGTGACCTTCCGCTTTCAGTCGCTGTCGCGGCCGGGCTTCAACACCGGTCTGTTTCTGATCTGCTATGGCGCCTTCCGCTTTCTGCTTGAGTTCGTGCGCGAGCCGGACGCGCACATGCCCGAGGCGCTGCAGGGCGCCGTGACCATGGGCATGCTGCTCTCGCTGCCGATGATCCTCGCCGGCGCCTGGCTGCTGCGCCGCGCGCTCACAGCGCCAAGGATGGCGGCGGCGTGAGTGCGGGAGAGGAGCGCGCGTGGCAAACGCTGCGCGGTTTGCGCCGAGACGGCATTCATGTGGTCAGGCAGCACAAGATTGGCCGCTACACGGTAGATTTTGCGATTCGCCGGGAGCGTCTTGCAA
>JAKFYF010000131.1 GCA_021731005.1 Hyphomonadaceae bacterium
AAGGTTGTTGGCGGCGTCGCCGCGATCGACGCCGCCAACAACCTTATCCGCGCCGAAGGCGTAAAGGTGTGCCTCGCCGGCGTGAGCGATCTCATCGTCATCGCCACCCCAGACGCTGTTATCGTGCTGCCGCGCGACCGCGCGCAAGATGTAAAGGTCCTGCGCGAACTGGCCGCAAAGCTGAGCAGTTAAGAGTTGACGCCTGCTCGCCTCTTGTTGCTATGAGCAATGCCGGAAAGTTTGACGCCGTCGATACGGCGCATCATGCTGGTCTACCTTGGCCGTCGCGGCGCCATGCCGCTCTTTATGCGCGATCTTTTGCGCGCCGCGCCTCATGCGCCTCAGATTGCGGTGTCAGCGTGCGTGTCCGCGCACAATGAGCTGCTTGCCGACATCCAGGCGCTTGACGGCGATGCCCTGCCGCTGCCGACTTTTCACGGCGGCGCCGGCGCCGTGGCGAACCTGTGGCGCGCGCCAGCGCTGCGCGCCGCGCTCGGTCGCCACATTTCACGGTTTCAACCGGAGTTTGTCGTTGAGTTGATGCCCCACCTTTGGTCGCCCTTGTTCGAGTCGGTATTTGCGGCTGCTGGGGTTCCAAGAATGTGCTTGGTCCATGACACCGCGCCGCACCCTGGCGACATCACCGCCTTGGCCCAGGAATGGCTCTTGTCGAGCGCGTTACGCGCCCAACGCGTGCTGACGCTGAGCAGCTTTGCCAGAGCCCAGCTGCTGCGCAGCGGGCGTGTCGAGAGCGACCGCCTGGCGGCGCTGTTCCATCCGGACTTTATGGTGGCGAGCACTCCCCAGGCGCGGCAACGCAGGGAGGCGCTTTCGGTGATGTTCCTCGGGCGGGTGCTTCCGTATAAGGGTCTTGATCTGCTTGTCGGCGCGGTCGAACAAGCGCGCGCCTTGGGTCTCGACGTCCGATTGGGCGTCTTTGGCGATGGTCCTCTCGGGGCGCTGGAGTCTCGCTTGAACCGGCTTGGCGCAGAGGTGAGAAACCACTGGCTTAGCCAAGCAGAAATAGCCGATGCGCTAGGGCGTTACGAGGTGGTGGCGGCGCCGCATCGCGAGATCACTCAATCCGGCGTCGTGGCGCACGCCTTTGGCGCTGGACGACCAGTGATTGCAACACCCGTTGGGGCGCTGCCGGAGCAAGTCGAGCATGGAGTGACTGGCTTGGTGGCCACCCAGTGCACATCCGAAAGCCTTGCCTCGTGCATCGTGCAGTTCGCGACCGATGCATCGCTTGTGCGGCGCTACGCGGAGGCGATCCGCGCTCGCGCGACGCGCAGGTCCATGGAAACCTTTCTTGCGCGGTTGGCCGAAGAGGGCTCGATCATTGCGCCTTGGCGCCCAGCCGCGACCGCGTGATGGCCAACGGGCGAGCCGAAGGGCGCAATGTGAATCAAGCCCGCTCGAAAACGGCGGCCAAGCCCTGGCCGCCGCCGATGCACATGGTCTCCAGTCCGTAGCGCACTTTGCGGCGATGCAGTTCGTGAACAAGGTTGGCGAGGATGCGCCCGCCGGTGGCGCCGATGGGATGGCCGAGCGAAATGCCCGAGCCGTTCACGTTCAGCTTGTCGCGATCGTCCCAGTTCCAGGCCTTCAGCACGGCCAGCACCTGCGGCGCGAACGCCTCGTTGAGTTCGACCAGATCGATGTCGCGCCACGCCAGCCCGGTGCGCGCAAACAGCCGCTCCACCGCGGGTACCGGCCCGATGCCCATGCGCGACGGCTCGCAGCCGGCCGCAGCCCAAGAATGGAACCACGCCATCGGCTCGAGCTTCAACTTGGCGAGCTTTTCCTCGGCGACCACCAGACAAGCGGCCGCCGCGTCGTTCTGCTGGCTGGCGTTGCCGGGGGTGACGACGCCACCTCTCTCAATCGGCTTCAGCGCGCCCAATGTTTGCATCGAGGCGTCGGGCCGGAAGCCCTCGTCTTTCGCGAAAAGCACCGGATCGCCGCGTTTTTGCGGCACGGAGACGGGCGCGAGTTCGCCATCGAACTTGCCCTCCGCCCACGCCGCGGCCGCGCGCTTGTGGCTCATCACGGCATATTCGTCACACGCCTCGCGCGAGATCGCGCAGTCCCTGGCCAGATTCTCAGCGGTTTCGATCATGCCGCTGATCACGCCGAAACGCGCGACCGGCTGCGACATCACGCGCCCGCGCGTCAGCCGGTCGTGCATGGTCGAGGCGCCGGAACGGGCGCCGCCGCGCAGATCGGTCGAGTAATATTCCACATTGCTCATGCTCTCGACGCCGCCAGCGATCACCACATCGGCCGCGCCCGTCTGGACCATCATCGCCGCGTCGATTACCGATTGCAGACCCGAGCCGCAGCGGCGGTCGAGTTGATAACCCGGCACGGTAATAGGCAGGTCGGCCGCCAGCGCCGACCAGCGCGCGATGCACGGCGCTTCGCCATTGGCGTAGCCCTGCGCGAACACCACGTCATCGATGCGTTCGGCGTCGATCCCGGTGCGCTCCACCAAAGCGCGAATGATCACCGCGCCAAGGTCGCCCGCCTGCATGCTCGCCAGCGCACCTTGAAATTTTCCGACCGGGGTCCGGATCGGACTGACAATCGCCGCTCTGCGCATTTTTCCCCGCTCTAATTCAAGCTGCGCAACATTTCGCGCGCGATAATGACTTGCTGGATCTGCGAGGTTCCCTCGTAGATGCGCAACAACCGCACATCGCGGTAGAAGCGCTCGACCTTGTACTCGGCCATGTAGCCGGCGCCCCCATGGATTTGCACCGCCCGGTCGGCAATGCGCCCCACCGCTTCGCTGGAGAAATATTTCAGGCTCGAAGCCTCCAAGCTCACGTTCACGCCGCGATCGAACTTGGCGGCGACAGCGTTCAGCAACGCCTCCGCCGCCAACGCTTCGGTCTTGCTGTCGGCAAGCATGGCTTGGATAAGCTGGAACGAACTGATCGCCTGGCCGAATTGCTTACGCTCGCTCGCATAGCGCAGGCTCATCTCGATCAGGCGGTCGCACATCCCCAACGCTACCGCCGCAATGTGAATGCGCCCGCGATCGAGCACCTTCATCGCCGTCGTGAAGCCCTTGCCGGGCTCGCCGCCGATAATGGCGCTGGCGGGCACGACGCAATCCTCGAAGATCACATCGCAGGTCACCGCGCCGCGCTGACCCATTTTCTTATCGGGTTTGCCGAGCGCGACGCCCGGCGTGTCCGCCGGCACGATGAAGGCGGAGATGCCCCTGGCCCCCTTTACGCCCGGCTCGGTGCGCGCCATCAGAGTGAACACGCTCGCGCGCGGTGCGTTGGTGATGTAGCGCTTGGTTCCGTTGATACGATAGCTGTCGCCCTCGCGCACGGCGGAGGTGCGCAGCGAAGCTGCGTCCGAACCGGCTTCTGGTTCGGTGAGCGCGAAGCTCGAAATCGCCTCGCCCGTCGCCAAACGCGGCAACCACTCGCGCTTCTGAGCTTCGGTGCCGTCCATGACAATGCCCTGGGACCCAATGCCAACGGTGGTGCCGATCACCGAACGGAACACCACCGAGGCGCGGGTGAGTTCGCGGATGATCGCGGCCTCCTCCGACATGGTTAGACCAAGTCCGCCATATTCCTCGGGCACGGAGAGGCCGAAAAGCCCGAGCGCGCGCATCTCGGCTATGATGTCGGCGGGCACCGCGTCGCCATGCTCAACACTGTCTTCCGCCGGGATCAGACGCGCCTCGACGAAACGGCGGACCGTCGCGCGCAGCATTTCGAAAGTTTCAAGGTCCATCGCTTGTCCGCCTTGGCGTTTGCTTTATCCGGGCGCGACCTCAAATTAAACACTTAAGCGCCGGCTCGCGCGCCCGGCGCTAATTCTGACCGGCCCGAGCCGCCGCCTGCACCTGGCGCACGCGTGTTAGCACCTCGCGCTGGGCGGCGCCGCCGCCATCCCACTTGTAGTCAACCTGCCCCCAGGGGCCTCGAATCGAGAACGGGAATACAAGGCCCCCGCGCGGGGATCGCGGCGCCAAACGCAGGTCGAGCCGCCGCGCCGGGAGATCGATGATCCCGATCGCGGGGATGCGCAGTTCGGCGGTGGTGAAGTTGAGATTTTCACTAGCCAGGACGCCATCGGCAATCGCGAAGGTGGCCGAGAATCCCTGGAACGGCGTGCGCGCTTCGGGCGCGATCAGTTCGCCGCGCAGGGCATTGCGGATGGTGCGCGAAACCCCCCCAAGATCGACGCCGTTCAGCACCCCGCCGATCACTTCGAGATGGGCGGCGCCATCGGCGGCGTTGATCATCTCTACCTGATTGCGCCCTTGCGTGCGCAGATCGAGGTTCAGATCCACGCGGCCCTCTATGTTGGAGAAATTCGCTGCGTCGGTGAGGAAGTTGCGCGCATCGAGCCCGGAGAAAGCGAGTTGCTGGACCATGAGCGGCGCTTCCCCGCTTGCATCCAGTTCGAGCCGTCCGCGCCCCGAGCCGCCATAAAGAGTGAGATTGTGCAGCGTGGCGGCAAGCTTGCCGTCATGCAGCACCATGTTAAGGCGTGCGCTGTCGACGCGCATGTGTTGCACCAACACCGCGCCGGTAATGAGTTCCAGATCGGCGTTGAATGCGCGCACGCCCGAGAAGTCGATTGGCGTTTGCGTCGGCGCGGCGCGCACATCGATGGCGCGCGCCGGCGCTGCGACCACCGCGATGCTGGCCTCGCCGGCCGTGGCTGGCGCCGGTTGCGACGGCGCCTGACCGACAAGATACGGATTGAGATCGAAATCGGCCAATTGCAGCCGGCCGCTGAAATACGGCTTGCCGCCGTGCTGGGCGAGGACAAAATCGCCGCGGCCGCTGATGCGGTCGAGGGAGAAGGCGGCGTTGGTGAAATCGTAGCGCCCCCCGCCGATGGCCAGGCGCCCGGTGACTTCGAACTGCTCAAGCCCAACCCCGCCCTGAAACGGTGCTCCGCTCCAGGCGGCCAATTGCCGTAAGCTGGGCCCCGAGGCGGTGACCGCGCCGCTCAGTTCGCCCGAGGCCGCGATAGTCGCCCCGTCGAGCCGCGCGGTCAGCAACGCGCTCTCGATGTTCAGCTTGATCCCGGTGGGTTCCCCGCGCAGCGCTGCGCCGGGGCGCGCCACTTCGATGTCCAGCTCCACCGGCCTTTCGTTGAACAGCACCTCACCGGCTACGCGCATGGGTAGTTCGAGATTGCTAAGATCGCTTGAAATATCGACGCCGCCGACGACCCATCCGGCGCCGCGCCGCGCGTCAAAGAAGCTGACTTCGCCATCGCTGATGTCGAGCTGCCGCAAGGTAGCGCGCGTCACATCCAGCGTCGGCTCGCTCGGGCGCGGGGCAGGCGCGGCTGGCGTGGTTGGCGCCGGCGCCGATGGCGGCGCGGGACGCCGCCGCGGCCCGAAGATCCAATTCGGCCTGCCCTCTTGGTCGACTTCAAGCGCGATGGCCGGTTTTTGCAGCACCAGGCGGCGTACAACGACCCGCCGCTCCCACAGCGGCCAGAGTTCCACACCGACATGAATGTCTTCCGCGGTCAGGAAGGCCGGCGCGCGGCCCCCTTCGACATTGGCCAATTTGGCGCCGGCGGCGTGCAGCCCCAGCACCGGCCAATAACTCACACCCACATCCCCGCTCAACGTGAGATCGCGCCCGGTGGCGCCTTCGACCGCGCGCTCCACCTCCGCGCGCACATCCAGACGGGAAACCAGGAAATAGAGCCCGGCAGCGAATACGGCGGCAAGTACAAACAGAACGCCCAACAAGCCCAAAAGCCAGTTCCGAACCGCAGCCATGACCCGCCTCCCGCCTTCGCAAGGCCCAAGCCTAGCCGCTGGCGCGGCCCGCCGGAATAGCTATCTAGGGGCGATGACAGAACCCGTCCCCGTCACCGTGCTCACCGGCTTCCTGGGCGCCGGCAAGACCACCCTCTTGAACCGGATACTCACAGAGCCGCATGGCAAGAAATACGCCGTGATCGTCAATGAGTTCGGCGAGATCGGCATCGACAACGACCTCATCGTCAACGCCGACGAGGAAGTATTCGAGATGAACAATGGCTGCGTCTGCTGCACCGTGCGCGGCGATCTAATCCGCATCATCGAGGGGCTGATGAAACGGAAAGGAAGGTTTGACGCGATCCTGGTGGAGACCACGGGCTTGGCCAAGCCCGCGCCGGTGGCGCAGACGTTTTTCGTCGACGCCGACGTGCGGGCCAAGACCAAACTTGACGCCATCGTAACTGTGGCCGACGCCAAGCACGTGCGCGCTCAATTGGCGTCTTCCGAGGAGGCCGCCGAACAGATCGCCTTCGCCGATGTGATCCTGCTCAACAAGACAGACCTTGCAGGCAAGGAGGATCTGGCCGCGATCGAACGCGAAATCCGCGCCATTAACCCGACGGCGCGGCTGCACCGGATGATCCGCGGGGACATCCCGCTCGACGCCATCTTAGGGCTCGGCGCCTTCGACCTGGAGCGTGTCACGGAGATCGACCCGCACTTTCTGCCCGATCACGATTGCGACGATGCTTGCGCCCATCACGACCACGGCGAGCATGAGCACGGCCACCGCCATCATCAAGGCCATGATCATGTCGCCGCATCCGGCATCGCCAGCGTTTCGCTCTCCACCGAGAAACCGATCAATCCGCAGAAGTTGTTGCCCTGGCTCAACGACCTCACCCAGGCGCGCGGGCCCGATATTCTGCGGCTCAAGGGAATTATTGCCTTTCCCGACGAGCCTAAGCGCTTCGTCGTGCAAGGCGTCCACATGATCATCGAAGGCGACACCCAGCGCGATTGGCGCGAAGACGAAAAGCGCCTCTCGCGCCTCGTGTTCATCGGCCGCAATCTGGATCGGGCGGAGCTGGAAGCAGCATTTCTGGCGTGTGCGGCGTGAGGGGGGCGCGAAGAAATCCCTTCTCCCTTGCGGAGAAGGTGGCCGCGAAGCGGCCGGATGAGGGGCGGGCCGATAAGCCGGCGCCTATGTGTTTGCGCGCCCACCGCCCCCCAGCGCCCTCCCCGCAAGGGGGAGGGCGCGCGCGGCCAGCATTTCCGTGACCGCGCAAGTCTATCTCACCGGCCGCCGGCTCGCGCTCGGCGCCAGCGTCACCAGCGCGCACTGGATCGGCGACCAGGTGTTGTACGCACTGGCGGATGGCTCGGTGCGCGTTGTCGGCGCGTCTGAAGACGCGCGGTCCATTGGCGTCCATGATGGCGTGATCCTGAGCGCAGCGTTGCATCCCGACGGCAAGCGGCTGCTCACTGGCGGCGACGATGGCAAACTGAACGTCGTGTCGCTGTCGGGCGAAGTGGAGACGCTAGCGAGCGTGCGCAAATGGGTTGATCAGGTCGTCGCGAGCCCCGCGTCAGGCGTAATCGTCGCCGGCGTTGGCAAGGAGGCGATCGTGTTCGTGGGGGGCAAGGAGGCGCACCGCTTCTCCCACCCCTCCAGCATCGGCGGCCTCGCGCTCGACGCCAAGGGCCGCAGGCTTGCGGCCAGCCACTACAATGGCGTGACGCTGCGCTATGTGTTGGCGGCCGACGACAAGGGCGTCGGACTCAAATGGGCGGGCTCGCACCTAGGGGTCACGCTTTCACCGGGCGCCGACTACGTCGTCACCGCCATGCAGGAGAACGCCTTGCATGGCTGGCGCTTGCCGGAGAAAATCGATCTGCGCATGGATGGCTACCCGGCGAAGACGCGCAGCTTCTCCTGGGACAAGCGCGGACGCTGGCTCGCTACATCCGGCGCGAACGCCGCCATCGTCTGGCCGTTCGTCGGCAAGCTTGGCCCGCAGGGCAAGCCGCCGCTGCAGCCGGGCGAGCGCGAGAGTTTTGTCACCTGCGTAGCGTTCCATCCCAGCGAAGAGGCCCTCGCCATCGGCTATGCCGACGGCGCGGCGATGCTGGTCGGCTTCGCCGACGAGACTGGCGCGGAACTCGTCGACCCTGGGGAAGGCGCGGTCACCGCGCTGGCGTGGAGCGCCAACGGCAAGCTCATCGCCATCGGCGATGAAGCGGGCCGCGGCGCGATCGTGGCTCTGGGATGACGCACTCCATCGGACCGCCGGCGCCCTCGCCGGCATACCCCGGTCCGACCACCTTGGTCCGTGCGGTTGAAGCGCCGCATGCCGGCGAGGGCGCCGGCGGTCAAGATCATGCGCCGCTCAATCTCCGCAACCCATCCGCCACACTGATCACCGGCGCATAGCCCAGTTCCGCGCGCGCTTTCTCGCCCTTCAAGATGCACTCGCGCGACATGATCATGGCGCCAAAGCGGGTCAGCAGCGGCTCGCCTTTGAGGGAAAACGTGCGCCACACGCCTTCGCACGCAGCGCCAACCATGTCCGCGAGCCAAGCCGGCATCGCCTTGTCCGGCAGCGCGATGCCCTCAGAGGCCGCAATGCCGGAGATCATCTCTTTCATCGTGCGCACGCCTTCGTCGAGCACGAAATACGCCTCCCCGGCCCGACCGCTCGTCAAGGCCAGCTCGATCGCATGCACCAGATTGTCGATATGCGTGGTCGAGGTGCGCGCAGCCCCGCCGCCGACCCACATCCACCGCCCGCTTGCCGCCATGCTGCGGATAGCCGGCAGCAGCGTCGTGTCGCCCGGCCCCCAAATGAAGCGCGGGCGCAGGATGATGGTGGTGAACTCGGGCGTCGCCGCGTCACGCACCAGCAATTCGGCGCGCGCCTTGGTCCAGGCATATGGATAGGGCGAAGCGAGCGCGAGCGGATAGCTCTCGTCCACATCGCGCAGATGCTGGCCGCGCCAGAGCACCGATTCCGTGCTGATATGAATGAAGCGCCTGGCGCCGGCTTCGCGCGCCGCCTTCAGCACCGCCGCCGTGCCGTCAATGTTGAAGCGCTTCCAGGCTTCGATCGGTCCCCATTGTTCGACAAACGCGGCGCAATGCAGCACCGCTTCACAATCGCCGAGATGCGACCCGCCGACCGTCTCCAAATCGCAGCGCACCGGCTCGGCGCCCAGTGCGCGGATGGCGACGTCGGACTTCTCCGAACGCGACATGGCGCGCACTGCATGGCCGGCGGCTACGAATTTCCGCGCGGCGGCGCCGCCGACGAAGCCGGATGCGCCAGTGAGGAAGACGCGCATCACGCCTCCCCCTTTATCTGCGCCAGCGCGTGCGCAAGCTTGGCGCGCGTGGCGGTTTCCTGCGCGAGCCGCTCGCGCAATTCGTCGACGACTTCCTCCGGCGCCTTGGCGACGAAGTCGGCATTGCCGAGCTTGGCGGTCATCTTGGAGATTTCTGCGTCGATCTTGGCGATGTCCTTGGCCAGGCGCGCGGCCTCCGCCGGCAAGTCGACCACGCCTTCGAGCGGCAATGCAACGGTCGCGCTTTCCAGCACGAATGTCACCGAGCCCTTGGGCGCGCTCGCCGCGCTGGTTGAGTATTCGAGCCGCGCCATGCGGTCGATCAGATCCTGATATCGCTCGAGCCGCGCCTCGGTTGCGGCATCGGCGCCGATCAGCAGCAGCGGAATTTTCGCGCCGGCCGGCACGTTCAACTCCGAGCGGGTGGAGCGGGTTTCCTCGATCAGTTCAACCATCCAGGCGATTTCGGCCTCGGCGGCGGCATCGATGAGATCGTCGGCGAGGCGAGGCCAGACTTCCGCGATCAGCATGCCTGCGCGCTTGGTCCCGTACTCGCCAGTGCGCGCCCACAATTCCTCGGTGATGAAGGGCATGAACGGGTGCAGCAGGATCAAGATTTGATCGAGCGCCCACGCCGCGGTGCGGCGCGTCTCGGTCTTCGCGGCTTCATCTTCGCCGTTGAGCAAGGGCTTGATGAATTCAAGATACCAATCGCAGTAGATATTCCAGACGAATTTGTAGAGCGCGCCGGCCGCTTCGTTGAAGCGCCGCGCTTCCAGTTCGCGCGTGACCGCGGCTGCTGCTTTCGCGGTTTCGCCGACGATCCATTTGTTGACGATTTGCAACGGCGTGCGCGGATCGAACCGATCCCACACCGCGCATTCGTTCATCTGCGCGAAGCGCGCCGCGTTCCAGAGCTTGGTGCCAAAATTGCGATAGCCTTCGATGCGCTGTTCGCTGAGCTTGATGTCGCGCCCCTGCGCGGCGAGCGCCGCCAGCGTGAAGCGCAGCGCATCGGCGCCGTATTTATCGATCAGCTCCAAGGGGTCCATGGTGTTGCCCTTGGACTTCGACATCTTCGCGCCCTTGGCGTCGCGGACGAGGGCGTGGATGTAGACTTCGTGGAAGGGCGCTTGCTTCATGAAGTGCAAGCCAAACATCATCATCCGGGCCACCCAAAAAAAGATGATGTCGTGGGCGGTGACGAGCGTGGAGGTCGGATAGAAGCGCTGCAGTTCCGGAGTTTTCTCCGGCCAGCCCAGCGTCGAGAACGGCCACAGGCCGGAGGAGAACCAGGTGTCGAGGACGTCTTCGTCTTGGCGAAGGACTAGTTCCCCGCCCCCTTGCGGGGCGGGGGTA
>JAKFYF010000214.1 GCA_021731005.1 Hyphomonadaceae bacterium
CTCCGGGAGATGCACCTCCCCCTCCCCTTGAGGGGAGGGGACAGGGGGTGGGGTGTCACACATTTCTATCCAGGTTGGAGCGCGCGCCTCCCGGCGCGCATCTTCCCGCGTCGCGCGGTGGCCAGCGGGCCGATGGCTCGCGCTCCCAACCACGAACAGCGGTGTTTCACCCCACCCCCTGCCCCCTCCCCTCGCGGGGAGGGGGGTCGACCTGTTTGCGCTTAGGCAATGCCCCCTCGCGAATCACTCGACGCCTACGTCAAGAAGCGCGATTTCGCGCGCACCAGCGAGCCTGCCGGCGGCACGCTCAAATCCGCGGGCGGCATGTTTGTTGTACAAAAACACGCCGCCAGCCGCCTGCACTACGATTTCCGGCTCGAGCATGACGGCGTGCTGATGAGCTGGGCGGTGCCGCAGGGCCCGAGCCTGGACCCGGCGGTGAAGCGCCTCGCCGTGCGCACCGAGAACCATCCGCTCGAATACGGCGCCTTCGAAGGCACCATTCCCAAGGGCGAATACGGCGCCGGCGCGGTGATCATCTGGGACACGGGCAAGGTGAAATGGCTGAAGCCTCCGGAAACCACGCTTCCGGCGGGCAAGCTCGAATTCATTCTCGCCGGCGAGCGGCTGAAGGGCGAGTTCCATATGGTGCGGATGAAGCCCCGTGAGGGCGAGCGCGGCGACAATTGGCTGCTGATGAAATCGCGCGATGCGCATGCTTCGAACGAAGACATCATCGCCCGCGCGCTGACCAGCGTGAACACCGGCCGCACGGTTGAGGATCTGAAAGCCACCGGCGGACGGGTGTGGAGCAAGGGAAGCGAACGCGCGACCATGGCGGCGGCCGCGCCGAAATGGGAATTCGTCGCGCCGGCTCTGTGCACGCCGGTTGAGCTTCCGCCGGATGGCGACAAGTGGCTGCACGAGATCAAGTATGACGGCTATCGCCTGCAAGCAGCGGTGAGCGGCGCCGCGGTCAGGCTCTACACCCGCACCGGGCTTGACTGGACCGTGCGTTTCGCCCGCATCGCCGAAGCGCTGGCGGCGCTAAACCTGAAAGACGCGCTGATCGACGGCGAAGTCGCGGTCGCCGATCAGAGCGGGCGCACCGATTTCGGGGCGCTGCAACGCTCGCTCGAAAACGGCGAAGCGAAGGGCGTTTCCTATTTTGCCTTCGACCTCCTGGCCGATGGCAAGGACGACATCCGCAAGCTGCCGCTCAGCGAGCGCAAGGCGCGGCTGGCGAAACTGCTCAAGGCGGCGCGCGCGCCGATCCAGCTGTCGCCGGTAATCCAAGACCACGGGCCGAAAGTGTTCGAAGCGTTTCGCGACCAGGGCCTCGAAGGCGTCGTCTCCAAGCGCGCCGATGCGCCCTATCGCAGCGGCCGCACCAATATCTGGCTGAAGGCCAAGTGCGTCAATGAGCGCGAGTTCGTCATTGTCGGCTACCAGCCCTCGCCGCGGCGCGCTTTCGCTTCGCTGCTGCTGGCCGAGCACGTGAGCGGCAAGCTTGCCTATCGCGGCAATGTCGGAACCGGCTTCACCGACAAGACGCTAAGGGCGCTCTCGGAGCAAGTGGCCAAGCTCGCGCGCGCCAAGCCGGCGCTGAGTGTTCCCCCTGAAGCAGCACGCGGCGCCAAGTGGGTTGAGCCCAAGCTTGTGGCGCAAGTGCGCTACGCCGACCTCACCGCCGACGGTGCGGTGCGTCACGGCGTGTTCCTCGGTCTGCGCGGCGACAAGCCGGCCGAGGAAGTGCGCATCGAGAGCGAGCGCCCAGCGCTCAAGTCGCGCGTGCGGCTCACCAATCCCGATCGCGTGCTGTTCCCCGATGCGCAGGTGACCAAGGCCGAATACGCCGCCTATCTCGAAGCCGCCGCGCCGCGCATGGGCCCGCACGTGTTCGGCCGCCCGGTGAGCCTGGTGCGCGCGCCAGACGGCGCGGGCGCGCAGACTTTTTTTCAGAAGCACGCCATGGCCGGCGCGCCGAAGGAGATTGAGACCGTTGCCGTCACTGAAGCCGCTGGCGAGCGGGTCAGTTACCTCACCCTGCCCGATGCCGATGCGCTGGTGGCGTGCGCGCAGATGAGCGGGCTGGAAATCCATCTCTGGGGCGCCAAGAACGAGACGCAGGAAAAACCCGACCGCTTGGTTTTCGATCTCGATCCAGACGAAGGCCTGGACTTCGCGCAGGTGCGCCGCGCCGCGCTCGACATCAAGGCGCTGTTGGACTCAGCGGACCTGCCCTCATTCGCCATGCTCACCGGCGGCAAGGGCGTGCACATCGTGTTGCATCTGAAGCGGCGCCATTCCTGGGACGAGGTGAAGAGCTTCGCCGCCGAGTTCGCCGCCCAAGTGGCCTTGCTCGATCCCGCGCGCTTCGTCGCCACCATGAGCAAAGCCAAGCGCAAGGGCAAAATCTTTATCGACCATTTCCGCAATCATCGCGGCGCCACGGCGATCGCGCCCTATTCGGCAAGGGCCAGAGGGACGGCGCCGATTGCGGCGCCAGTGAGCTGGACCGAGCTGCGCTCCCTCTCCTCGGCCGCCGCGTTTAAGCTGCGCGACATGAGCGCGCGCCTGACCGAGCCCGATCCCTGGTCGGTGTATGCCGATAGCGCGGTGAGTTTGACCAAAGCGACGCGGGCGAAGCTGGGATTGAAATAGTGTTTCAGCGTCCTTTCGGCGAAGCCGACGGATGAGGGGGCTAGCCCTCTCCCAAAGATCGCACAGGCTATCGCGCCAAACGTCAAACGTCGCGAGCCCCCTCATCCGACCCTTCGGGCCACCTTCTCCCCTCACTCACGGGGAGAAGGATGCCATCGCGTTACAGTGGCGCTTGCCGTCCCAAACCGCTAAGACGCCCCCATGACCTTCGCCACTTACGAAAAATCCGGCCGCGTCGCGACCGTGACGCTGAACCGGCCCGAAAGCCGCAACGCCATCGCCACCCCGCAGGATTGCCACGACGTGGCGGCGGCGCTGATGGCCGCGCACGAGGACCGCGACATCAACGCAATCATCCTCACCGGCGCCGGCAAGAGCTTTTGCGCTGGCGGCGACCTTAGGTCGATCCGCGAAGGCACCGGCATTGGCCCGCAGTCGCCGCCCGACGCCACCCGCAGCAATTACCGCCGTGGCGTGCACACGCTGATCAAATCGCTTGCCGAAGTCGAATGCGCCACCATCGCCGCCATCAACGGCCACGCCATGGGCCTCGGGCTCGATATCGCCGCGCTGTGCGACATCCGTATTTGCGGGCAATCGACCAAGATGGCCTCGAATTTCGTCAAGGTCGGGATCATCCCGGGCGACGGCGGCGCTTGGATCTTGACCAACGCCATCGGCGCCACGCGCGCCGCGGAACTCGTGCTTACCGGCGACACCATCGACGCCGAGGAAGCGTTGCGCATCGGTCTCGTCACCCGCATCAGCCCCGATGACAAACTCATGGACGAGGCGCGCGCACTGGCCGAACGCATCGCCGTGAACCCTCCACGCGCGCTGCGTTTGGCCAAGCGCCTCCTGCGCGAGGCTCAGCATTCGCGCTTGCACGATGTGCTCGAGCTTTCCGCCGCGTTCCAGGCGCTGGCGCACGAGACCGCCGACCACAAGGAAGCGGTCGACGCCTTCTCCAACAAACGCACGCCAAAATTCACGGGCGGGTAAGGTGATCCGAGTTGGCATCGGCGGCTGGTCGTACGAACCCTGGCGCGACACGTTTTATCCAAAGCACGTGCCGACCGCGAAGGAACTCGAATACGCCAGCCGGCAGGTGACGGCGATCGAGATCAACGCCACCTTCTACCGCACCCAGTCGGCCACATCGTTCAAGAAGTGGGCGGCCGCCACGCCGGAGGATTTCATGTTCTCGGTCAAGGCGCCGCGCGCGGCGGTGCAGCGCAAGGATTTGCGCGAAGCCGCGCAAAGCATCGAGTGGTTCTTCAATAGCGGCGTTGGCGAGCTTGGCGAAAAACTGGGGCCGATCTTCTGGCAGATGGCGCCCTACAAGAAATACGACGTCGCCGAGATGGGCGCCTATTTCGATCTGCTGCCGGATAAGCTTGGCAAGCTTAAGCTGCGCCACGCCATCGAAGTGCGCCACGAGAGCTTCACCGATGAAGTCTTTCTGAAGCAGGCGCGCGACCGCAACATCGCCGTGGTGACGGTGGAATCGGAGAAGCATCCGCTGATCGTGGCGCCCACCGCCGATTTTGCCTATGCGCGACTGGAGTTGACGCAGGCCGACGAGCCCACGGGCTATCCCAAGGCGGCGCTGAAGAAGTGGCTGAAGACGGTGCGCGCCTGGGAGAAATCCGGCGATGTGTTCTTGTACTTCATCTCCGGCGCCAAGGAGCGCAACCCGGCCGCGGCGAAGGCGATGCTGGAATTGCTGAAGGGGTGAGGCGTCAAGGCGTTGTCGACTTCAGGCCTCCGGGCGCTTTGTGCCTTCGTGTCTTCACCACAAAGGCACAAAGAATCCTCAGCCACAATGACGCGCCTTTTGCCCCGCTTCATGAGCGCCACATTGAAATTGATGAGATGAACGCTCCACTTTGGTGCTTTCGTGTTTGGCCTTAATCCCCCGCCGCCGCGATGTACGCATCGATCTGCCGCTCCAGCACCGGCAACGTTACCCCGCCGCTGCCGAGCACCGCGTCATGGAAAGCGCGGATGTCAAAGCGTTCGCCGAGCGCGGCTTCCGCGCGGCGGCGCAGCGCGACGATGCGCATCTCTCCGGTCTTGTACGCCAGCGCCTGGCCCGGCCAGGCGATGTAGCGGTCGATCTCGGTGCGGATCTCATGGGTTGAGAGCGCGGTGTTGGCTCCCATGTAGTCGAGCGCGCGCTGACGCGACCAGCCCTGGGAATGCATGCCGGTGTCGACGACCAGCCGGCAGGCGCGCCACATCTCGTAGGTCAGCCGGCCGAAGCGCTGATACGGCGTGTGGTACACCCCCATCTCCTCGCCGAGTTTCTCAGAATAAAGCCCCCAGCCCTCCCCGAACGCGTGCGGATAGAAGTTCTGCCGAAAGCGCGGAAGCCCGATGAGCTCACGCGCCAGAGCGCCTTGCGTGTGATGGCCGGGCGCGGCTTCGTGGAGCGTCAGCGACGGCAGCACGTAGAGGGGGCGATTCCGCAACGCGTACGTATTGACCCAATATTCGCCGGCGCCGCCGGCGGGTCCCGGATTGTAACGACCGCCCGTGTAGTTCGGCGCCAACGCGGCGGGAACCGGGCGCACTGTGTAGGGGGTGCGCGGGATGGTCCCGAAAAAATTCGGCATCTGCGCGTCAACCTCACGCGTGATCCAGGCGGCCTCGCGCAAGAGCTGCTCGGGCGTGGCGGCGTAAAATTGCGGATCGGTGCGCAGGAAGGTGAGGAAATCAGCGAACGAGCCCTGGAAGCCGACCTCGCGGACGATCGCTTCCATCTCGGCGCGGATGCGCGCGACTTCGGCAAGGCCGGTGCGGTGGATCGCTTGTGGCGTCGCCTCCGGCAGCGTCGTGTAATAGCGGACCAGATCGGCATAATAGGCGCGCCCGTTCGGCAGCGCAGTGGCGGCAATCGTACGGCGCGCGTGGGGTGCGTAATCGGTTTCGAAGAAGCTGCGAAACTCCTCGAACGCCGGCATCACCGCGTTTGCGATGGCGGCGCGGCCGGCGGCGGCAAGGCGCGCGCGCTCGCTTTCGGGCACGGCGGCGGGGAAATCCGCGAACGGGGCCCAGAGCGGGTTGTCCTCCGGCCTCGCAAAGCGCATGCCCGCCACCACTTGGCCGACGCCGCCGACGATCTCGGCTGGCAGCGTGAAGCCGTCGCGCATGCCGACGCGCATATTGGCGATGTTCTCACGGAAATAGCGTGGCACGTCGTTGAGGCGGGCGATGTAGGTTTCGTAATCGCGGGTCGTGCGCGGATTGTGCGCGTTGTGGAGCTGCAGGATCTCGGTGTGAAAGCCGCTGTCGCTGTTGAGCGGCAGCCGCCATTCCCGGTACGGCGCGAAACGAACGCGCTCGCCGACCATGAAGGTGAACAGATCGGCGCTGACTTGCTCCTGCGCGCTGAGCGCATTGCGGTCGATCGCGGCCAGGCGCGTGAGCAGCGCGCGGTCGCCATCAAGCTGACGCGCATAGGCTTCCGGCGTCACCGAAGCGAGGTGATCGTCATAATCGTGCACGCCCTCATAGGTGGCGGTGAGCGGCTGTTCGCGATACACCAGCGCGCGTTCGTCCTCGAACAGGCGCACGAGATCCTGCGAAGCCGTCTGACCAAAAGCCGGCGACGCGCAGAGCGCGCCCGCGAGCGCCATTGCCGCAATTCTCATGTGTCCCCTCCTCACGTCGAGGCCGCCGCCGCGGCAGTCTTCTCACCCACCAATGCCGACCGCAATAAGAGCAACGACGCATAGACCACAACCACGACCACCAGCCAGCGCAAGGTGACCAGGTCCAGCGACTTGACGACGAAAGCAGCCAGCAGCACCGCCGGTATGCCGCCCAGCGCCAATCCCAACACGACGCGCAGATCGATGCGGTCGGAGCGCACGAAGCGGAGGCTCGAGATTGGCATCAAAAACGCGCATGACCCCATCATGATCGGGAAGGCGGCGGCCGGATTGAGACCCATGAGGCTAAGCGCAATCAGCGACGGTGCGTAGAGCCCGATCCCGAACATCATCAGCACGCCCATGACGAAATGCGCGCCGACCGCCGCCGCGAACAAGGTCGGCGGCAGCGTCAAGGCGTCGCCCCCGGGCGGCAGCCAATTGAGGTTCTTGGCGGCGAACAAGAGCGCCGCGATCAACAATGCAGCGCCGACGACGCCTTGCACCAAGCGCACCGGACTGCGCTGCACAATTGGCGCGCCGATGAACGCGCCCGCCACGGCCGCGACGATGCACGACAGCAGCAGCACTGGGTCAACCTGCACCAGTGTGATAAACACCAGCGCCTGCACAACCGTGGGCAATGCGTGACCGGCGTTGAGGATGGCGGGGAAATAGGAATCCGGCGCCATCTTGCGCAGCTTCATGTAGGCGGTGGTCGGCGCGAACGAACCGATGCCGAGCGTGTCAAAGAAATTGGTCACCGCACCGAGGCCGACCGCTTCCGGCTTGGGCGCGAGTTCGCCGCGCTTGTGCGCGGTGCGGAGCAGCGTGAAGATAAACCATGCCGCGATCAGCGAAAGCAGCGTCAGCAGGGCGCCGACGATTGAAGTGAGCCAAGCCGCCACAGCGCCAAAGTTGAATTTCACCCTTACCTCCCCGCGACTGTATTTTGTCTCAGCCTAGCTGAGCTCGTCGGGAGCATCCACAGCTTTCGGCGGTGTGCTCAAAGCACCTGGAACCCATGCGCGAAGACGTCCTCGTCATCAATCCAAATCTCGTTGCGGCCGGTGGCGATGGCCGAGCCTTCGATCGAGGGAATGATGGCGCGCATGCCGCCCAGTTCCGTCTCGGCCTCGACACGGCCGATGAAGCGGCTGCCGATATAGCTCTCGTGCACGAAACTGTCGCCTACTCGCAATTTGCCTTTGGCGACCAGATGCGCCATGCGCGCCGAGGTTCCAGTGCCGCAAGGGCTGCGGTCGATGGCTTTTTCGCCGTAGAACACGGCGTTGCGGCCGTGCGCGCCTTCGCCTTTCGGCGCATCGGCCCACAAGATATGAGAAACACCGCGAATGCTGGGATCGGCCGGGTGTACGGGGTCGACCTGCTCGCGCACCAGCGCGCGAAGGACCGGTGACAAGGAAAGAGCGCGCGCGGCGCCCAGCACATCGAGGCCGCGATACGGCCCCTGCGGCTCGACGATGGCGTAGAAATTGCCGCCATAAGCGATGTCAAGGGTGATCGGCCCGAAGCCGGGAACCTCGACGTGCACGCCTTCGGCGGCGAGATAGCTCGCCACGTTGCGGAAGCGCACAGAGCGCACGCGCGCGCCTTCTTGCACATAGCTTATCTCGATCATGCCAGCGGGAACCTCGGCGATGAAGCGCCCAGGCGACCGCGGCTTGATCAGCCCCTGTTCCAGGCCGAACGTGACGATGCCGATAGCGCCGTGCCCGCACATCGGCAGGCAGCCGCTGGTCTCGATGAACAAGATCCCGACATCGGCTTCCGCGCGCGTTGGCGGATAGAGAAACCCGCCGCTCATCATGTCGTGGCCACGCGGCTCGAAGCAGAGCCCGGTGCGAATCCAATCGTAGCGCGCGAGGAAATCCTGTCGCCTCTCGCTCATACTGACGCCTGTAAGTTCCGGCGCGCCCTCGACCACAAGCCGCACCGGGTTGCCCGCTGTGTGGCCGTCAATGCAGTGGAAGGTGTGGCGCGCCATCAGCCGATCTTTGGCCGCGTCGCGGCGGCCTGCTCCACCAGCGTTGTCACTTCCGCGCGCCGCGCGCCGGTGAGTGTATAGCGCGGGGGACGTACGCGTTCGCTGCCGCGCCCCATGATCTGCTCGGCGAGCTTGATCGACTGCACCAGATCGTGCTCGGCGTCCAAGTGCAAGAGCGGCATGAACCAGCGATAGATCGCGCGCGCGGTCGCGAGATCGCCGCACAATGCCGCCTGGTAAAGCGCGAGGGATTCCTTGGGGAAGGCGTTGGTCAATCCCGACACCCAGCCGCGCGCGCCGAGCAGCAAGCCTTCCAAGGCGACATCGTCCAGGCCGGAGAACAGCACGTAACGATCGCCCAGAGCGTTGAAGATGTCGGTGAAGCGGCGCGTATCGGGCGCGCTTTCCTTCAGGCAGACGATGTTGCTTTGATCCGAGAGCTCCTTCAACGCCGCGACGCCGATGCTGACGCGGTAGGCGGGCGGGTTATTGTACAGCATGATCGGCAGGGCCGTCGCCCGTGCTACCGCCCGGAAGTGGGAAACCAGTTCGCCCTCGGCCGGCACATACACCATCGCCGGCAGCACCATGAGGCCATCGGCGCCGGCCTTCTCCGCATCGCGGGCGAACGCGATTGCGCGCCTGGTGTCCAGCTCCGAAACGCCGGCGATGATCGGCACGCGTCCGGCGACCGCCTCCACCGCCGCCTTCAACACGGCGCGCTTCTCGTCGGCCTCCAGCGAATTGTTCTCCCCGACCGTGCCCATGATAATCAGCCCGTGCACGCCTTCGCGCACCAGCTTGTCCTGGACTTTCTGGGTTGCGCCGATGTCCAGCGACAGATCTGGCGCGAATTGCGTCGTCGCCGCGGGAAATACGCCGGCCCAATCAACTTGCATCCAATACCTCGCTTGCCAAGGCGGCGAACCTATACGATCCATCGCCGCGATGAAATCTATTCTCGTGATCGGCGGCGGGCTCATTGGGGCGGCCTCGGCGCTCAGGCTGCAACAAGCGGGCGTGCGAACGACGCTGATCGATCCGGGCGACATGCGCCGCGCCGCGTCCTGGGGCAATGCCGGCCATCTGGGGCCCGAACAGGTGACGCCCTGGTCCGCGTGGGCGAACGTCTGGCGGGCGCCGCGATCGAGTTTTGCGATGGGCGGCCCGCTTGATTTCCGCTGGCGCGACGCGGCGCTGATCGCGCCGTGGGCCAGGCGCTATCTGGCTGCCTGCGACCCGCGCGCGGCGGCGCGCGGCGAAGCGGCGCTGACCGCCCTGCTCGCGGACGCCATGGGAGCGTGGACGCGCCTTGCGCGCGATGTCGGCGCGCCCAGCCTGGTGCTGCCGCACGGGCACGCCACGGTCTGGACCAGCGAAGCCGCTGCCGACAAAGGCCGCGCCGCGGCCGCCCGCACGCGCTGGGGCTCGGCCAGCTTTCGCGAACTCAGCGCCGGCGAGCTTGAGCGCTACGCAAGCATCATGGAGCGACCTCCGCGCGCAGGCCTATTATTCAGTGGAACCGGCCAGGTCGGCAATCCGCAAGGCGCGCGCGAGGCGATGCTGGCCGCGTTTGCCAGCGCAGGCGGCGAAATCGTCGCCGATAGGGCCACGCGCGTCGAGGCCGATGGACGCGTCACCCTGGGATCGGGGGCCGAGCGGACAGCAGATGGCGTGCTGATCGCGGCGGGCGCCTGGTCTGGCGGACTCATGCGTCAGCTTGGGCAAGCCGCGCCACTGATCGGCGAGCGCGGCTATTCGCTGCAGAGCGCCGAAACAGATTGGCCCCAGGATTTGCCGACCACCATATTCGAAGAATACTTCCTGGTGTTCACCCGCTTCACCACCGGCTTGCGCGCCACCAGCTGCATCGAGTTCGGCGCGCCCGACGCGCCCGCCGATGCGCGCAAGTGGCGGCTGATGCAAAGGCGGATCGGCGAGCTTGGCGTGACGTTTTCAGACCAGCCCGAGCGTTGGATGGGTCCGCGTCCCACGCTGCCGGACTATGTTCCCGCCATTGGCCGACTCAAACGCGCGCCCAAAGTGCTTTACGCCTTCGGCCATGCGCACCTAGGGCTGACGATGTGCGCGATCAACGCGG
>JAKFYF010000173.1 GCA_021731005.1 Hyphomonadaceae bacterium
GGCCAGGAAGACGAAGCCACCCAAGAGGCCGCCTGCTAAAGCAGCTAGCGCGGCAGTAGCACTGGCGCAGGCCAGGATCGTCAAGAGCGATGGCGTCCACCCACGGTGTTTAGCGATCTGCGAGACTATGAGGGCGAGCGCGAATGTGCCGCCGGCCTGTGAGGCAAATCGATGAGCCGGCGCGAGCAATTCATCGGCGCCTGTAGCAATTCGAATAATGCCGATGGTGGCGGCGACCGCGAACAGCGCCACGCCAAATGCGCCAATTGCCTGCTGATCTCGAAGCAAGCGACTGGCGCCCCAACCTGACGCGAGGCAGATCGCGACTTCTGAGAACATGTAGTGGAAGGGCATAACTCTTACCCCGCCGGCTGAGGTCGCACACGATTAGGGCCGCGATGACGGACAATGCCCGCGTCGCGCATGATCGATTCACTGGTCTGGCGCGAATTGTCATGGCTCCATCCGGGCGGCGCGAACACGTAAAGCAGCCGCTGCCCGAGTGTCAGACCACGCTGGCATGTATCGCGAGCGATCCCCGCATACTCGTGAAAGAGTATCGTGATCGGATTGTAGCTCTCGATGTTCTTGACCAACCCATAGGCTGGTGGGTCGGAAGCTTCCTCCGCGACGAACGTGCCGAACAAGCGGTCCCAGACGATCAGTGTGCCGGCGTAATTGGCGTCAAGATAGCGAGGATTGGCGCCGTGGTGTACGCGATGGTGCGAAGGCGTGTTGAAGATGGCCTCAAACCAGCGTGGCATCTTGTTGATAGTTTCTGTGTGCAGGAAGAACTGATAGGTGGCGTTCAGCACGCCGCAAAAGGTCACCAGCAAGGGATCGAAGCCAATGAGGACCAAAGGAATCTTCAGCAGCATGGTTCCGGTGAAGTGTTTGGTCCACGATTGCCGCAGCGCCACCGACAGATTGTATTGCTGGCTTGAGTGATGGACCACGTGCATGGCCCAGACCCAACGGCATCGATGAGCGATCCGGTGGTGGACATAGAAGCGTAGGTCGTCGAGCACAAAGCAGAGTGCGAACATTGCCCAGTTGAGCGGCAGGCTAGTAATCTGAAACGGCGTCGCTAGCGACAGAAGCCCGAAGGTGATGAACGCCGTGAGCGCGTTGGCAGGCAAGCTGGCGAGCCCAAGAAAAATCCCCAGCGCGCTGTCCTTGGCCACGTACGTGCCTTTGGCTCGGAAGACGAAAATGGCGGCCAGCTCGATCACCATCATCGAAAAGAACAACCCAATCGAAATCAGCTCGATGGGAAGGTCCATGACCTGTTGCACGCTCATGGGCTTGCTCCTCGCCGTCGCGTCAGCGTGCTACCAGGCACAGTGGAGAACAATTGAATTAAAGCTGCTTATTATGCATCATATGGAACATGTCGTTTGATCTTGTCCTGGTCCGCAGGTTTGAAGCGGTGTGCCGACTACGCAGCTTTTCGCGCGCCGCGGACGAACTGGGCCTTTCACATTCGGCGATGACGAAAAGTATTCGCACCCTGGAAGAGGGTCTCAACGTTCGCCTGATCGAGCGGACCACGCGCTCACTGGCGCCCACCGAAGCGGGTCAGCGCTTGCTCAAACGCGCACCCGACCTTCTCGCCCACTCGGAGGATGTGAAGGCCGCGATTTCCACGGACGCAGCGCATCTCGACGTCATATGCGGGCCCGTCATTCTTGACGCGTTAGGGCATCGCGCGCTGCTTGAGTTTCGAACCAAGCGTCCGCAGGTTCACGTCGCCATGCAGGTCATGGCGCCGGCGCTGGCTATCGAACAACTCGTGCGCCAACGCGCCGATTTGCTTCTGTTTCATCAGAATGTGGTTCGAGAGCTTTCGGACCGAAAAGCGTTGATCGTAACGCGGCTGATTTCCGAGCCCTATGCTGTCCTGTTTCGAAGAGGGCATCCGCTTGATGGCGTCGCAAGTTCTCTTGAAACCATGCTTGGCTTTGACTGGGTAATCGCCGGTTTCGACAGCCTGTTTCAGGAAGCATTGCCGGCAACGCAGCGCGACATGCTGTTGCGTCGCGGCTTTCCGAAGTATCGCATCCCCAGTCTCAGTGCATGCGCCGATGTGGCCGAGCTCAGTGACTTGGTTACGGTCGCGCCGGCGTCCGCCGCCTCCGCGCTGATGGCGGGTCGCGCGCTTGTGAGTGCACCGCTCCCGGGCAAAGCGCGATTCACAGTTTGCGCTGTCACGCGCGCCGATGCTGGGGGATCGGCCCACATCGCCGCATTCATTGATTCTGTTGGCCAAGTCCGCGCGCGAGACCCTGAGGTTCAGTCCCAACTTCCGCCTGCCCGAAAAAAGAAGCGTCGATGACGAGCGCCTGTGCTAGCTGGTCGCCGTGAATTCGAACCGAGTTGGGCGGCAGTTATCGGCGAAAGCGCGCCGCGCGGGCAGGGCCCAGGCCACTGACCGGATTAGATCGACTAGGCCGGTCGCGGAAATATGCCCGCCGACTTACGATGGCCCAATCTAGTCTCTCGGCTTTTCCCTCAGGGTGACGCCAACGACATCGTCGCGCGCCTGACTGGTTACCCAATCGGAGACCAATCCCAAGTCGAGACTTGCTGTTGCCGCCGCTTCAGTGCCAAGCGACGGGGTCGATAGGGTTTCGCCAGTCGGCGCGATGATTATCGTGGGGCAAGTTTGATCCGACGCGGCGTTGTTGGCGCCAATAATGAACCGTTGCGTCTCTGCGGCACGGCTCACGAGATGAGCGCGCCAGAGAGCGTCCCCGTTCTTGCTGCCAACTGCGTTGTTCACGTAAGCGAAGACCTGCGCTCCCTGAACGGCTAGTGCGCGCCATTGCTCGGGATAGCGTATCTCTCGGCACATCTGGATGCCGAGCTGCAACGGCAGGCCGGCCACGGCTACGTCAAATACAGGCAGGGCGCTCCCAGCAACGAATGTGCCGCGTTCGCTTTGCGCCAGATTGATCTTGTCGTAGCGCGCTCGTTCGCCGTCGGGGCCGAAATAAAGGCTGCTGTTGCGCCAGGCACCGTCGTCATCTTTGATGCAAGCGCCCGCGATGACGTGGATCTTTTTTCGCCGACATAGCGCCTCAACTGAGGCAATCGCTTGCGAGGTCTGCTCCAGGTCTATTCGCTCGACGAAACCCGCCTCCGGGAGATAACCCGACAGCGTTCCCTCGGGCGCGACCGCCAGTGCATGAGGAGGAAGCGGATCGAGAAGCCGCTCCAGCGCCTCAAAGTTTCGCGCCACATCCATCGAGACGCGAAACTGGAGCGCTGCCGCGAAGATAGTGTTTCCGGTCATGTTGAAATCCGAGTGTACGCGGCGACATCTGTTGCGCGCTGGAAAATCGGCGTCAACAGACCGGATCACAGCGGTGTGTGCCTGAGACCATCGGGCGTTTACAGCTTGGAAATATCGAGCTTGGCCAATCGCTCGCGACGGTCCGCATAGCGATCGCCGCGTGGAGCATGGCGCAGGAATGACGCGAGTATCTGCTCGCCCGTGGCGGCATCAATAACGTCGGCGCCCAAGACCAGTACGTTGGCGTCACCGTGCTCACGCGCCCAGACGCATTCTTGCTCAGTGTGAACTAGCGTTGCACGGATGAAGGGAAAGCGATTTGCCGTCATGGCCATCATCTGGCCGCTGCCACAAATGGCGACAGCGATGTCGGACCGGCTCGCCTTGATTTCAGCGACGGCGCGAAGCGCGTAGTCCATCGCATCGACCCGCTCGGCAGCGCTGTTGGTCCCGCAATCCTTCACGACGTAGCCATTGGCGATCAACCAGCCCTTCAGGCGTTCCTTGCAATCGACGCCGCGATGATCGGCAGCGATTGCGATTGGCTTGTCTGAGAGCTTCTGGGTCATGCCAGAACCTAATGCGGCGTTGGGTCTGGGCGCAATTGGCCACTATGCGCTCAAAGGGAGCGCACCCGCGATCCGAAAAATTGGTTGGGTGGGCGGGTAGATCGCTCAAGCGGCGTTGGCTCTTTTCCGTCAAGACGTTAGCCTGACCACATGCGATCACTTAGCCCTCTCGAAATCCGCCCCGCGCGGCCCACAGACACGGCCGACCTGACCGCGATCTTGTACGACACCTTTGAGAGCACGTGGCTGCCCAACATCACTTCCTCGGCCGCCAAGGCATTTCGAGAGGAAGACCGCCCCACCGCTTACGTGGCTCGGCGCGGACACAAGTTCTGGGTTTGTCAGTGTGGCCAAGACATCGCGGGTTTCGTGGATTGGCAGGGTGATTTCGTAAACGCGCTGCACGTACGCGGCAGCTACTCGCGGTCAGGTGTCGGTTCGCGCCTCATGGACAAGGCGGAGGCTGAGATCAGCAAGTCAGGGTTCACAGCAGCGCGGCTGGAGACGGACACTTTCAACAGCGTCAGCCAGCAGTTCTATGCAAAGCGTGGATACACGGAAGCTGACCGGTATCCGGACGCGGAGTGGGGCAGCGATCTCGTGACAATCCTGCTTGTGAAGGCTTTGCAATAGGACAGCTTTCGGCGAAAATTGCCCCTACGCGGGCGGTGGGGCGAGTGGCGGCTTTGGGGTGCCTGGCGGGGCGGTTTCGGTATGGGCGTTAGTTTTGTGCGTCCAGCGGCATGCGTTCCGGGTTCTCCGACGACAGCGATGACCAACAAGCGACCTGGGATTTCCTCGATGCGCGCATCGAAAACGTGATGCAGTTCGAGAAGCTCAAGGCGCAACTGAGGCCGCTCGGCGAAGGCATGCAAACCGCGCTCGGTGTCGCGGCGCGCTTTCGCTACGGGCGCTGAAACAGCGAGGCATTAGCCTCCGGGATAGACTGGACGGCACGACCCCGCACTCGTTGAAAGTTGCTCGCATCCCGTCCGGCCCTGGTCGCGCATTCCTTCGAGCGCTTGCCTGTTTGCCTGATAGTCGGCGCTGCTCATGCAAGCGCGATGACTTTCAAGATACTCCAGTCCGCGAGTGCCTAAAAAGAAGGAGTACTGAAAGGTGTCGCGTGAGCCCCAGCTCTGATTGATGGGCTGACTGCTCGATAGTTGCCTGAACTGCGCACTGAACCCATCGAGCCCGCATTGTCCTGTGCTAGCCCCACCACCCGTTCCTGTCTGCGGTGGTGGCGCTTGGCGCGGCGTGACCTGGCCGTTGAGCGCTTGGTTGACCTGGTTTGCGTTGCCGCCAGCCGCCGCGACGGCGACGCCGGTGATAATCCGTCCCCATGCTTGCGCTTCTTGCGCCTCGCGCCTACGTCGCTCGGCCTCATACGCTGCTCGCTGGCGCGCTTGTTCTTCGCGCTGGCGCTGCTCGGCCGCTTGGTTCTCCGCGATGCGTTGCCGCGCGAGGCGAAGGTTCGGCCCCGCATGCTCGTGATCCGGGCTGAGCCGCAGCGCGTTGCTGAAATAGAGTTCCGCCATGGTGGGGTTGTTGCTGCGCAAGTACGCGACGCCTAAATTGTTCATGGCCAGCGCGTTTTCCGGCGTCAGGCGCAGTCCGAATTCATAGTAGGCGATCGCGTTGTTATTGTCGCCCGCGTTCAAATAATTGTCCGCGCGTGCGAGCACGCTTGGCGCCGTCGCCACGCGCGCGGCGCGATCTTGCACGGCTTGCTCTTCCGAAACTACGTCCAGAATGTAAGCTCCAGTCTTCGCTTCCTCCTCGCTGGTGGTGGCGACCACGCGATACGCGCCAGCCGCGGGCAACGTGACGGCGAGGCGCGCGTTGCGCATCGGGCGGCCCCATAGTCTGTCGTAGTTGTTGGCGGCCTGGAACCCGTTCGGCCCGGTGATGGAAAGCAGTGTGTTGAACTCCTCGGAGCGCATGCGGAATTCGACTTGCTGTCCCGCTGCGCCGACGAATTCGTAGGCATCGCCGTTAACGCCGTTGGTGTGGTGGGGATCGTCCGTCTGCAGCGCGCCATTCAACGCCGCGCCGAGCGCGAGTGGCGTCGCTGGCGCCGTCACAGCCAGCGTTGCGGCGTCGGCGGCGACAGCGCGCAGCGTGTAGCGCCCGCGCGCATCGCCGTACGGACCTCGCACGAACACCTGGTATGCCCCGCTTTCCGGCAGCGCGACGTATATTGCAGCGCGATAATTGACGGTGAGCCCCTCGCTCGAGAAGTTATTTGGCCCCGTGATGCGAACGTAGGTCGTGAGCTCGCGCGCCTCGCTCGTGATCGTCAACGTTTGCCCGGCTTGGCCGTTCAAGGTGTAAACATCCTCGAACGCGCCATACTGATGCGTCGCATCCCCGCGCCGCAGCTCTCCGCGTACATCGCGCCCCACGCGCAATTCCTGCGCCCAGACGGCCGACGATGCGAAGATCGCCACAAACGCCGTCGCCGCCCCTGCCCATCGAGCACGCACCATTCAAGCCTCCGCATCGCCGGCCTCTACACTCTAGAGGGGCCGCGACACTTGCGGATTCCGCCGCGTCTGGCATCATGCAAATTGATGAGAAGAGGGGCGATGGCCGGTGCCGAAGCGCGAGTTGACCATGCGCGCTCACTTTTGCTTGAGGCGATGCTCGACGTGGGCCGCTGGGACGCCGCGCTGGATGCGCTAGCGGACGCCTGCGGTGGCCGGGCGGGCCAACTCATCTCACTAACGGGTCTGCATCAAGTCGTTGGTCATTGGATCACCGGCGTGCCGGAGGACTTCACGACGCTGATCGAGGAGCATGGCTTCGCCAACCCAGCGCTCAATCCGCGCCTCCGTTTGGGATTAGGCGCGCCGCTGATGACGGCAGTCGCCGATCAGGACCACGTGGATCCCGACGAGCGCCGTCGCACTGCGATCTACGCCGACTTGTATGACCGCCTCGACCTGCCTTTCAATTGCCAAGCCGTGCTGATGCGCGATGAGACAGCGTTTGTGCGCGCCTCCGTCACGCGCTCGCGCAAGCAGGGGCCACTGGATAAAGACGCGTTCCGCGCGTTCGACGCATTGATGCCACAACTGCAGGCTGCGGTGCGCGTGCAGGCCAGTCTCCTGGCCGAACAACGCGCCGCCACGTTGCGTACGCTTGAGGCCGTTGGCGCCGCGGCTATTCTTGTGAGCGACTCCGGCCGCGTCGTTGGGGTGTCCCCCGCGGCGGATGCGCTATTGCGCAATGGCAGCTTGCGGATCGTGGCCCGCGAACTGCGACTGCGTAACCACGCCGATCAAAGCGCGTTCGATGCGGCATTGATGCAAATCATCGCCGCCGCGCGCGACAACATCATCGTCACGCCAGAGCCGATCCATCTTTCGGATGCGGGCTTAGTGCTCGACCTGCAAATGCTGCCCCGTCAGCGCATGTGCTTCGGCGGTGCGCCGCTTGCGATCGCAATCGTGCGCCCGGCCAAGCCGCAAGAACGCAGCGGCGCATTGCGCCGAGCTTATTGCTTGACCCGCGCCGAAGCCGACGTTGCGCTTGCGCTTTCAGAAGGCGATGCGTTGGAAGCGATCGCCACGCGACGCGGCGTGGCGCTCACCACGGTGCGCTCCCAAGTTCAGGCCGTGTACGCAAAGATGCATGTACATCGCCAAGCCGAGCTCGCCGCCGCGGTGCGCTGCTTTGGCAGCGGCTGACAAGGGCGCGGCTGAAGCCCGTGGCTTGAAGGGCCGCGACACTTGTGACTTCCGCAGCGCCAGCCGATGGAGAACAAGAGCGATCGGTTGAGGCCGCAGCGATGACCGGCCTTTACAACCATCTGTTCCGACCGACTGGACCGGAGCAATTAGGCCAGTCGCCAAGAATCTTCGAACATCCTAAGATGGAGCCAACGCGGCCGCGGTGATGACAGATGCCGCAAGGGAGGCGCCGAATGATTGTATGGATAGCGATCATCGTCGCATTGACGGTCGCTTACTTGCTCGGTTCTACGCCGACGGGCTATCTGGCCGGAAAACTGCTCAAGGGCATCGACATCCGCGAGCACGGTTCGAAGTCCACGGGAGCGACAAATGTGTTGCGAACGTTGGGGGCCTGGCCCGCGCTGGTCGTGTTATTGGTGGATCTGCTGAAAGGCGCGGCGGCGATCGCGTTTTCCCGCTGGCTTTACCCTTGGCTCGGTGCCTTGCCATCGGTAACGCCGGAGACGGGGCTTGATCTCCAAAGCTGGACGCCTTGGGCGGTTTGCCTTGCTGGACTCGCGGCGTTGTTGGGGCATAGCCGTTCGATCTGGTTGAATTTCTCAGGTGGCAAATCCGCTGCAACGGGGCTTGGCGTGTTGCTCGCAATGTCCTGGATCGTCGGTTTGGGGGCCGCTGTTGTGTTTGGTCTCGGAGTGGCGATCTTCCGGATTGTTTCCTTAAGTTCGATCTTTGCGGCTTTGACCGCGATAGCCCTGATCCTCGCACTTGAGCAGCCGTTGGCCTATCGCCTCCTGGTGGTTGCCGGCGGCATGTACGTCATCTTTCTCCACCGAGCGAACATTCAGCGCCTGTTGAATGGAACGGAGCCGCGCGTAGGACAGGCGTCCAAAAGCTGAGGCTTTGTCCGCAATAACCGAATTACGAGCGGCAGCAATCGGCGATGGCGCGCCTTAGCGTGCGCAGCGTTACCGGCGACGGGATTGTATCGGCTCAGCCATTCGTAAAATGGCGAGTGGGGCGTCGCTGGCCCTTTCCGGTCACTGGACATGCAAGCGCCGAATGCTAGGCTCGCCCCGTCCGGGGGGACGCGAATGGCCGAACTCTATCGCTACGCCGCCTTTATCTCGTATTCGAGCAAGGACGCGAAATTCGCACAGCGCCTGCATCGCGCGCTCGAGAGTTACGGCATTCCATCGTCGCTCGGAAAGTTCGACCTGATCGGCGGCGGAAAGCAGAACCGCATCTATCCTGTCTTCCGCGACCGCGAAGAATTGAGCGCGGGGCATCTGGGCGACCAGATAGAAGCAAACCTCAAAGCGTCGGCCGCGTTGATCGTCGTCTGTTCGCCCAACGGGGCCGCAAGTCCGTGGGTGCAAAAGGAGATTGAGTTCTTCGCCGCACAAGGCCGCCGATCCAAGATCTTCGCCATCATCCCCGACACCGCGCCGCTGGTTGACGAAGCGGGCGCTGACTGCACCCAATCGTGCTTCCCACCCGCCTTCCGCGGCGACGCGCTCAGCGGCGACGAACTCGAGCCACTCGCCGCGGATGCACGGAAGGGCAAGGACGGGTTTCGGAATGCTTGGCTGAAGATAGTCGCAGGATTGGTAGGCGTTAGTCCGGGGCAGTTGATCGATCGTGACCGCAAGCTGCGATCGCAGCGCGCTCCGCGAGAGGCGAGCGCGGACACGCGCCTGACGCAACACGCGAACGTTCCCGCCTATCACGACTTGATCGTTCTCACTCTAACGACTGCGGCCCAGCCTTTCGCAAGGGGCGCGCTGCTCGCCGGCAAGAATTGGAAAGCGTGCGAGGTCTTCGTCTTCATATCTAGTCATGCCGATACGGCGTGAGACAGAGCAAGCGATTTGTATCTGTTCGTTGGCGGGCGCTAACAATATGCGTGGGATTGCCCACACTCGCACGTTGCCATTGTCAGCACCGGCGATTACCCGCGCGTCTTCCGAAAACGCAAGCGAGGTCACCGCACCGCCGACATCGAACGTCATAAGCGGCGTGCTGGAAGCGGTCGCCCACAACCGCGCCTTGCCGTCGTCAGAGCCGGTGAGAAAATGCCTACCATCGCCGGACAATGCTATGGAAAGGACGGGCGAGCCAGTATCGAATGTGGCGAGCAGGCCGCCGCCGGAAACCGCCCACAATTGCGCGCTGCCATCCAAAGCGCCGGTCAGCACATTTCTGCTGTCGGAGGAGATGGCGACTGAGGCGATCGTGGTGCGCGCTTCGAAAGTTGCGAGTCGCCTGCCCGAAGCCGACCATAGTCGTGCGGATCCGCTACCGGCTGTGAGAAGGAGAGTCCCGTCTTCAGAAAATGCTACCGAGCGAACGTCTTCTCTCACGGTGATGATGCGCACCCTGCCGCCGCCTGCGGGTGCTGCCAATTCCACCGACTCGCTCGCATCCAGCGTGGCTAACAGCGCTCCATCTGAGGTCGCCCAAACCCGCGCGTTGCCATCGTCGGAGCCTGTCGCCACACGCGTTCCATCCGGTGAGAAAGCGGCAGTGCGAACGGGGCTACTCACATGCAAAATAGTCGGTGGCGCGCCACCTGCGAGCGTTCGCATCTCTGCATTACCGTCCATGTAGCCGACGAGCACACGAGCTGCATCGGGTGAAAGCGCCACTGCAGTCACCTCCGAGCCCACAGCTATTGAGCTACGAGGCTCTCCGCCGGTGGTCGCCCACAAGCGCGCCCCGCGATCTTGCTGTTTTCCGACGGAGCGCACCAATCCGCGGACGAAGGCGTGGAAGCTCCGGCGTTCGACGCGCCGGTTTTCACCGTGGGCGCGGGCCACGAAAAAAACTTGCA
>JAKFYF010000016.1 GCA_021731005.1 Hyphomonadaceae bacterium
AAGGTCGAGCGCCTCATCAACGAACCGACGGCGGCGGCGCTCGCCTACGGTCTGCATCAGCGCGACAAGCAAACGAAATTTCTTGTGTTTGACCTAGGGGGAGGCACGTTCGATGTCTCCATCCTGGAGATTTTTGAAGGCGTTATCGAGGTGCGCGCCACAGCTGGCGACAACCGCCTCGGAGGCGAGGATTTCAATGAAGTTTTGATCAATCTGGCGCGCCGCCGCTTCGAAAAGGACGTCGGCCGGGCGATGAAAGAGGACAACGCCCTTTATCAACGTCTGCGTGAAACCGCCGAGCGCACGCGCCGGGGCTTGACCGATGCCGACAGCGCAGCTTTCGCGTTCGTTTGGAAGGGTAAGGAGCACCGCTTCGATGTTTCGGCTGAGGCTTTCGAAACGGAATGCGAAGGCTTGCTGAACAAATTGCGCGACCCAGTGCTTCGGTCCCTGCGCGACAGCAATATTTCTTTCGAGGCGTTGGATGAGATCATCCTCGTCGGGGGCGCAACACGCATGCCGCTCGTGCGAAAAGCGGTAACGCGCATGTTTGCCCGCTTCCCGTCGGCGTCGGTGAATCCGGACGAGGCGGTGGCGCGCGGCGCTGCGGTCCAAGCGGCGCTCAAGGCGCGTGACGCGGACCTCCGCGAAGTAGTGTTGACCGATGTCTGCCCTTACTCGCTGGGCGTGGCGTCTGCGGAAAAGCACGCTGGCGGGCGCATCGTCGAAGGCATTTTCTCACCGATCCTGGAACGCAATTGCGTCGTGCCTGCGAGCCGCGAGGAAGTGTTTTCTACCCTCGTCGACAACCAACCCGCGGTGAAGTTTCCAATCTATCAAGGCGAGTCGCGCTGGGTGAAGGACAACGTCTATTTGGGAGAAGTGACTATACCGGTGCCACGTGCGAAAGCCGGGCAAACACCGATTGCCTGCCGTTTCAGTTACGATATCAATGGCCTCTTGGAAGTGGATCTATTCGTCCCGGAGACCGGTGCGCGCCAACAGCTTGTCATCGCCGATCGCGAAGGCGTGTCTGACGCAGATATCGAAGCGCGCCGCAAGGAGCTTGCAAAGCTCAAGATTCATCCTCGAGAGACGGACGCGATCAAGGCGACACTGGCGCGCGCTGGACGATGCTACGAGGATCGCATCGGCGTCGAGCGCGACTATGTTGGCCAACTCATCAGCCAGTTCGAAGGCGTTCTGGAGCAACAGGATCCTCGCGCATGCGAAGAGGCGCGGGTTGAATTGAGCCAAATCCTCGACCGCCTCGAAGGCAAGACCTTCCTATGAATGCCGAAATTTGGCGCCATCTCGGAATTGCTCCAAGCGCGAGCGAAGCGGAGGTGCGCCGCGCCTACGCGGAGCGCCTGAAAACCACACACCCGGAAGATGACCCCGAAGGCTTTAAGCGTCTGCGCAACGCCTATGAGCGGGCGATGGAGGAAGTCCGTTGGCGCACACAATACGCGGCTGACGACGTCGAAGAACATTGGGGCGATGAAAGTCGCGACGCTGATGCCGCAGAGGCGGATTACAAGCCGCCGCGGCTTGCGGACCTCGCACGCGGGCCTTCGCCGCAGACATCCGCGCCGCCGGCGCCCGATGCGGAGCTCGATGCACACCAGGCGCTCAGCCATGCGCTGGAGCAAGCCGTGGCCAAAGGCGCATCTCCCTGGGAGGTGCAGGCTGCATTCAAGGCGCTCGTCCGCAATCCCGCGATGGAGCGGATTAACATCTATGCCGCGACCGAGACGTGGATCGCCAACCTCCTCCGGCGTCACGGGTCGGCCGGCGCGCTCTTTGATTATGCGCTCGCGCACTTCAAATGGGCCAACCCCTCTGGCCACTTGGGCGCCGGCATGATTGCGTTCCGCGAAAGTCTGGCGGAAGAGGGCAAGGCCAAGGCGTTTCTGGCGCGCGTGCAGGATCGCCGCCACGAGTTCCACGGGGCGTTCAATGAGCTCTCGCGGCCCATGCATGAACGCAATAGGTGGTCGAAGGTGGTGTCATTCCCGCGTATCGACATGGTGCGGCGCTTCCTGGATTATGTGGAAGACAAGGTCCCGCACGCGCGCAATCAGATCAACTATCAAGCCGAATCGTGGTGGCGCAGGCGGATCAATTTCTGGATGACGCCGCTTTCTTTCATTAGCCGTCTTGCGCCCGTTGCAGTTATTGTCGGCGTTGTCGCTCTCTTTGTGATTTTCGGTCCCGGGGAAAGCGCCTCGCCTGCTAGTCATTCAGTGTTTCGGGCGCGCGCCGCGTGCGCAGAAAGCGTCGAGAATCAGAATGCTGATCAAGGCGCCTGTGATTCTTTCCTCCAGCGGGCGCCGGATTCGCTCCTCATGCGGCAATACGCCGGAATCATTGCGTTGCGAGAGCAACGTTATGATGACGCGCGCAGGCATTTTCAGAGGATATTAGAGGTGAGCTTGCTTGATCCTGCCGCGAACTACGGATTGAGCCTCGCACTCCACGGCGGCGCCGATCCGGCAGAGCAAGCACGGGCTATCGTCGTGATGCGCGATGCGCTCGCCATCGACGACACAATAAGTATTCACTTTGCACAATACGGGCTTGCCAGCCCGATAACAGTCGATCCCGCGGCTGTCGTTCCCAGCGTTTCCGACGGAGGTGTCCCGAGCTACGACGCACCGGCTGGGGCAATCAGCTTGGAGAATGGGCAAAGCGCATTCGACGCCGCTTATGCGCATTTTGGCATCGTTGAGGGTTTTCCCGACGGTCGTGTGCTGCTTCGGTGTATGTCGCGCGCCACGGGCCGTTTCACCGATTGCCAGATCATTGAAGAGACGCCGCGCAATGGGGGTGGCGGTGAAGTCGCTCTTCGCATCATGACGGCGGCGATCGCGGCGCCGGCTACGTTGAATGGCGAGCCGGTTGACGGCGTGCCCATACGTGTGCCCGTCACTTTCCGGCTGCTTGATTAGAACCGGTTGCACCACGCGCGACATTTCTGGTCCCGGTGGATGTTGCTGGAGTCCCTGAGTTTGCCCAATTATGCTTGTCGTCGCGTGCGGTCGTATCTCATTGTCTCCGGCGCGTCTGCTTTCGGGTGCGCTCAAACCGCCCGTCGCGAACTTCCGAAGTTGGGATGTTTCTGTGATCCGGCGCGAAGGTGTTAATGCTATCTTATGAGAAATTTGAAAGCGTCCCTGACATATTCATCAGACGGCATCGGGTCGGTTTGGAGTGCCTGCAGCACGGACATGATCTTTGAAATTGCATCGCCGTTGTCAATCACCTCGACGAGACTTTCGTTCGCATCAGAAAATAGGCCGTCTCGCGACATGCGCCCGCGCCATTGATCACGGAATGCGGTGGGCTCTTGATCCAATGCTGAAACGAACACATCAAACGCATCTCGGTTGCGCTTCTTGCTGGAAACGGCGGCTGCCTTCGTCACCATGAAAGTCTCGACGGAAGGGAAATGCACGTTTGGAAATTGCGGATGAGTTCGAAAATTCTTGTACCGGAATATCGCCTGCAAGGAAGGTGTGTAAATCGAGCGCAACTTTCCCCGGCCGTTGACAATTTCGAGCTCGTTGTCGGGCTGCCGTTCATTCAGGAAGTCAACGTGAAAGACCAGGGTTTCTCCGCCTACATTGAGGAGGCGGTGTGCTTGGAAGCGATTTTTGGGAGCGCGAAGGTATCCCGCCTCAAGTAGTAAGTCCGCGGCTTTGTCGAACGAGCCGTTATCGAGGCTCTCTTCGTCAATTAGGACGTCAACATCGTATGTTCCTGGATGGCCAAACCTTGCCGAGTGAAAGAGGAACGGGACCCAGCCGCCAACGACAACGTAACTTACCCCTGCCTTGTTCAGTGCCCTCGTGGTCTCGACCAAAAGCGAGCGCGCGCCATCCTGTTCGGATGAGTGTTGAGGTAGTTGAGATTGCGCCAAGAGGACCCCCATTACGGTTATCGTCGCCGCAAACATGTTTTCCGTCAAATTCACAGTTGAAACGCTCGGGTTGAACCCTCCGCGGACTTTCGATGTCTGTTGTCGGGCAGCGAGCGGCGAATTTACGGTCTTGGGATTGAGCTCTAGGCATCCGTGTGGCGTACCTTGGATCGGGTCGGGCTGCACGATGGTCGGCGTGAAACACGAAGTGCGCTGGTTCACGTTGTCAAAGGCAGCTATCGTTCCGCCATGGGAGGAGCCATGCGAGTGAGGCGAACGGTCTTCGCGGGCGCAATGTTCGTGGTGCTAGCGGCGGCGCTTGCCTCGTGCCAGACGGTGGTGGATCGCGCAGCGAGCGCGTTCTTTTTGCCGAGCGATCAAGTACGGCCGGCGCGCTATTCGGTGGCGACGACGCGCGGGCACGATTTGGCGCTGGATGATGGCGTCACGCTCTCTGCGGACTTGCATCGTCCGCGCAGGCTCGCGCGGGCGCCGACCATCCTGGTGCGTGTTCCGGTCACCGATACGGTTTACAATCGGCTTCGCTCTGACACGATCGGCCGTTTCTGGGCTGCGCGCGGCTACAATGTCGTGGTGCAAGGAACGCGCGGGCGCTACCGCTCGGGAGGTTCATTCGAGCCGCTGGTGCATGAGCGCGACGACGGCCTTGCCACCTTGGCCTGGCTGCGTGCGCAGAGCTGGCACGACGGCAGGCTGGCGATGTGGGGAGGCTCCGCTTTTGGCCACACGCAATGGGCGATCATCGATCAAGCCGATTCCGCACCCGATGCCTATTTCATCCAGATCGCAAGCTCACGCTTTCGCGAGATGTTTCATCCGGGAGGCGCCTTCGCGCTCGAGAGCGCGCTCTATTGGACGCTGAACAGTCACGGCTCCAGAGACCGCGCGGTTGACTATGAAGAGCTTGATCGCGGAGCGCGGGCGCTGCCGGTGATAACGGCCGACGACGAAGCGGCGGGTGTCGACGTGCCTTTCTTTGACGCCTGGGCAGGGGAGGCGGCTGATAGCGACTATTGGCGGCGCGCGAATGGCGGGGCCGATCCCGCCGCCGCGTCTGCGCCAGTGCTGCTGCTCGGGGGATGGTACGATCCGTTTCTGCCTTCGATGCTGGCCGACTGGGAGAAGCTGCAGGCCGCGCCCGGGGCCAGCGAGAGCCGTCTCATGATCGGTCCTTTCGCCCACGCCACAACAATAAAATGGCCGGGCGCGCGCGTAGATCAGCCTTATCGGCAAGCGAGCATCGCGCCGGCGCTTGCCTGGTTTGACCAGCAATTGGGAATTGACGGGGGTGAACGTGCTCTGCCGCGCGTGCGCATCTTCGTTCTGGGCGAGAATGTTTGGCGCGATGAAGAGGAGTGGCCGCTGGCGCGGACGGTCTACACCTCGCTCCATCTGGGGCCTGGGCGAACGCTCACCCAAGCCGCCGGCCCCACGGCGGCTGAAAGTTACATCTACGATCCGGCCAATCCAGCGCCGACGGCGGGCGGCGCAATGCTTGGCGCGCGTGGCGGCGTGGCGCTCCAGGCGCAGGTGGGCGTCCGCGCCGACGTGATGTCCTATCTCACCGATGCACTGTCGGCGCCGCTGGAAATCACTGGTCCAGTCAGAACCGTGTTGACGGTGTCGACGGACGCGCCGTCGACTGACTTCACCGCCAAATTGATCCTCGTGCAGCCCGATGGCGTCGCCATAAATCTGGCTGACGGCATTGTGCGGCGCGCCTATTCTCCCGGCGTTCGCGCCGAAATCGAGATCGATATGGGCGCGATCAGCGTGCTTGCGCCCGCCGGTGCGCGGCTAAGGCTTGATATATCGAGCAGCAACTTCCCCCGCTTCGACCGCAACCCAAACACGGGCGAGAGCTCGCTCGTTGCGACGCGGTTTCGCCGTGCGGAGCAACAAGTGTGGCGCGGCGAGGGTGTCCGCTCCTACTTGGTTTTGCCTGTGATCCCGCGCTAGAGTAACTTGAGGAGGGCCGAGAATGTCCAGGCGCTTGGGAGGCGCACACGCAATCGCGCTTGCGGCTTTGCTTGGGTTGTTCTTGTTTCGGGTGCTGGCGCAATTGGCGCAGGCGCTTTGGCCGACGCAGGTCCTGCCAGGCTTCGCGGCGTGGCACTCGGGAACTCTGCCTTATCCAGTGCTGGTGTTGTTCCAGGCGGGGATCATTGCGCTCTTTGCTTGGCTGGTTCGGCGGTTCTGGCGCGGCGACCGGTTAGGGGGAGCACGACTGCGGACGGCGCTTTGGATTTTCGGATCGCTTTACTTGATCGGATCAGTGTTGCGGTTTGTCGGCGGCTTTACCTTCGCGGCGCAGAACGCGTTCATGGCCGCGCACCTTCCGGCGTTCTTCCACATTGTGCTTGCTTCCGCCACAATCGTGATCGCGAGCTATGCGAGCATGAGGGCGAAGATGGAGACGGGCGCATGAGCCTTCGCGATCTCGCGCAATGGGGACTCTACCCCGCCCTGATGACCGGCGCGCTGGCGCTGCTTTGGGCATTGTTGGCGATTGGCGTGCAATTGGCGTGGGCGCCTTACCTGGTCGTGGCGGCGATCGGATCATGCGTGGTGCTCGCCGAGCGCTTGTTGCCCTACCGTGAGGCGTGGCGGCCGCGTCTGCCGGATTTTGCGCAGGACGCGCTGTTTCTCGTTCTTGTGCAAATGGCGCTGCCGCTTGCTCTGATTTGGTGCACAACACTGGCGTTGCTTTGGTTGGCCCAAACGAGCGGGCTGCGGTTGGATGTGTGGCCCATCCATTGGCCTGTACTGGCGCAACTGGCGCTCAAAGTGATCGCCGGCGATTTGCTGCGGTACTGGCTGCATCGCACTGCCCACACTTGGCCCCCGCTCTGGCGGCTGCACGAGGTGCATCATCATCCCGAGAAGCTTTACACCACCAACGTCTTCCGCTTTCACCCGGCCGAGAAGGCGCTGCAATTCCTGTTCGACACTGCGCCGTTCGTTCTGCTGGGGATCGGACCGGAGGCGCTGGCGTATTATTTCGTGTTCTACTCGATCAGCGGCCTGTTTCAGCACTCAAACATCGATGTCCGCCTTGGCTGGCTCAACTATCTTGTCAGCGGGCCGGAAGTGCATCGCTGGCATCATTCGAAGAAGGTCGAGGAATCCAACAACAATTATGCCCATAGCTTCGTGGTCTGGGACCTCGTCTTCGGCACGTACTTCCGGCCGAGACGTGCAAGTGTGACTACGCTCGGACTGCTTGACCCAACTTATCCGCGAGGATTCTTGCGGCAGCTGTCTGCCCCATTTCGCCGGAGTCCCAGCTCCGATGGCGATTAGGGACTGGCTCGCCAATGCGGGCTTCGGCATCGCCATGGAGACGCTCGGCCGCGCCGCGCATGCGCGGCTGATGCGCTTGGCGCGCGATCCCGGCGCCGCACAAGGGCACGCTTTGGCGGCAGTGCTCAGCGCGTGCGAAACAACAGAGCAAGGCGCTACGCTGAAAATCCGCGCCGGCATGGATGCAAGCGAATATCGCGCCCGCGTGCCGATCCATGCCTATGAGGATCTGCGGGATGGGATTGAGCGCCAGATCGCTACGGGCGCGCACATAATCGCGCCGCAGACACCCCTGATGTACGCGCGCACCAGCGGAACCACGGGAAAGCCAAAGTACATTCCGGTGACGCCGCACGTGCGCGGGCAAGCGATCGCGGCGCAGCGAGCCATGTCCTTTGTCCAGCACCGGGCCGTGCGCGCGTTCAGGGGAAAGATCCTTGGCTTCGGCGGGTCGATGCGCGAGGAGAGTTTGCCCGATGGCACGCCAGCGGGCGCGGCCTCGGGGCTGATTTATGCGACAATGCCGCGCTTCATGCGGGCGAAATACGTTCTCCCGGCGGCGCTGTTTGCGCTTGACGATTATGAGCTCAAATACCGCCTCGCCGCCCGGCTTGCGGCCCAGGCGGGCGATGTCAGCCTCATCGCAAGTGCGAATCCTTCGACCATCCTGCGCACGATGCATGCGCTCAACGCCAACCTCGCGGCGATCGCCGAAGAAGTGCGCGAGGGCGTGTGTCCATTGCTCAAGAAGGTGCCAGACGAGATCGCGGGGGAGTGTGCCGACCGGATTTGGCCTGACCCTGATCGCGCCGCTGCGCTGATATTCTTGGCGAGACGCAAGCATGAGGTCGCGATCGGCGAGGTCTGGCCGCATCTGCGTTCAGTCACGACCTGGCTGGGCGGTGGCTGCGCCCACGCGGCGACCGCCGTTCGCGCGCAATTGCCCGCGGACGCGATCATGGTCGACGGCGGCTATGTCGCAAGCGAGGTGCGCGGAACCATCGTCCTCGATATCGAGCGCGGCTTGGCGTTGCCGATGCTCGGCGATGTTTTCTTCGAGTTTGCGCCCGTGGATGCGTGGGAAGCGGGCGCGCGCGAAACGCTGCTGCTTCACGAGATAGAACAGGGGCGGGAATATTATGTCATCATTTCCACGGCGTCGGGGCTATTGCGTTACGACATGAACGACGTGGTGCGCGTGACAGGCCAGATCGCCGCCACGCCCGCCATTGCCTTCGTACGCAAAGGTCGCGGCGTGACAAGCATCTGCGGAGAGAAGCTGGCCGAAGATCAGGTGCATGCCGCCATCGCCACGCTCGGCTTTACGCCGCGTTTCTTCGTTGTGCTGGCGCATACGGAAGAGGCGGCATACCGCGCCTACCTTGAATGCGATGAGCTTCCAAACTGGGAGTCCACAGCCGAAAAGCTCGATCGCGCGCTTTGCCAGTTCAATATCGAGTACAAAGCCAAGCGCGACAGCGGACGCTTGGCCGCGCTCGAAGTCGTGCCGATTCGGCCGGGAACTGGCGAGGCTTATCATCGCCATTGCGTGACGGTGAAGGGCCAGCGCGAAGCGCAGGCCAAGGTGCTTGCCCTGCAAACGGCGGAGACCTTTGACTTCGATCTGAAACCATTTGTTGGCCCGCTATGAGCTTGCGTCGCTTCACTGTTTCTACCGCCGCAATCCCGTTTCGAACCTCGTTCGCGCATGCGTCGGCGGTGCGGTCACAAGCGGAGAACGTGCTTGTAATCGTCGAGGGCAGCGATGGCCTGATTGGCGTGGGCGAGGGGTGTCCGCGCTCGTATGTGACTGGTGAAACCCAGGATACAGCGCGGGTTTTTCTTGAGAAGCATCGCAGTGACTTTATGCGCATCGCCGATGTGACCGAGCTCCGTGATTGGACTAGGACGCGTGAAGCGGAAATTGACGCCGCGCCGGCCGCATTCTGTGCGGCAGAGCTCGCTCTGCTCGATCTGTTCGGACAGCGAAGCGGCGCGTCTTTGGAAGCGCTTCTCGGCGTGGCGCCGGCGGGTCCATTGTCGATCTCGGCAGTGTACGGGGCAGGCGGCGACTTGAAATTCGGCCTCCAGGCCGCGCTGTTTGGAGTTTTCGGGCTGCGCACGGCGAAGCTCAAGCTCAGCGGCTCGCAAGCAAGAGATCGTCGGCGCGCCACTCGCTTGGCGCGTCGCGGAAGCGTTCGGCTCGACGCCAACAATATGTTCGCCACGGCCGATGAGGCGATCGCAGCGCTTGCGCCGCTGAAGCCCTGGGTTTGGGCGGTCGAGGAGCCCGTCGCGGCGCGCGATTGGGTCGCGCTCGCGCAAATCCGAGAGGCGACCGGTCTCTCAATCATTTGCGATGAGAGCCTGCTCACTGTGAATGATGTGATGGCGATGCCGCGGGGCTTCGCGCCCAATCTGCGCGTCTCGAAACTGGGCGGGCTGATCCGTTCTCTTCAGGTGCTCGAGGCGGCGGTGGCGCAGGGCCGCAATGTAATCGTGGGCGCGCAGGTTGGCGAAACAAGCATCTTGGCGCGCGCGGGCGTCACCTTGGCCTGGGCCGCCGGGCGCAACCTGGCCGCCTGTGAGATTGGCTACGGCCCCTGGCTCTTGCGTTGTGACGCGGCAACGCCTGCAATAGGCTTCGGCTGGGGAGGCGTGCTGCAAGCGCGAGCGCTGACAATGCGTGCGGGCGCAGGGCTGAGGCCGACTTGGGTGTAGCACCAAGCCGCGGACCCCAGAGCCGCTGACTTCAGCAAGGTGCGGACTGCGATGTCCGCTAAGCGGAAAGGCGGGCTGTATTTCCGCTTTTGGGATATCGCGTCTGCCCGCGCAGTCACACCGTTCGTGCTCGCTGATGCACCCGCGCCTGGTCCCGATGGAGCGCACCTGACCTCCGCGGAGCCGGCTTCGATGCGATCGACATCGGAAGTCGAAATTACGGTCCTCTCGTAGTTATCAAGAGCGGGGCCGGAAACCAGCGGAAACCAGTGGAAACGTCGCCCGCGCCATCCTCTTGTTTCCGCTGGTTTCCGTACGACTCCGCGCAGAGGCCGCCGCGCGATAGTTCCAGACATCGA
>JAKFYF010000138.1 GCA_021731005.1 Hyphomonadaceae bacterium
TGGCTGGTTGCTCGCGCCCCTTACCGCGGAAATCATTAGCGCGTATGTGTTCGCCCAGCCGATCGCGCCCGAATGGGAGGCGCTGTCGCCGGCAAGATTTGGAGCCCCATGACGTTCGCCCTCGAACCCACCGAAGCGCAGGCCGCGATCGCCGAGGCGATCGCAAAAATCTGCTCCAAGTACGACGACCAATATTGGCTCAAGGTCGACGACACCGGGAAATTTCCCGAGGCGTTCGTCAACGACATCGCAAGCGGGGGCTGGCTCGGCGTGGCTATGCCGGAGCGCTTCGGCGGCGCTGGGCTTGGCCTCACCGAAGCCGCGGTGATGATGCAGACGGTAGCGCAATCTGGCGCCGGCTTCTCCGGCGCCAGCGCCATCCATCTCAACATTTTCGGGCTGATGCCGATCGTGAAGTTTGGCACGGAGGAACAACAAGCGCGCTTTCTGCCGCCGGTTATCGCGGGTGCAGACAAGGCCTGCTTCGCCGTCACCGAACCGAATTCGGGCCTGGACACGTCAAGCCTGGAGACCCGCGCCGAACGCACCAATTCCGGCTATCGCATCCGCGGGCGCAAGATCTGGACAACCAGCGCCCAGCGCGCCAACAAAATTCTGCTGATCGCGCGCACGACACCGAAGGATCAGTGCAAGAAACCGACCGAGGGTTTGTCGCTCTTCTACGCTGATTTCGATCGCACCAAGATCGAGGCCAATCCGATACCGAAAATGGGCCGCAAGGCGGTGGAGTGCAACACGCTGTTCATCGAGGATCTGGAGGTCACCAACGCCGAACTGATCGGCGAAGAAGGCGCCGGCTTCAAGATATTGCTCTCCGGGCTCAATCCGGAACGCATCCTGTTCGCGGTGGAAGCCATCGGGCTGGGGCGCGCGGGCCTCAGGCGCGCGGCGCAATACGCCAAGGACCGCATTGTGTTCGGCCGCCCGATCGGTCAGAATCAGGGCATCCAGCACCCGCTCGCGAGATCATGGGCGGAACTTGAAGCGGCCAACCTGCTCGCGTTCAAGGCGGCAGCCTTGTACGATGCGGGCAAGGAATGCGGCGCGGAAGCGAACGCCGCCAAATATCTCGGCGCCGAGGCGGGGTTCAGCGCCTGCGAAACCGCCGTGCTGGTCCATGGCGGCATGGGCTACGCCAAGGAATATTTCGTCGAACGCTATTTCCGCGAAGCCATGATCGCGCGCATCGCGCCGGTGAGCCGCGAGATGATCTTGAACTTTATTGCCGAGCGGGTGCTTGGTTTGCCGAAGAGTTATTGAGGTCACAGATTGAAACTCGCAGCCGCAGCCTCCTGGCTCCACAAATGGCTCGCGCTGATTATCAGCGTGCAAGTTCTGTTCTGGGTCGCGTCCGGGCTGTTCTTCGCGGTTTATCCGATCGCGCAGGTGCGCAGCGAGCACCGCATCGCCGAGCATGAATACCCTGCGCTCGCGGCGGCGGAATTGCCGGCGCCGCAGGCGATCATGGCGCTGGTGGCGGAGCGGCCGACGAAACTGAGCTATGAGCGCGACGTGCTGGGCCGGCCTGTCGCCATTGCTGAGTTCGAAAAGCGCGCGCCCGCGCTGATCGATCTTGCAAGCCTGCGCGTCTTGTCACCGCTCGACGAAGCCAGCGCGCGCGCCATCGCCAGCGCCTATGTTGAGGATGCGCCGCCGGTGCGCGAAGCCCGCTTGGTGAACACCGAAAGCCCGCAATATCGCGGCGCCTTGCCTGCGTGGCGGATCGCCTTCGAAGACAAGGAGGGGCTTGCAATCTACGTCGCCGCCGACACCGGCCGCGTCGGCGCGCGCCGCTCCGATATGTGGCGGCTCTACGATGCGCTGTGGGCGCTGCACATCATGGATTGGCGCGACCACGAAAATTTCAACACCGGGCTCATGATCGTGTTTTCGCTGACAACGCTCATCGTGGTTCTGGCCGGTTTCGTTTTGTTTCCGTACCGTTTGGGTTGGGTGCGTGGTTCAAAGAAAACAAACCGCCATTCCGGACGCGCGGCGCGGGATCCAGAACCCAGGAAATCGTAGGGCGCGTGTCTGCGGCCCCGGAATGACGGTGGGAATGTTGCTTTATTAAGTGAATCGGTAAAGCGCGGGGCTATGGCAGAGCCCGTCGCGCCACTCGCCCACGACAACGTCCGCGCCGCGATCGCGCGCGCTTCGCAAGCGACGGGCGTCGATTTCTCGCTGCTGGTGGAAACCGCGCGGCGCGAGAGCGCGCTGAACCCGAACGCGCGCGCGGGTACCTCTAGCGCGACTGGATTGTTTCAGTTCATCGAATCCACATGGCTCGACATGGTGCGCAGACACGGGGCCGAGCATGGCCTGGGGGCGGAGGCCGCGTCCTTAGGTAATGGCGCTGACCCCGCCGCCCGCCGCGAGATTCTGGCGCTGCGCAACGACCCGGAGATCTCAGCGCGCATGGCGGCGGAATTGGCGCGGGACAATGCGCAGACGCTGCAGGCTCAGCTCGGCCGCGCGCCCAGCGCTGGCGAACTCTACGCCGCGCACGTGATGGGCTCGGGCGGGGCCGCGCGCTTGATCGAAGCCGCCGCAAATGGAGCGGTCAGCGCCGCGGCGATCTTTCCGCGCGAAGCCGCCGCCAATCGCGGGCTCTTCTACGCCGATGGCGCGCCGCGATCTGCCCAGGCGCTTCTGGCGCGGCTCGATCTTGACGCCGGCGCCGGGATCGCTGCGCCGATTACGGAGGGAAAACCCCGCGCCGCAGGCGATGCGCCGCTGTCGCCGGAGCTAGCGCATGCGCTGTTCGCGCTGGCGTTGCTGCCGCTCATCGGCGGCGGCGATGACGAAGCGCGCGATCCGCTGCGCGCGCTCGACCTCTACGGCCGCGCAAGCCGAACTTAGAGCGGCTTCGCTCGAGAGCGAGCACCGCTCGGAGCGCACTATCATCCGCTCGCGCGCTTCTTGCCATTCTTTCTTGCGGGTTTTGCCGCCTCGACGGCGGCCGGGAGGGTTGCTCTAGGCGCCTTGCGCTCCGCATGCCGCTTCAGCGCCTCCGCGAGATAGCGGCCGGTGTGGCTGGCTTTGATTTTCGCCACGTCTTCCGGCGTTCCCGCAGCGACGATGCGCCCGCCGCCGTCGCCGCCTTCGGGGCCGAGGTCCAGGATCCAGTCGGCGGTTTTGATGACGTCGAGATTATGCTCGATCACCAGCACTGAATTGCCGTTGTCGACCAGTTCGTGCAGCACTTCGAGCAACTTTTTCACGTCCTCGAAATGCAAGCCGGTCGTGGGTTCGTCCAATATGTACAACGTGCGCCCGGTGGCGCGCTTGGAAAGTTCTTTCGAGAGCTTCACCCGTTGCGCCTCGCCGCCCGAGAGCGTCGTCGCCTGCTGGCCGATATGGACGTAGCCGAGGCCGACGCGCTTCAGCGTCTCCAGCTTTTCGCGAATGCTGGGCACCGCGTTGAACAGGTTCGCGCCTTCTTCCACCGTCATGTCTAGCACGTCGGAAATCGACTTGCCCTTGTACAACACTTCCATGGTCTCGCGATTGTAGCGTTTGCCGCGGCATGTGTCGCAGGTGACGTAGACGTCGGGCAGGAAGTGCATTTCGATCTTGATGACGCCATCGCCCTGGCAGGCCTCGCAGCGCCCGCCTTTGACGTTGAACGAGAACCTCCCCGGGCCATAGCCGCGCGCTTTCGATTCCGGCATTCCTGCGAACCAATCGCGGATCGGGGTGAACGCGCCGGTGTAGGTGGCGGGATTGGAGCGCGGCGTGCGCCCAATCGGGGATTGGTCAATGTCAATGATCTTGTCGATATGTTCGAGGCCCAAGATCGCGTCGTGCTCGGCGGGAACATCGCCGGCGCCATGCCAATGGCGGGCCACGGCTTTGTACAATGTCTCCACCACAAGCGTGGACTTGCCGCCGCCGGACACGCCGGTGACGCAGGTGAAGACGCCAAGCGGAATTTCAGCGTCGAGGTTCTGCAGATTGTTGCCGCGCGCGCCCTTGATGGCGAGCACGCGGTTCTTGCTGAGGCGGCGGCGCTTTTCGGGAATGGCGATCGCGCGCGCGCCGGTGAGATAGGCGCCGGTGATGCTCTCCTTGTTCTTCTGGATCGCGCCCGCCGCGCCTTCGGCGATGACGCGCCCGCCATGCACGCCCGCGGCTGGCCCCATATCGATCACATAATCGGCGGTGAGGATCGCTTCCTCGTCGTGCTCGACCACGAGCACCGAATTGCCGAGGTCGCGCAGCCGCTTCAGCGTTTCGAGCAGGCGGGAATTGTCGCGTTGGTGCAGACCGATGCTGGGCTCGTCGAGCACGTAGAGGACCCCGGTCAGCCCCGAGCCGATCTGCGAAGCCAGGCGAATACGCTGGCTCTCCCCGCCTGACAGCGTGCCCGAGGCGCGCCCGAGCGAGAGGTAGTCCAAGCCCACGTCGACGAGGAAACGCAGCCGGTCGTTGATCTCCTTGAGGATGCGAACGGCGATTTCCTTCTGCTTGGGCGTCAGCGTATCGTTCAGGGCGCCGAACCAGTCGCGCGCCGCGCGGATGGAAAGCGTCGAGGCAACCGCGATGTCGCTGCCGCCGACGCGCACAGCAAGCGCTTCCGGTTTCAAACGCTTGCCGACGCAAGTCGGGCACGGCGCTTCCGATTGGTAGCGCTCCAGATCTTCGCGCACCCAGTTGGAATCGGTTTCCTTCCAGCGGCGCTCCAGGTTTGGCAGTACGCCTTCGAAGTTTTTGGTGGTCTCGTAGCGGCGCACGCCGTCGTCATAAACGAACTTGATCGGCTCGCTGGTGCCGTGAAGGATCGCATCGCGCAGCGGCTTGGGCAGTTCACGCCATGGGAGCGCCGGCTTCGCCTTGAAGTGTCTCGCAAGCGCTTCGAGCGTCTGGGCGTAGAGCGGAGAGGGCCCCTTGGCCCAGGGCGCGACCGCGCCGTCTTTCAGGCTCTTGTCGTGGTCCGGCACGACACGGCTGGCGTCGAATTTCAACTGCACGCCTAGTCCGTCGCAGGTCGGACACGCCCCGGCGGGATTGTTGAAGGAGAACAGACGCGGCTCGATTTCCGGGATGGTGAAGCCGGAGACGGGGCAAGCGAATTTTTGGGAGAAGATGAGGCGCCTCGAACCCCCGCCCCCTCGCTTTGCTCCCCCGTTTACGGGGGAGCTGTCAGGCTGCGAAGCAGACTGACTGAGGGGGAGCTTGCGCTTGTTTCCCCCTCCGTCGCCTTCGGCGACACCTCCCCCGTGAACGGGGGAGGAAACAAACTCAGCAAACGCGATCCCATCCGCCAGCCGCAGCGCCTGCTCCAGCGAATCCGCGAGCCGCGTTTCGATGCCGGCCTTCACCGCGATGCGGTCGACCACGATTTCGATGTCGTGCTTCAGCTTCTTGTCGAGCTTCGGCGGCTCGGCGAGTTCGTAATATTCACCGTCGATCTTGGCGCGCTGGTAGCCCTTCTTCAGCAGCTCGGCCATTTCCTTGCGGTACTCGCCCTTGCGGTCGCGCACGATCGGCGCAAGCAGATAAAGCCGCGTGCCCTCCGGCAGCGCCATGATCTGATCGACCATCTGCGCCACCTGCATGGCTTCGATCGGCAGGCCGGTCGCAGGCGAATAGGGCGTGCCGACGCGCGCCCACAGCAAGCGCATATAGTCGTAGATCTCGGTGACGGTGCCCACCGTCGAGCGCGGATTGCGCGAGGTGGTTTTCTGTTCGATCGAGATCGCCGGCGAGAGGCCTTCGATGGAATCCACGTCCGGCTTCTGCATCAATTCCAGGAATTGCCGCGCATAGGCGGAGAGCGATTCCACGTAACGGCGCTGGCCTTCGGCGTAGATGGTGTCGAACGCGAGCGAGGATTTGCCCGAGCCCGAGAGTCCGGTGATCACCACCAGCTCATTGCGCGGAATGTCAACGTTCACGCTCTTGAGATTGTGTTCGCGCGCGCCGCGCACGCGGATATGGGTGAGCGCGTCTCTCATGCCTCGACCTTTGGCGCGAGGCGCCGCCAGGCGAGGCGATGGCCGGCCCATACAAGCACCGCGCTCGCACTCACCGCGAGTGCGAGTGCGATGGCGGTACTGGCCGCGCCGTTTGCGAGCGCGAAGAACGCCAGCGGTATAACGATCAGCCACAGCCCAACAAAGCTCAGGATTGCCGCCGCCAAGCCAACCCGCGCCCAAGCCATGAGCCGCCGCGCGCGTTCGGCGGCCCCCGCCGCCCACAAAGCGGCGGCGACATCGCCGATCGCGAGCGCCGCCGCCGCGATGAGGCCGGTCTTCTGATTGTCAACGCCGCCGCCGAGCCACACGGTGAGCGCCACCGCGATCGCCGCGATTGCGAGCCCCGCATAGGAGAAAGCCCGATAATCGTTCCTCATGCGCCGACGCCGAAGCCGATGGAGGTCATGGAAAGTCCTGGGAAGAGTTCGCGATTGAACACATGCGCGCTTTCGCCCTCGCCCCGCGCGGCGAGCACATAGAGGAGCGGAAAGAAATGGTCCCAATCGGGTGCGGAATGCGCCGCTTGGGGGTGAGATCGGTAATGTATCACCGCCTGATGATCGCCGCTCTCGGCGGCGGAAACAATATCATCGTCGAAAGCACGGTCGCCGGCGTCATTGTCGCCGCCGCCGCCGAAGAAGGCGCGCAGATTGTGCACGATGTCGCCCGAACCAATGATCGCGACGTCCTCCTGGCGCAACGGCGCCAGCGCCTGGCCAATGGCGTAGTGCGCGGTGGGCGGGCGGCGCGCGTCCAGGCTCACCTGCACCACCGGGACATCAGCGTCGGGATACATGTGAACAAGCGCCGACCAGGTCCCATGATCCAATCCCCAGCGCTCGTCTGTTTCCGCGCTAAACGCGGCGAGGCGTTTGGCGATGTCAGCGGCCAGTGCGGGATCGCCAGGGGCTGGGTATTGCACCGCGAACAGCTCCGGTGGGAAACCGCCGAAATCGTGGATCGTGCGCGGCTGCGCATTGGCGGTGACGCGCACGCCTTCGGTGATCCAATGCGCGGAGACGCAGACAATGGCGCGAGGCTTAGAAAAACGCGCGGCGATCGCGCGCCAGCCGCGCGACCATGGCGTGTCCTCGATGGCGTTCATCGGCGAGCCGTGGCCGAGAAACAGGGTGGGCGCTTTCTGCGTCATGGGGGTTGGTTTTATTTTTGGCGCGCGGTCAGCCAGCGCGCGACCGATTGAGCGCTCTCCGCGGAAGGGCGGCCTGCAAGCAAATTCTCGACGCTGATGTCTTCCTCCAGCAGCGGCCAGTGCACTCCTTCGCCGCCGCCGACCAGACGCCATGTATCGCGTTCCGCTGGCGTCCCGTTGAGCAGCCGCGGGAACCACGCAAGCGGCGCCGAAATCACGCGCCCGTCGCTCAGATTGAGCGTCACGGTCGCCTCGCCGAACGCGACTCCCACCGCTCGCGGCAGAGCAAGTTCAAGCGTCGAAATACTCATGCCATGCCTCCAAAATCTTGGGCTCGTGCTCGCGGACCATACGCTCCATCGAACGCAACTCGGCGGGTGCAAAACCTCGGCTGCGGGCCAGTCGTACAGGTCCCAGCCAGTATTTGGCGATCCCTGCGTCACGCTCAATGTGGACATGGGGCGGTTCCCCGCCATCGGCTGAATAGAAGAACAGGCGATAGGGACCGATTTGCATTATCGTGGGCATGTGTCCGCCAATGACAGCCTGTTGTGTTCATAGCCGGAATCGCATAACGGGCAAGAACAAACGAGGAACTTTATTGTTAATACCCCCTTTACCAATTCGCCGAGTCGGCATATAGAACATAGAGGGAACATTGATCCGGTTTCGCCGGCCCAATAGGCCCACCATCGAGCAAGCGTAGGAAACAGGAGGTCGGCGATGGCTGGCAGTGTCAACAAGGTGATTTTGGTCGGCAATCTGGGCAAGGACCCAGAGGTGCGGCGGCTCAATTCGGGCGAGCCGGTGGTCAATCTGAGTGTGGCGACCTCGGAGAGCTGGCGCGACAAGCAAAGCGGCGAGCGCAAGGAAAAAACCGAGTGGCACCGCGTCGTCATCTTCAACGAAAACCTCGCCAAAGTGGCCGAGCAATATCTGAAGAAGGGCGCCAAGGTTTACGTTGAGGGCCAGCTGCAGACGCGCAAATGGACCGACCAAGCTGGCGTCGAGAAATACTCGACAGAAGTTGTGCTCTCGAAATTCCGCGGCGAACTCACCATGCTCGACGGCAAAGGCGACGGCGCCGGACGCGCGTCCTACGATGATGAGGGCGGCGGCTCGTTCACCAGCAAAGCCGGCGGCAAGCGCATCGCCGACGGCCCGCGCGAAAGCTTTAGCCAGGATCTGGACGACGAAATTCCGTTCTGAGCACCGGCCGCGCAGACTGCGGCGCCACCCCCTCAGGCGTTTCGCCGACAGCTCCCCCGCATGCGGGGGAGCACGGCGGGGGAGCACGGTGAGGCGTTAGAGCGAGCCGGTAAGCGCAGCGCACCCCACGCGCGCACCGGCGCCGCCGATAGGCTGGGTGACATGATCGTCCCCGTTCGCATGGATGACCAGGGCCGAACCATCGCGGTCGAGCAGCGGCGCGCGCCCATCCCGCGAATTCCCCAGCAGCGTCAGCCGCTGGCTGAAAAACTCTATCCCAAAGCCGCCAGCGGCGGGAGCGAACAGATTTGGCAGGTCGCCAGCCTCGCCGACAATCGGATTGAGCAATCCGTGTTGGGCGGCCGGGCTGTGGCCGGCGTGGGACCCGGAGGCGGCGAAGCCCTGGGCGAAATCGCTGCAATTGCCGTTCTGGTGCACGTGCACGCCGTGCCAGCCCGGGGATAAGGCCCCCTCCGAAATTTCCAACCGAATCAATACGCCCCCAGCGCCTTCGGTGAAAGTCGCCTGGCCTAGCGCGCGCCCGTCCAGGCCCACGATCCAGATTGTGCGCGGCGCCGGCGGCGTTGGCGGCGGCGGGGCCTCTCCGTCGAACATGCGCAACAGTGCGCAACCACCTAAAAACCCGGCAAAAACAAGAGTGATCAGCAGGCGCAACGGGGTTCTCCTCGGTTTGCTGCAACAGCCCGGCGATGCTAGCTTGCCGAGGAATCGAGGGCGAGTTCACTCGCCTGCCCAAACCTCAAGCCAACCAAGATTTAATCCAGCCCCGTGACCGACACGTCCGATCCCGCCGAACCAGGCGGGCCCTCCCTGCCGAAAGGCGTCTCTCTCATCTCCATCGAGGACGAGCTTAAGCGCTCGTACCTCGATTACGCGATGAGCGTGATTGTTTCGCGCGCGCTGCCCGATGCGCGCGACGGCCTCAAGCCCGTGCACCGGCGCATCCTGTTCGGCATGGATGAAGCTGGAAACACGCACGACAAGTCATATCGGAAATCCGCCAACACCGTTGGCGAAGTGATGGGCCGCTACCATCCCCATGGCGATCTCGCGATCTACATGTCGCTGGTGCGCATGGCGCAGGATTTCTCGATGAGCCTGCCGTTGATCGATGGGCAGGGCAATTTCGGCTCCATGGACGGCGATTCCCCGGCGGCGATGCGCTATACTGAAAGCCGCTTGGCGAAAGCGGCGCGCGCTCTGCTCGACAACATCGACGAGGACGCGGTCGATTTTGTCGACAATTACGACGGCTCGCGCAAGGAACCGAGCGTTCTGCCGGCGAGGTTTCCCAACCTGCTGGTGAACGGCGCCGGCGGCATCGCCGTTGGCATGGCGACGAATATCCCGCCGCACAATCTCTCGGAGATCGTCGACGCTACCTTGGCCATGATCGACAATCCCGCCATATCTGAGCTTGACCTTCTCGATATCGTGCCCGGTCCGGATTTCCCGACCGGCGGCGAGATCATCGGCCGCTCCGGCGCCCGCGCGGGGCTCCTGACAGGCCGCGGCTCGGTCATTATCCGCGCCAAGCACCACGACGAAACCATCAAAGGCCGCGAAGCCCTGGTGTTCACCGAGATTCCCTATCAGGTGAACAAGGCCGAAATGGTGAAGGCCATCGGCGAGCAGGTGAAGGAAAAGCGCATCGAGGGCATCCACGAGGTGCGCGATGAATCCAACCGCTTTGGCGTGCGCGTTGTCGTCGAACTTAAGCGCGACGCGGTGGCCGATGTCGTGCTCAATCAACTCTATCGCTACTCGGCGCTGCAGACTTCTTTTGGCGTCA
>JAKFYF010000361.1 GCA_021731005.1 Hyphomonadaceae bacterium
GCGCGGAGCGCCAGATCCGCCAAATGCCAGCAAGCGATCCACGAAACCTTCATTGCGCCGCACAATGCCCTGCGCCTCGAAATCGATAGTGTCTCGGATGCCCGGATCGACCGCGCCCGCGCCCGCAGCGTTGACGAACGAACGTTCACCTGCGCTGGCGGCTTGCCCGGTCTCGGCGCCGAACAGCGCCGCGCGCGCTTCCGCGTCGGGATCGAGTTCCTGCGGGCGCGCCTCGCCCGGCCGCGGCGGACGTAAATTGTAATCGGGCGGCAAGGTCAGCGGCGCCTGGGTGACAACGCGAAACTCGTCCGGCGTGGTTTTGGTGGCGCCAAGAGCGCGCGATACGCTTGAGCAGCCGCTGGCCGCCGTCGCCGCCGCCAGCACCGCAATCAAGGCCACATTTCTAGTCATCCACGCCCACTCCTCAAACTTCGCGCCGGTTCTAGCCCGCCCGAACCGCGCTCGCCAAGCGGCGCTGTGCAGGTGCATGGCGTGGTCCGCGATCTTGACCGATCTGAGGCGAGTTTTCCCGCGATCTCAGCCTGCCGAGCCGCCCGGCCCTCGCCGCAGCGCCCCTCTTAACCGCTCGATCGGCGCCGGCTTGCCCTCAGATTCGGTGAAAAGCAGCATATCAGCCGCCAACAGCACCGCCCCGATGCTGATGGCGGCGTCCGCGACATTGAAGACCCAGGGAAAGCCCACCGGCCAGCCTGCAATGCTCCAGCCGAACCAGGGACCGGAAAAATCGAGGAAGTCCACCACCGCGCCGAACCGGGCGCGGTCAATGACGTTGCCCAAGGCGCCCCCGATCACCAGCCCGAGCGCAGTCGCGGTCAGGCGCCGTTCGGCGGTGCGCAGCCAGGACGCGAACACCGAGGCGATGGCCAGCATGGCCGCCACCAGCCCCCAGCGCACCCAATCGCTGTCGGCGCGCAAGAGGCCGAAACTCACCCCGCGGTTCCACAGCATGGAGAGGTCGAACACCGAACTTAGTTCGATCTTGCGGCAACCAAACCCGGTTTCAAGACAGCCCGGCGGGCTGAACTTCCCCGGCTCCAGCACGATCCATTTGGTCAGCTGGTCGACGGCGACGACCATTGCGGAGAGGACAAGACCGAAACGCAGCATGAGGGGTCTTATGTACGCCGTCGGCGGGACCGGCAAGGCGGCGCGATTATCCCCAGCGCCGCCACCGAAATGAACCGTCGCCTTGGCGACCTGCGCAGCGCTCAAGACGGCGGCCAGTCAGCGTCCGGCGCGCCGCCGCGCATCGCGGTCGGCGAAATACAACATCACCACCCCTGCCACCAGGGGCAGGACGCCTACCACCAGAATGACGATCAGTTCACCGCTCATTCGCTGGCTCCAATCTGGATGCAACATAGCAAGCGAGTGTGTGGCACGCCACCCCCAAGGCGATTGCAACTCCAGTTGCCGCGTCAAAAGCTCCTGTGAACGCCTTTCCGACGCCAAACGCGAGCAGGCCATGGCCGTAGACAACGACCAGATCTCCAAACCGCTTGAGCGCAGCCCTCCAACTGGGCGAGGCGGCGTCGATGACCGGGAATCTCACCGGCTCACTTCCTTCAGCGCCGCGCGAATAAGTTCCGGGGCCGGGGCGTCGGGCGCGAATTGCTTGGCCGCGGCGGCGACCGCGCGCGAAGCGCTGCCTTGGTCGATGCCCAGATTCACCAGCGCCGACACCGCCTCGGCTCTGGCGCCGCCCTGAGAAGAGCCCCCTTCCGCGCGCGAAGCGCGTGCGGCGCTCAAGGACAGAAAGCCCCTCGGCCCCTGCTTTGCCGCGAGTTCCTGCGCTAGGCGCGCGGCCAGCTTGGGGCCGACGCCGTTGGCGCGCGTGAAAGCCGCCTTGTCTTGTACAGCGATGGCGTCGATCAGCATGTCGGGGGGCAACGCATCGAGAATGCCGAGCGCCACTTTGGCGCCGACGCCGGGGATGGTTTGCAGATGCGCGAACCAGGCGCGCTCCTCTTCGCCCACAAACCCGAACAAGCGGATTGCGTCTTCGCGCACATGCGTCTCAATGAAGAGGCGCACTGTCGCACCGACCGCGAGTTGACCCAGAGTGCGCGACCCCGCCTGCACGAGGTAACCGACGCCGCCGACCTCCACGAGCGCGCTGTCTTCGCCGATGGCGGCGACCGTACCGTGCAGAGAACCGATCATCGCCCTCTCCAGTGTTCCGGTCGGCCAGATTCGGCAAGCGGGCAAATTGTGCTGATTTCGGAGATTGCATGCCGGCAATGCCGTGTTAGTGCTTGGGTGAGGGACTGTGATTTGTTGCGAACGTTTCGCAATCGCGGAACGGCGCGATAAACAATCAGGGGAGTGCGCATGTCGGACGAAGAAACCACAAGAAAGCGGTTGAACCGGCGCTCGTTCATGAGCCGCGTCGCCGGCGCCGCGATGATCGCCGGCAGCGCTACCGCAGCCGTGACAGGCCAAGCACGCGCGCAATCCGGCGGGACCGACAGCGATCCCACCGATGCGCCGGGCCAGGGCCGAACAGGCGGAGCAACGGATTCCGATCCCACCGATGCACCAGGCCAAGGTCGAAACGGCGGTGCAACCGATTCCGACCCCACCGACGCACCCGGCCAAGGACGAAGCGGCGGCGCGACAGATTCCGACCCCACTGACGCGGTGGGTCAAGGCAGAGGCGGCAGCGCTACCGATTCCGACCCCACTGACGCGGTGGGTCAGGGACGGGGCGGCAGCGCTACCGATTCCGACCCCACTGACGCGGTGGGTCAGGGACGGGGCGGCAGCGCCACCGATTCCGATCCGACCGACGCTGTCGGTCGGGGCCGTGGCGGCGCCGGGCCAACCGATTCCGATCCGACCGATGCGCCCGGGCAAGGCCGGAACGGCGGCGGCGTAACCGACGCCGACCCCAGCGACCAGCCCGGCCAGGGCCGCGGCGCCAGCACCTACAGCGGGCAAAGCGTGTATTCGGGCCACAACGACAACGACCCAACCGACCCAGTCGGCTACGGGCGCCGCAGCACCGGGATTACCGATAGCGATGGCGGCCAGCACGCGGATCAGCCCGGCTTTGGGCGCGGCGGCACGCGCGGCCAGACTGGCATCACCGACAGCGACGGCGGCCCTCACGCCGATGCGGTCGGCGCGGGTCGCGGCACCTAAGCTGCAATGAAGGAGCCTTGGCTCGACGACCCGCTCGGCTGCCTGCTCGGCGCCGAGCGGGTTCGTGATTTCTGGGGGCGCGTCTACGAACGCGAAGCTCTGGTGGTCGCTCATAGCCAGCCCGAACGCTTTGCCGGGCTGATGTCCATCGCCCAGGTCGATCGCATCGTCACCAACACCGATCTGCGCGAAGGCCAACTCGACCTCGCCGACGCCTCGCGCCGGCTCACGCGCTCCAACTATCTTGACTCCGCCGGCTATGTCGATCGCGGCGCGGTGGCCGACTATTATCGCGGCGGCGCCACCATCATCCTGCAACAGGCGCATCAGATTGAGCCATCGCTCGGGCGCTTTTGCCGGGGGCTAGAGCACGTGTTTACGGCCCATGTGCAGACCAATCTCTATCTGACCCCGCCCAACGCACAGGGATTCAAGACCCATTACGACAACCACGACGTCTTCGTGCTGCAGATGGAAGGCGAGAAATCGTGGCGGCTGTACGAGAAGCCAGTCGACACGCCATTTCGCGGTGAGAAGTTTCATTCCGGCGCGCACGAGGCCGGCAAGCTCACCCACGAATTTCTACTCAAGGCTGGCGATTGCGTCTATGTGCCGCGCGGCTTGATGCATGACGCGCAAACCAGCGGCGCCCTGCCCTCGCTGCACATCACGGTCGGGCTGATGACGCGCACCTGGGCCGATCTGATGCTGGAAGCGGTTTCCGAAGCAGCACTGCGTACCCCGGAGCTGCGCCGCAGCTTGCCGCCAGGTTTCGCGCACATGAACTTCGACCGCGCCGATGCGCGCGCGCACCTGAAGCAGCTAGTCGAGATCATGACCCGCGCCATCGAACTCGACCCGGCGCTCGATCTCATGGCCGACACCTTCATCCGCTCGCGCGCGGCCGACAATCGCGGCGCTGTGCTGGAGGGCGTGCGTCCGGTGCAAGCCGACGAAAGCTTCCGCCTGCAGACCCACACCCCCTACCGCATCGCCGAGGACGGGGAGCACATCGTGCTGATAGCGCCCGGGGGGGAACTGAAGTTTCCCGGGGCCCGCCGCGCAGCGCTGACACGCGCGCTGAACGGTGAAGCCTTCACGCCAGCCGAACTCGGCGGCGACAATCCGTGCGATTTCGTGGCGAAAATCTTGGCGTACGGGGCGGTGGTGCGGGTTTAGGGGGAGGCCACGGCAACACGGACCGCCGGCGCCCTCGCCGGCTTTTTTCAATTTATCAAGGCCTGTGTGCTTGAAACAAAGATGCCGGCGAGGGCGCCGGCGGTCCAGGAAAACGCTACCGCCCCATCCCCCGCCGCGTCCCCGCATGCGCGGCGTGGCAGAGCGCGACACCCAGCGCGTCGGCGGCGTCGGCGCTGACCTCGCCGGCGGCGGGCAAAAGCCGGCGCACCATGAAGGCGACCTGGGCCTTGTCGGCGCCGCCAGTGCCGACGATCGCCTTCTTGATCGTCGCCGGGGAGTATTCAGCCACAACGACGCCCCGACGCGCCGCCGCCGCCAGCGCCACTCCGCGCGCCTGTCCCAGCGCCAAGGCAGCGCGCGCGTTGGTGTTGACGTAGGTTTCCTCCACCGCGACTTCCTGAGGGTTATGGGCGTCCAGCACCGCGCCAAGCTCCTCGAACAGGGCAAGCAGCCGCGAGGCCAATTGCCGATCTTTCCGCGGCGTGATCACGCCATGGGCGACGTGGGAGAGCCGCGAGCCCTCGCTAGCGACCAATCCCCAGCCGCAGCGGTTCAGCCCTGGATCGATGCCGAGGATCAAAGTGGTGCTCATCGGCTCTGCCTGCGCCGCAAGTCTTGCCAAAGCGCTAAAGGGCGCCCAGCATGGGCGAAACGAACAGAGGATTTCATGTCAAGGACCGCTCTCGCCCAGACGCTGGGCGCGATTCTATTGCTTTGCTTCGCCGCATCGGCGCAGGCGCAAACGCCGGCCGAGCGCGCCCAGGCGCTCGACATTTACCAGCGCGTCGTCGGCTTCGACACCTCGATCGAGGGGCGGCAGACGCCGGCGATGGGGGCCTATCTTGCCGAACGATTTCGTGCGGCGGGCTTTGCCGCCGAGGACGTGCGCGTCCTGCCTTTCGAACACACGGCGTCGCTCTATGCGCGCTATCGCGGCAACGGTTCAGGTGGGGCGCCGATCCTGTTCCTGGCGCACATGGACGTGGTGCCGGCGCGGCGCGCCGATTGGGAGCGCGATCCGTTCACCTTGATCGAGGAAAACGGCTTCTTCTTTGGCCGCGGCTCAATCGACAACAAGTCCGGCCTCGCCCTGATCGCGGCGACCTTCTTGCAGCTGCGCGCCGAGGGGTTTGTCCCCAGCCGCGACCTCATCATCTGGTTCTCGGGCGACGAGGAAACCACCGGCGCCGCCACAGCCGATCTATTGGCAAACCACCGCGACCTCTTGGGCGGCGCGGAGTTCGCGCTCAATTCCGACGCCGGCGGCGGGCTCCTGGCGCACGACAACACGCCCACCGCCTATTTTCTGCAGACGGCCGAGAAAACCTATGCCGACTTCATCGTCACCGCGCGTAATCCGGGCGGACATTCCTCGTTGCCGCGCGCCGACAACGCTATTTTCGAGCTTATGGACGCGATCGGGCGCCTGCGCCGCCACCAATTCCCGGTGATGTGGAACGACACCACCATCGCCAGCTTCCGCGCCACCGGCGCACAGGTGGGCGGCGCGGAAGGAGCGGCGATGCTGCGCTTTGCCGCCCGCCCCGGCGACAGCCGTTCGGCGGCGGCGCTCTCGCGCAACCCGGCCTATGTCGGCCAATTGCGAACCACTTGCGTGCCGACAATGCTCACCGGAGGCCACGCCGAGAACGCCTTGCCGCAAACCGCGACCGTCAATGTCAATTGCCGGATATTCCCCGGGGTTTCGCCGGCGAGCGTGCAGGCGGAACTGCAACGCGTCGCCGGAACTGAAGTAGAAGTTTCGCCGCGCGCGCCGGCCACCGCGAGCGACGCCTCGCCGCTTCGGCAAGATGTGATGGCCGCGGTCGCCGCAGCGGTGAGCGCCAATTACCCCGGCATTCCGATCACGCCATCGATGTCGGCGGGCGCCACCGACGGAGTGTTTTTCCGCGGCGCTGGCGTTCCGACCTATGGCGTGGGCGAAGCATTCATGCGCGAAGAAGACGAATTTTCGCACGGCCTCAACGAGCGAAATCCCACCGCCAGCTTCTACAATGGGCTGACGCACTGGCGGACGCTGGTAACTACGCTTGCAGGTCAGCGCTGACCGGAAAATTATGTCTTTCGCAAGCCGGCGGCGCTAAACTCGCCCGTGGCCGCATGGGGCTCAACGGAACCCGGTGCTGGTCATGTCTGCGGGCGGGATTTTCGCCATGAAACTGCTCATCGTTGAAGACGACAAAAAGGCGGCTCTTTCGCTGCAACAGGGATTGCGCGAAGAGGGATTCGTTGTCGACGTCGCCCATGACGGCCATAGCGGTCTCGACCACGCGCTGGCCGGAGGCTGCGACCTTGTCATCCTCGACGTGGGGCTGCCCGGCGCCGATGGCTGGGCGGTCCTGAAGGGCCTTCGCGACAGCGACGGCCACGTCCCCGTGATCATGTTGACGGCCCGCGATGCCTTGGACGACCGGGTTAAAGGCCTGTCCCTGGGCGCCGACGATTACGTGGTTAAGCCATTCGCCTTCTCCGAACTCACCGCCCGCGTGCGCGCGGTGCTGCGCCGCAAGGAGGGGCCCGTCTCTCACCAGTTGAGCTTCGAGGGACTAAGCGTCGATCTTGCGCGCAACAAGGCGCAGCGCGACGGCGTCGACATCGAGTTGACGCCGAAGGAACTGCAATTGCTCGAATTGTTCATGCGCCACAAGGAAGAAGTACTCTCGCGCACCTACATCGCCGAACGCGTGTGGGAAATGAGCTTCGATGGCGACAGCAATGTGGTCGACGTCAGCGTGTGGCGACTGCGCGGAAAAATCGACGAACCGTTCGAGCGCAAATTCATCCATACGGTGCGGGGTCGCGGCTATGTCTTCCGCTGAACCGGTCAAGCGGCGCTTCTATCAGCGGCTCGACTTGGTCTATTTCGCGCTGGCTGCTTTCGATCTTTTGACCATTTGCACCGCGTTGCTACTAAACCACATCGCCATGACCGCCTTTGAAGAGGGCGTGCGCACCAGCACCGCATGGTCGGTGCGCCAGGCCGATGTCGTTCACCTCTCGCGCCTGGCCAAGGAAGCCAACGCCCCCGGCAACGAGGTGTTTTTCTCGCGCCGGCCACGCCAGGAACGCGCGCTGTTCGAAACCGCGCTGGCCCGCTTCAACGCCGAGCGGCCGCGTGTGGTGGCGCGCATCGAAAGCCAGCCGCTCTCGGATCGCGACGGCGAATTATTGCGTCAGATCGCGCTCATTCAGTCAGCCGTCGATGAAATGTCGGCCCAGACCAATGTCATTTTCAGCCAGTTCTCGCGCGGCGACGAGCGCGACGCGGGCCGCAACATGGCCGTGCTGGACCGCGCCTTCCACGTCCTACTCGGGAGGCTGGACGACGCCTTGGCGACGGTGGAAGCAGGGCGGGCCGAACACTTGGATCTGCAACTGAAACGGGCGCGTGAATTGCGCACGTTGGAGGTGGTGATTGCAACCGCGGTGATCCTGATTGTCTGCCTGGTGGCGTTCTACGGATCGTACATGGGACGCGCCATGCGCGCCCATGAAACGCAGCGCGCGCAAATGCTCAGCGACGTCGCCGCCGCGCGCGACCGTCTGCAGCACTACGCCAACGATGTGTCGCACGAATTGCGCGGCCCGATATCAAAGATGCGTCTCGACGCGGAAGTGCTGCTGCGGCACGAGCGCACCAGCGATCAATACAAGGACGGGATCGAATCCATCCTGGTGGAGACGCAGCGCCTCACCACGATCGTGGAATCGCTGCTGTTTCTCGCCCGCGCCGAAAACACCAAAGTGTCGCTGCAGCAGGCGCCGCTCAATGCGCAAAAGGAACTGGCGCTGATTGTCGAGTTCTTCGCGGCGGCGGCGGAGAAGGAGGCAATCGATCTCAGCGTCCGCCCAGCGAAGGGCGTTATCTGGGCCGACCGCGCCCTGTTCCAGCGCGCCGTCTCCAATCTGGTCAGCAACGCGCTCGCCCATGTCAAGCCTGGCGGACGGGTGGCGATCAGCGTCGATGCGGACGCAACCGGCGCCACTGTCGAGGTCGCCGATACCGGCTCTGGAATCGCGCCCGACCTGCTCGCGCGCGTGTTCGACAGATTCCAGCGCGGCGCCGCCTCTGGCTCGGGGCTTGGCCTGGGGTTGGCCATCACCAAGAGCATCATGGAATTGCACGGCGGCTCGATCGAGTTGACCTCCCCGCCTGGAGCAGGCGTCAAGGCGCGGCTGCGGTTCCCCAAGCGTGCGGCGCCCAGCGGTGCGGCCGCCGCCATGCCCGACCGCGCGCACGCCTGAGCCATCGGAATACGGATTATCTCGCGCTGGCGCATTGTGCTAGCATTGCGCCCATGTCCGCGCTCATCGACCCATTTGGCCGTCACATCACCTATTTGCGGCTGTCGGTGACCGACCGCTGCGACTTGCGCTGCGTCTATTGCATGAGCGAGCGCATGAGCTTCCTGCCAAAGGCGGAAATTCTCAGCTTCGAGGAAATAGACCGGCTGTGCGCGGCGTTCATCAAGCGCGGCGTGCGCAAGCTCCGCCTCACGGGTGGCGAACCGCTGCTGCGGCGCGACTTCACCGATCTCACACGCACCCTCTCCCGGCACCTGCGAACCGGGGCGCTGGACGAACTTACCCTGACCACAAACGCCACGCGCCTCTCGCACCACGCCGACGACCTCGCAGCCATCGGCGTCAAGCGCGTCAATGTCTCGCTCGACACGCTTGATGCCGAAACATTCGCACGCATCACCCGCAAGCAAAAGCTCGGCGACGTGTTGGAGGGCGTCGAGGCGGCGCGGCGCGCCGGCATAGCCGTCAAGATCAACACGGTCGCCCTGAAGCACGACAACGCCCATGAACTGCCTGCTCTGGTGGCGTGGGCGCATGAAAGAGGAATGGACATCACCCTGATCGAGACCATGCCGCTCGGAGCGGTCGAGGAGGACCGCACCGATCAGTTTCTCTCGCTGGCGGAGGTGAAGCGCGCGTTTGAGGAGATTTGGACGCTCGACGCGATCCCCCATCGCAGCGGCGGCCCCGCACGCTATGTGCACGTGCGCGAGACCGGCGGCCGGCTCGGCTTCATCACGCCGCTTTCGCACAATTTCTGCGCCGACTGCAATCGCGTGCGGCTGACCTGTTCCGGCCGGCTCTATATGTGTCTGGGGCAAGACGATCACATCGATTTCCGCGAGGCCTTGCGCGCCGGCGCTTGCGAAGCCGAACTTGACGCGCTCATCGCGCGCGCCATGCGCCAGAAACCGGCGGCGCACAATTTCGCCATCGGCGAGGCGTCCGCTGCGCCAGCGCTGGCGCGCCACATGTCGGTCACAGGGGGCTGAGCATGACGAAAATACTCTTCATGGGCCGTGTCCGCGATGCTGCTGGAGCTGGGCTCGAGGAAGTGGACCTGCCACCCGGGATCGAGACGGTCGGCGATCTGCGCGCATGGCTCTCCGCGCGGAGCCCTGAATTGGGCAAGGCGTTGAGCCCTTCCTCGGTGCGGGTGGCGGTTGATCTTGAGGTCGTCGCCGATGCCCATCCGGTCCGGGGCGCGCGCGAGATCGCCTTTTTGCCCCCGTTTAGCGGCGGATGATGGCCGGCGACACCCTCGTCTTGCTTTCGCTCGCGATCGCCGTCGCGGCAGCGCTTTATGGTTCTGTCGGTCACGGCGGCGCCTCGGCCTACATCGCGCTGATGGCGCTGTTTGGGATGGCTCCCGACGAAATCCGGCCGATCGCGCTTGCGCTCAACATTCTGGTGGCCGGCCTCGGCGCCATTCG
>JAKFYF010000353.1 GCA_021731005.1 Hyphomonadaceae bacterium
GAGGGGGTTTGTGGCGCCCCGCTCAAACACGACACCCGCCGATATTGCGCGCCGCGAAGTGCAAATGCGATTGCCCGCTCCAACCTGGAGAGATGAGCGCCTCAGCCCGCTTCCTTGGCGCGCGCGGCTTTCTTTCGCTCGTTTGGATCGAGATGAGCTTTGCGCAGCCGAATGGCCGCAGGCGTCACTTCCACCAATTCATCATTTTCGATCCAGGCGATCGCTTGCTCGAGCGTCAAACGGCGCGGCGGCGTCAAGCGGATGGTCTCATCCTTGCCGGACGCGCGCACGTTAGTGAGCTTCTTGCCCTTGAGCGGATTGACGTCGAGATCCTCGCCGCGCGAGTTTTCGCCGATGATCATGCCTTCGTAAACGTCCTCGCCGTCGGCGATGAACATCTTGCCGCGCTCTTCGAGATTCCACAGCGCGTAGGCGGTCGACTGACCCTTGTCGTTGGAAACCAGCGCGCCATTGCGGCGGCCCGGGACCTCGCCCTTCCACGGGGCCCAGCCATGGAACAAGCGGTTCATCACGCCGGAGCCGCGCGTGTCGGTGAGGAATTCCCCATGATAGCCGATGAGGCCGCGCGAGGGTGCGTGGAACACAAGCCGGGTTTTGTCCCCGCCCGAGGGGCGCATGTCGGCAAGCTCCGCCTTGCGCAGGCTCATTTTCTCGATGACGATGCCCGAGAATTCACCATCGACGTCGATCACCGCTTCTTCGATGGGTTCGAGGATTTTTCCGTTCTCCTCGCGGGTCAGCACGCGCGGGCGCGAGATCGAAACCTCAAATCCCTCGCGCCGCATCGTTTCAATCAGCACGCCCAGCTGCAATTCGCCGCGCCCGGCCACCTCGTAGGCATCCTTGTTCGCCGTCTCGCTGACGCGAATGGCGACGTTGGATTCTGCTTCGCGCAGCAGCCGTTCGCGAATCACGCGGCTTTGCACTTTGTCGCCGGCCCGGCCCGCGAGCGGGCTATCGTTGATCGAGACGGTGACGGAAAGAGTAGGCGGATCGATGGGCGGCGCGGGGATGGCTTGAGTAAGTTCCAGCGCGCCGATGGTGTCGGAAACGCTGGCCTCCACCAGCCCGGCGATGGCGACAATGTCGCCAGCCTCGGCGCGTTCGACCGGGATTCGCTTCAAGCCGCGATAGGCGAGCAGCTTGGTTAAGCGTCCGCGCTCGATTTCGCGGCCATCGCGGGTGATGGCCTTAACCGTGGCGCCGACACTCAAGCGCCCGGTCTCGATGCGCCCGGTCAGCACCCGGCCCAAGAAGGGATCGGCGTCGAGCATGGTGACCAGCACCGCGAACGGCTCGTCGCGATGCTTTACCGGCTCGGGTTCGGGCACATGCTCGACGATCAAATCAAACAGCGCACGCAAATCCTTGCGCTCGTCCTTCATGTCGAGCACTGCCCAGCCTTCCTTGCCGGAGGCGTAGACGATGGGGAAATCGGCTTGCGCATCGCTGGCGCCCAGCGCCAGGAACATATCGAAGATGTCGGAGAGCGCGCCGTCAGGATCGGCGTTGGGGCGGTCGACCTTGTTGAGCACCACGATTGGGCGAAGCCCTCGCGCCAGCGCTTTCGCCAGCACGAACTTGGTTTGCGGCATCGGCCCTTCGGCGGCGTCCACCAGCAAGAGGCAGCCGTCAACCATGCCGAGGATGCGCTCGACTTCGCCGCCGAAATCGGCGTGGCCAGGGGTGTCGACGATATTGAGGCGGGTTTCGTCCTCGCCTTTGCCCCAGAGGATCGAGGTGCACTTGGCGAGGATAGTGATGCCGCGCTCGCGCTCTTGGGGGTTGGAATCCATGGCCCGCTCGGCGTGGGCTTCGTTCGCCCGGAAGGCGCCGCCCTGGGTCAGCATCTGGTCCACGAGCGTGGTCTTGCCGTGGTCGACATGGGCGATAATGGCAAGGTTTCGCAGGCGCTCGGCCATTGCTCTTTGGGCTTTCTCTGGTGACGATGGAGGCTTGTGCACGGGCAAAGCGTGCAACTCAACCCGGAAAGCTGCGAAGGCGAGCATTTTTGGTGCGGCGCAACATTGCGGGGTTTCGCAAAAAAATTACAACAAAACAAACAAATAGAGATTGTCACTTGCGCGTTGTGCAATGCAGCACTAACTTTGTTGCGTTGCAGCGTTTCGCGACGCTGCGGCCGCCCCAATCGGGCGTTTCCTCCCTATTACCTTCGCCGCGGGGCTTCGGTCCCGCGGCTTTTTCTTTTTCAGGCCAAGCTCTTATGCAGCATGGCCGCGGAAAGCGCCTCGGCCAGCCTGGTCATGTCGGCGCGGACCCGGGCAAAGCCATTGGTGCGGTCCAGCGACCACTCGTCCATGTAAAGCGCGCGGCTGATCTCGATCTGCAAGGCGTGGACCTGGTTGAGCGGGCGGCCATAGGTCTGGGTGGTGTGCCCGCCAGCGAACGGAGCGTTGCGCGCCACCCGATAACCCAGCCGCCGCAAGGCGGTCTCGGCGAGCGCGGTGAGCGAAGGATGGCACGCCGCGCCGAAACGGTCTCCCAGCACGATGTCGGGCGCGTGTGCGCCGCGGGCCGAACTGGGCATCGAATGGCAATCCACCAATACCGCGCAGCCGAACCTGGCCTTGGTCTCCGCGATCAGCGAGGAGAGCAGGGCGTGGTAGGGCCGATGCACCTGGGCGATCCGGCGCTCGGCGTCGGCAAGGCTCAGTTTGCCATAATAGATCTGGTGCCCATCGCTGTTGACGCGCGGGATGGCGCCGAGGCCGGCTTGCACGCGCGCCGAGGCCGCGTTGGGCGAGAGCGGAGGCCGCTCCTCGAACATTTCAGGGTCGAGTTCGTCAGGGTCGCGGTTGAGATCGACGCAGGCCCGCCCGATGCTGGCCGAAACCAAAGCGGCCCCGTGCGCGGCCGCGCCGGCGAACAATTCATCGACGAAGGCGTCTTCCTGGCGGCGCAGGCTCAGCAGGCCGACGCGGGTTTTAGACAGGAAATCGGCGGGATAGCGCCGGCCGGAATGGGGTGAAGCAAAAATGACGGGCGCGGTGCGATGCAGCGGTTCGACGAGCACGAAGGCTGTTGGCTCGGGTGCGGCCTGGGGCCGTGCAACCCGTCTCGCATAGCCTCGCTCAGACCCATCCATGGCCGGCATTGTTCGCCGCGACTGCTTACGCCGTCAACGTTTGCTGCACGTGCTCTTAATCTTTATGCGCATGCTTTAGCCGGTCTTTACCGGTTTCGTGCTAAAGGGTACCGCTTGTGGCCCAAATGGAGCCGGTTCGGAGCGGCGCAATGGCGCGTATCCTTCTTGCCGAGGACGATGACTCGCTCAGGGGATTCCTGACGACGAGCCTGTCGCGCGCCGGCCACGATGTCGCCGCCTATGGCGACGGCGATTCCGCCTGGGAGGCGCTGGAGCACAGCGCCTTTGATCTGCTGCTCACCGATATCGTCATGCCCGGTCTCGACGGCATCGAGTTGGCGCGCCGCGGCGCGGAAGCCGATCCGGGCATGAAGATTGTGTTTATCACCGGCTTTGCCGCGGTTGCGCTCTCGGCCCAGCACCAAGCTCCCAAGGACGCCAAAGTGCTGTCCAAGCCGTTCCACTTGCGCGACCTGGTGATCGAAATCGAACGCGTGATCGCGGCGGCGTGAGCCGCGGCGCCGTCAGGCGATCTGTGTGAGCATGCCGCGCAGCCATCGCCGGCGGCTGCTTGGAACGGGAGCGCGAAGCGCTTCAGGGCAAGCGACTTGGCGAAGGGAGCAAGCTGTCGCCCGCGCAGCGTCAGCACCAGATCGCCATTCATTTTTGGCTTGCCGGGCGCATGATGGAGCGCGACCGGGTCAATGAGGGGGTAAACACTCGCATTGGGTCTGCGGCGCTCGGCAAAAAATAGACGGCCGCCGCGAGCAGCGAAGGGGCGACGAAATTGCGCTACCCGGCGATCAAGAACGCGGGGGTCCGATAGCGCGGGCCACTTGTCTGGACCGAGGCGATGAGCCAGTTTGCCATCCTGGTCGGCGACCGGGTCTGCGCTGACCCGGGAAAGCGTCATCACGGCAACCTCTTACACAGAGGATACACCCAGGGGATGTCGATGCGCCCTTTGATCTTCGCTCTTGCCGCATTACTCGCCACGCTTTCCGCCGCCCCCACCCGCGCCCAAGAACCCCCGCCATCCCTCATCCTCGTGACCATCGACGGCTATCGCTGGGAGGAATTGTTTCGTGGCGCTGACCCGACTTTGGTCGTCGATCCTGCCTATCGCGCGCGTTATGTCGATGTGCCCGATCGCGCCCGGGCGCTGACCCCGTTCTTGCTCAGCCTCGCGCAAGATGGCGCGCTGATCGGCAATCGCGACGCCAATTCATGCGCGCGCGTGGCCAACGATTTCTGGTTCTCTTATCCCGGCTACGCCGAGATGCTCGCCGGGCGGCCCAATCCGCGTGTGCGCTATAATGCGGCGGTCCCCAACGACGATGTCACGGTGCTGGAGCGCCTCGCGCGGCGGCCGGAGTTCCAAGGCCAGGTGAGCGTGTTCGCCGAGTGGGAAACCATGCGCGCCATCCTGAACGAGGAACGAAACGGACTGCCTGTCTTCACTCCGCCCGACATCGAAGCCCCCCACGATCCGCAAATCATCCCCGCCGCGCGTGCGGCGCTGGCCGATCCCCCGCGCGTGCTCTACGTGGCGCTCGGCGATACCGACAATCGCGCGCACGAGGGCGAGTACGAGGGCTATCTCGCCGCCGCCAGCGACGCGGATAATTTCTTACGCGAGATCTGGGAAGCGTATCAAACCAATCCGCGCACCGCCGGACGCACCACCATGATCGTCACCGCCGACCATGGCCGCGGCCGCGCCGAGGACGACCGCTGGACCGGCCATGGCAGTGGCCGTTGGCGCGGCATGGTTGTGCCCGGTTTGCGCCACGCCGGTTCCGACGCGATTTTCATCGCCGCGCGCGGGCCGAACGTGATTAACGCCGATGCCTACACGATGGAGAATTGCGCAACCTTGGGGCAGGTCGCCGGTACAATTCTTGCGGCGCTAGGGCTCTTGGGCGAGGAGGGGCAGCCAGATATGGCCAGTCCGCTTCAGGTGTTCGCCGGCGAATGAGGGGACTTTTGGGGGATGGGGGCTTTAAGGTTCGTCGTCGCAGCGGCGGCGCTGGCGCTGAGCGCTTGCGGCAAGGCGCCCGAGGCGCCAGCCGCCGAAGCGCCGCTGGAACTGGTCTGCGCCGCTTTTGCCGATGCCAATGCTGAGAGCCTTGCCGCGCGCTTCGGCGCCGTGAACATGCGCGAGGAAACCCTGCCGGGAGTGGAAGGCGACGAATACCAGGCGACGGTTATTTTTCCTGAAGACCGCGGGCGCCGCATCGAGATCGTCTGGGCCGATCCGGTCGCGCGCGCGCGGGTTGCGCAAGTTTCCATTTCAGGTGAGCAGAGCGATTGGCGCGGGCCGGCGGGCATTGCGCTCGGCATGAGCGCTGGCGAAGTCGCTGTGTCCAATGGCGCGCCGTTCAGCATTGCCGGCTTCGGCTGGGATATGGGCGGCTGGGCCGGCGAGTGGGGAAACGGCGTGCTCTCCCACGCCAGCTGCCATGTCGGCATGCGCTTCTCGCCGCGCGGGGATTATTCAAGCGCCGTAGGCGACAAGCCGTTCGTTTCAGACAGCGCCGAAATCCGCCAAGCCGATCCACGCGTGCTGTCGATCTCGCTGGGCTATTCGCGAGGGTAAATCCAGCAAAACGGAATCCAAATCAATGAGCCTCCCGGGGCCAAACCTAAAGCGTCTGGCCTTAAATGCGACTCAGGGCTTGGATCGATCTGGTAGTCGCATTTAAGGCCAAGAAGACGCTTTAGATTCAAAAGTTTCTAAAGCAACTTCAGGACTTTAAATTCGCTCCGCGATCGCCATCAAATTGAGGCGAATTTAAAGTCCGTTGCTTTAGCCGTCTACGCGTGCGCGAAGATGTCGACGTTCTCCCAGCCGGCGAGGTCGAGTGCTGCGCGGGTGGGGAGGAAGTCGAAGCACGATTGCGCGATTTCGGCGCGGCCCTCGCGCGCAAGCATGGCGTCGAGGCGCTCCTTGAGCGCGTGCAAGTGCAGCACGTCGGAGGCGGCGTAGGCAAGCTGGGCGTCGGAAAGTTCCGGCGCGCCCCAATCCGAGGATTGCTGATCCTTGGAGATGTCGCGCCCGAGCACTTCCTTGGTGAGGTCCTTGAGGCCGTGCTTGTCGGTATAGGTGCGCACCAGCTTGGAGGCGATCTTGGTGCAATAGATCGGCGCGCATACGATCGAGAGGTCGCGCATGAACATGGCGATGTCGAAGCGCGCGAAATGGAAGAGCTTAAGCGCGCCCGGATCGGACAGCGCGCGCTTCAGATTCGGCGCGTCGTAGCTGGAGCGGTCGACCTGCACGAGATGGGCCTCGCCGCCACCATCGGAGAGCTGCACCAGGCAGAGCGGATCGCGCACCAGCGACAGGCCCAGCGTCTCCGAATCAACCGCGATGGCGCCGTTGAAGGTTACGCTCGGCGGCAAATCGCCCTTGTGCAGATGAACGACGACGTTCTTGCCGTCGGCGGTGATGGAAAGCTTGCGGGCCATGGATCCTGACTTTGTACGACGCGGTCGGCGGCGGTTGAAATTATGCGGTTGGTGATAGCGCGTCGGGAAAGTTCTGCAAATCCTGTGGCCGGGAATCCTCTTGAGCGGTTCGGACTCCGTCATTCCGGGGCATCGCGCAGCGATGAACCCTGAACCCAGGGGCAAGAGACGCGGCCCCTAGGTTCCGGATCGCGCTCCGCGCGTCCGGAATGACGAAAATGGATCGGTCATGAGAATCGTTCTTGGGTCGCAGGAATAGCGCTCAGGCCGCGCGACGGCCGGCGCTTGAGCGCACCGCGATCCCGTTTTCGATCGCCAGTCCCCCAGCGCCTTCGGGATAGGTCTCCCCGGCGCCGAGAAGCAGCGCGCCGCCCGGCGCAATCGTCTCGGCTATGCGGGCGGTAATTTCCGCCCGGGCGGGCGCGTCGAAGCCGTTCAGCACGTGGCAGCACAGAACGATGTCAAATTCTCCCAACTGACCGGGGGGCTTCAGCAAATTGTGCTTCTCGAAACGCACCGCCGCGCGCAGGCGGTCGGTGATGCACCAGAGGTCGCCGGCTTTCTCGAAATGGGCGATCAGCTTCCTGATCGGCAGGCCGCGTTGCACTTCGAACTGGGTGTAGAGGCCGGTGCGGGCTTTATCGATCAGCCGCTCGGAAAAATCGCTGGCGCAAATGTCGATCGCGGGATTTGCGCCTTGCTCGCGCAATTCTTCGGCGATCATGGCGAGCGAGTAAGCTTCCTGGCCGGTCGAACAGGCGGCCGACCAGATGCGCACGCGTTCGCCGCCGCGGCGGGCGATGGCGGCGGGAAGAATTTCGGTTCGGATGCGCTCAAACAGGGCGCGATCGCGAAAGAAACGGGTTTCGCTTTGCGCCAGCATGTCGGCGATTGCATTCCACAGTGCGCCGTCTGGGCGGATGCGCGCCGCCGAGATCAGTTCCGACACCGTGCCGAAATTTTCCCGCCGCGCCAGCGGCGTCAAGCGCAGGGTAGCCGAGTTCGCGAGTTCGCGCGTCATCACCAGGCCCGAACGCTGCTTGACCTCGCGCGCGACGATCTCGAACTCGGCGTCGCTCAGCATCAGACGAGCCCCGCTTCGCTGAACTTGGAATGCAGGATGTCGCCGTCGAACGGCTTCATCAGGTATTCGTCGGCGCCGGCCTTGAGCGCTTCGGCGATGCGTTCGACGTCGTTCTCGGTGGTGCAGAACACCACCGTTGGCTTGTCCCCGCCTGGCTCCTTGCGCAACTGGCGCAGGAAGTCGATGCCGGACATGACCGGCATGGTCCAATCGAGCAAAATCGCGTCGGGCAGCGAGCGGCGACACGCTTGCAGCGCTTCCAGCCCGTCGGCGGCTTCCTCGACTTCGAAGCGCATGTCTTCAAGAATGCGCCGGGCGACCTTGCGGATGACGCGACTGTCGTCGACGACAAGGCAGCGTTTCATGGGCGCGACTCTCCATCAGATATCCCGCGCAGACTGCCGCTGCAAAGTTAACGAGGCTTAAAGGCTTGGCGCGTCGCCCTCGCGCTCCTTGGCTGCGCGCATCCAGCGCCGCGCAATCAGCGCCAGCACCGCCCATAGCGCCAGGATCGCAGCCAAAACGATCCAGGCCCAGAGGCTGTTGTTTCGGATTGCCTCCATCGCCGCGTAGCCGCCAAACGCCATCAGCGCCATTTTTGGCACGCTGCCCAGCGCCGTGCCCAGAATGAAGTCGCGAAACAAGATCGGCGTGGCTCCGGCGGCGATATTGATCAGCACCGAGGGAATGGTGGGAACAAGGCGGATGAGGGCGCTCGCCAGGATTCCGCGCCGCGCCAATTGGGTCATGAACTCGCTGAGCCGCGGACCGGCGCGGTCAGCGAGCAGCCGCGCGCCGAAGCGGCGGCCGACCGCAAAACCGATGCTGCAGGCGATGAGCTTGCCGCTCCACGAAAGCGCAAGCCCCGCCCACGGCCCGAACACCGCCACCACCGCCGTGATCAAGACGATCTGCGGCGCGCCAAGCGAAGCAAACAGCGCAAAGCCCAGCACCGCCGCCAGCGGCGCCCAGGGATTGGCCTGCGCCGTTTCCAGCCACGACCCCAGCGCCGCGCCGAACTCCGTTGGCAAGAGCGGTGCAGCAAATCCGAGCAGCGTCAGCGCACCCAAGGCGGCGACACCGGCAATTTGTCCGCGTTTGAGCCAGGGTCTATTGGCCGCCATGACGCCCGGTCTGGTTGCGGTAGAGCGTGAGCGCGAGTTCGTCGCCATTGGAATAATTGCGCCCGGCAATTTCGCCGACGCTCATTGGCGAGAGGCCAAGATCGGCTGCGCGTTTGAGAAACGCGTCGCGCTCGACAGCGCCCACCAGCGCGACCGCGCAGGCGGGCGTCTCCGCAAAAGCGCGCGCGGCGTCTTCGCCGGATTTCGCCAGCACCACGCGCTCGCGCCCGTAAAGAAAAACCAGACTCGGCTCGGAATAGGGCACGGTCACGAGCGCGCTGTCTTCGCAGGGGCGCGCCGCGCGCACTGCCGCGCCGATGCGGGGGCTCATCCAGAATTGATCGAGCGCGGGTGCGCTCAGCCCGAAAATGTTCACCCAGCCCAGCAAGCCCGCCGCGCCAAGCGCTGCAAGCGTCTTGGTGGAATCGCGGCGCCAGAAGAACCACAGCGCCGCCGCGCTCGCGAGCATGGTGAGAACCGAAAGCGTCGCGATTTGAGCAGGGACGCGGCCCTCGAATTCGCGAAACGCGGCGGGCCCAATCGCGGCGACCGCTAGCGTCGCCGCCAGCCAAAGCAGCGACCATACGACGAAAACCACGCGGCCGGCCGAGGTCTTCGCGGGCGTTGGCTCGTAGAGCGCCAGCGCGCACAGGCAGGCGAGTGCGGCATAGGTGGGCAGCACGTAGTGCGGCAGCTTTGTCGCCACGATCTCGAAGATGATCCAGGTGGGCGCGATCCAGCAGATCAGGAACCGCACGGCGGGCTCGCCCCGCCGCCGCCACACTGTTCCGACTGCGCGTGCGAGCAGCAGGCTTCCGGGCCAGAACATCGCCATCACCAGCGCCAGGTGATAACCTGGCGGGCCGCTATGGCCCTGCTGACTGTTGGCGACCTTGTCCATCATGCTCTGGCCAATGGCGCGATCGTAGAAGGCCCCATCGGAAACCAAGCCGATGGCGATGTACCAGGGCAGCGCGATCGCCAGCATGAGAAGCGGCCCCCAAAGCGGCCGCAGCCGTGCGAGCCAGGCGAACTTGCGATCCCAGGCGACAAGCGCCGCGACGGTGGCGCCCACCACGATAAGAATAATTGGCCCCTTGATCATGAGCCCCGCGCCAAGCGCCGCCCAGAACAGCGCGGCGAGCCAGCGCTTAGCGTCCGCTTCGAGATAGAGCCGCATCAGCGAGGTTTGCGCGATGACGATGCTTGCCAGC
>JAKFYF010000263.1 GCA_021731005.1 Hyphomonadaceae bacterium
CGTCGAATCGAGCCCGCTCGATATCGGCAATGCGCTGCCGCTGACCTTCATCTGCGGGCCCTGCCAGCTTGAGAGCCGCGGGCATGCGCTGGAGACGGCGGAATTCTTGCGTGACGTGTTCAAGCGCGTCGGCGCGGGCTTCATTTACAAGACCAGTTTCGACAAGGCCAACCGCTCCAGCCTCAAGACCAAGCGCGGCGCGGGCTTGTCCGTCGCCGGGCCGATCTTCGAGGAAATCCGCATGAAGCTCGGCGTGCCGGTGCTGACCGATGTGCACCTGCCCGAGCATTGCGCAGAAGTGGCGCAAGTCGCCGACGTGCTGCAGATCCCGGCCTTCCTGTGCCGGCAGACCGACCTGCTCGTGGCGGCGGCCGAGACCGGCAAGCCGATCAATGTCAAGAAAGGGCAATTCCTGGCGCCCTGGGACATGAAGAACGTGATCGCCAAGATCACAGGCTCGGGCAATCCCAATGTGATGGCGTGCGAGCGCGGGGCGAGCTTTGGCTACAACACGCTCATCTCCGACATGCGCGCGATCCCGATCCTGAAAAGTTTCGGCGCGCCGGTGGTGTTCGACGCCACGCATTCTGTACAACAACCCGGCGGGCGCGGCGACACTTCCGGCGGCGAGCGCCAGTTCGTGCCGGTGCTGGCGCGCGCGGCGGTGTCGATTGGCGTCGCGGCCGTGTTCATCGAGACCCACCCCGATCCGGACCATGCGCCGAGCGACGGCCCCAACATGGTGCCGTTCGAGGAGCTTGAGGATCTGGCGCGCGACCTGATGGCGTTCGACAAGCTGGCCAAGCAGAACCCGATTGGGGTGGAATAGCCATATTTATCTGCACGTGACTAATTATCCATTCGTGGATAAATATGACTAGATGGCCAAAACTCATTGGCACTTTCCGCGGACGGAATTCGCTGCGTCCGTGTTGGCTCAACTAGCCAATGGTCCGCTCCAGGGGGTCAGCCTCTTTGGCCCTCGTCGCACTGGAAAAACCGAGTTCTTGAGACTGGACCTGGCCCCCCTCGGGCAAGCGAAGGGGCACAGGGTGATCTACGCAAATTTTTGGCAAACCCTGGACTCGCCGCTCGCCATACTGCTTTACGAATTCGACTTCGCATTGCGGCGCTGCTCGCTGGTCGAACGTGCGCGCGTCGCCGCAGCCGGGATGGCGCCGAAATTCAAACTCAGAACGCCGGACGGCGCAGCCGAGATGGAGGTGGACCTCGCGCAGCTAAAGTGGGGCACGCCTGAAAGCCACCTGCTCTTGCTGGACCAATATTGCGCGCGGTTCTCAAACGACAAAAAGCCGACCCTGCTGTTGCTCGATGAATTCCAGGAATTGGCGCGCGCCGCGGCGGCAAGACCGCTGATCGCAGCGCTGCGCACCAGCTTGGAAAAACGCAAGAACGGGTTGGCCGTAGTATTCACGGGCTCGTCGCAAGAACACCTCAGGATCATGTTCACCCCAAAGCAGGCCCCCTTCTACCGCTTCGCGGCGGAATTCGATCCGCCGCGCCTTGATCTGACCTTTGTCGACCATCAATTGGCGGCGTTGCACGCGAGCTCGAAAGTCGAGATCAGCCGCGCGGACGCCGTCGCGGTCTTTGAGCGTTTCGGGCGCAACCCCCTCTTCATGCAACGCTGGCTCATGACGCGCGGGCTCAACGCGGAGCTGAGCGCCGGCGAGGCCACCGAAAGAGTTGAGTCGGAAGTGGCGTTGGAGTTTGGCTTCGCCGACAAATGGCGCCGCCTCACTTCGCTGCAACGCGCTGTCGCACGCGCGCTTGCGGAGCGGGTGGCGCCGATCTTCGGCCAGGTCGGCGGCAAACGCATCGCCATGTTACTGAACGAAACACCGCCCCCGCCACAGCGCACGCAAGCCGCGTTGCGCCGTCTCGTCCGCCTCGGCCACGCCGATAAATGGGACACCGATTGGCGCCTAACCGACCCGCTGTTCGAAAGCTGGATCAAGACGCGTCCAGACAGCGATTTTTAGTCAAGCGTGGCTCATGGCGGCGTCTCAATGCAAAGGCACGTACGCGTCATGGTGGAATTCAGCGCCCGGTAGACAGCGGAAGAAAGCGACGACGGAGTCATTCTCACCGTGCGTCCGAAACAATCCTCCGACACGGCGATCATTCGAGGGCTGGAGCTGTTCGGCATGCTGGCTGAGGGCGACCACCATCAAGTTCACCACATGGGAATGGCCACTGGCCTGCATATGCACCACTGACATAGTTCGCCTTTCAGTCAATCAATGCAAAATTAACCAACACACCATCGAGTGCCGGGGCCCTCCTGCGCGCAAGGCCCCCATGTTCGAACGACGCATTCTCGTCACCGGCGGCTCGGGTTTTCTGGGCTCGCATCTGTGCGACCGTCTGGTGGCGCGCGGCGACGATGTGATCTGCGCGGACAATCTGTTCACGGGCAGGAAGCGCAACATCGCGCATCTGCTGGATCAGCCCAATTTCGAGTTCCAACGCCACGACGTGACCTTTCCGCTCTATGTCGAGGTCGACCAGATCTACAATCTCGCCTGCCCGGCTTCGCCGATCCATTACCAGCACGACCCGGTGCAAACCACCAAAACCAGCGTGCACGGCGCCATCAATATGTTGGGCCTCGCCAAGCGTCTGCGTGCGCGCATTTTCCAGGCCTCGACTTCGGAAGTGTACGGCGATCCCGATGTGCATCCGCAACCGGAGGAATATTGGGGCCGCGTCAATCCGATCGGCGTGCGCTCCTGTTACGATGAAGGCAAACGCTGCGCGGAGACCTTGTTCTTCGACTATCACCGTCAACACGGATTGGACATCAAGGTCGCGCGCATCTTCAACACCTACGGCCCGCGCATGCACCCAAACGATGGACGGGTGGTGTCGAATTTCATTGTGCAGGCGCTGAAGGGCGAAGACATCACGCTCTATGGCGACGGGCAGCAGACGCGTTCGTTCTGCTATGTCGACGATCTGATTGACGCGTTCCTGGCATTCATGGATGCGCCGAAAGAGCTCACCGGGCCGATCAATCTCGGCAATCCGAACGAATTCACCATTCGCGAGCTCGCGGAAAATGTGATCGCGCTCACGGGCTCGAAATCGAAACTCGTCTACCGCCCGCTGCCAAGCGACGATCCCAGGCAGCGCCAGCCCAATATCGCGAAAGCCCGTGAGCATTTGGGCTGGGCGCCGTCCGTGCAATTGCGCGACGGCTTGATGCGGACAATCGCCTATTTTGAGGGCCTAGTGCGCGAACGCGATCCGCTGATTTTCGGGCGCGAGGCTAACGCTACGCCCACTTCGAAAAAAACGCCGCGTTCTGCGCGCGCGCCTCGTCCGCAAACAGGCCCACTTCAACGTTGATTGCTGCGATCCCGCAACTCGTCGCGTCAAGCCTGCCCTTGCTCGACAACGGCTTCCTGCTGGACTGCGCAGGCTATTACTGGTCGCAGCCCCCTAACCAAACGCAGGGCAAACATGCGTCTGACCCGCCGCACTTCAATACTTGGCCCACTAGCGACCGCCTGCCCTGGCCTAGCCATCGCCGACAATAGCGGGTTTCTCGCGGCCAAGCGTTTTGCCCGCGTCAGGGGCCGCCGCATGGCCTACGCGGAAATGGGGGCCGGCTCGCCGATCCTGTTTGTGCACGGAAATCCCACGTCTTCCTATTTATGGCGCAACATCATACCCCGCGTCGCCGCGCACGGCCGCTGCATCGCCCCCGATCTCATTGGCATGGGCGATTCCGACAAGCTCGCCAACAGCGGTCCGGGAGTCTACACCTTCGTCGAACACTGCAGGCATCTCGACCGGTTCATTGCAATGGTCGCCGCCAACGAGGATATCGTCCTGGTCTTACACGACTGGGGCGGCCCGCTGGGTTTTCATTGGGCGCGGCGCCATCCTCATCGTGTGCGCGCTATCGCGTTCATGGAGACCTTCGTGGCTTCGCAGAACAGCGCCAACACGCCCGCGCCAATGCTCGAATTCTTCACAAACTTCTTGAGCCCAGAAGCTGAACGAGACGTGCTTGCGAACAACAGTTTCGTCGAGAATGTGCTGCTGCGGCAGTTTCCGGATATGAGCGAGGAGGACAAGGCGGAGTATCGCCGCCCATTTGCGGCGCCAGGCGAGGGCCGGCGACCAACGCTGGAGTGGCCGCGCCAGGTTCCAATCAACGGCGAACCCGAGGACGTGCACCGCATCACTCTTGGCTACCTAGAATTCATGGCGCGCACGCCCATCCCCAAGCTCTTTTTGCGCGGCGAACCGGGAGGCCTAATTCGTGGCGGCCGCGAAGCTGTCCCTCGGGCTTGGTCAAACATCACCGAGCGCGTCGTCATAGGCCGCCATTTTCTGCCGGAAGACAACCCAGGGGCTGTGGCTCAGCACCTCGTGGATTGGCTGCCAACGATCGGTGCGCCCGCGCGCTAATGCTTCGCCCACTTCGCAAAAAAAGCCGCGTTCTGCGCGCGCGCCTTCTCCGCGAACAGACCCGCTTCAACGCTGATTCCCGCCGCGCGCAGGCGCTCGATGCCAACGCCTGCGGCAAACGGGTGCGGATCGGTGGCTGCGATCACCACGCGCGCGACGCCGGCATGGATCAGCAAATCCGCGCACGAAAGCGCGCCGCTCGTGCGCTTGGCGCAGGGTTCGAGCGTGATGTAGGCGGTAGCGCCACGCGCGGCATCGCCTGCTTGCGCCAACGCTTGCTCTTCCGCGTGCGGGCGACCGCCTTCGGCAGTGGCGGCTTCGGCGATGCACGCGCCGTCTTTCTCGATCACGCAGCCGACGTTGGGATTGTCGCCGGTGCGGCCGATTTGTGCGGCGGCGAGTTCGAGCGCGCGGGACATGTAAACGGCGTCGGTCATGCGCGCTCGATCCCCCTTCTCCCTTGCGGAGAAGGGGTTAGGGGATGAGGGGCGTGCAAACTCACGGGCGTCTGATTGTCGGAGCGCCCCTCATCCGGCCGCTCCGCGGCCACCTTCTCCGCAAGGGAGAAGGTTCGCTGCGGCGCCATTGGCATCACGAAGCCGCTACCTTCGGAATTTTCTCCGCCCGCGCCTGATCCAAGTAGCGCGCAGATACCGGCCGCAGTGAAGCGTCCAACTCGATCAGCAGCGGATTGCCGGTGGGGATTTCGACATGCACGATCTCATCATCAGCCACGCCAAACAGATGCTTCACGATCGCACGCAGCGAATTGCCGTGGGCGGCGACGATGAGATTTTTGCCGGCGCGCAGATCGGGCGCGATGGCTTCGCTCCAGTATGGCAGCACGCGTTCGAGCGTGAGCTTCAACGATTCCGTGCGCGGAAGGTCCTTCACGCCCCCATAGCGGCGGTCCTTGGAGAAATCGTGCTCGCTCGAAGCATCGAGCGGCGGTGGCGGCGTGTCGTACGAACGGCGCCAGATCCTTACCTGCTCCTCGCCGTGCTTGGCGGCGGTTTCGGCCTTGTTGAGCCCGGTGAGCGCGCCGTAATGGCGTTCGTTCAACCGCCAGGAACGCGCCCCCGGCAGCCAGGCGAGGCCTGCTTTCTCCAGCGCCAGGTTACCGGTGCGGATCGCACGCGTCTGCACCGACGTGAACAGCTTGTCGAACGCCACGCCCGAGCGCGCCAGCAATTCACCGGCGTGACGCGCCTCCGCCTCCCCTTTCGCGGTCAGATCGACATCGACCCAGCCGGTGAAGCGGTTCTCCAGATTCCACTGGCTCTGGCCGTGGCGAAGCAAAGCGAGGAAAGGCATGCCCCCTGCATCGCCAGCCGGCCCAGCGACGTCAAGAGCGCTCAGGCCGCGGGCCCGGCCCGCGCCGGCAGGAAGCGGCTGTTGCGCAGCAGAAGTGCTGCAATCAGCGAAACGATGAGTCCAACAGGGAAAATCTCGATGAACGTCATCGGCAGGCGGAGCAGCGGATTGGCGTACATCGTCTTCATCTGCTCCATCTGGGCGATGAAAGCCTCGAGCTCGGGGCCGCTGACGCCCTTTGCGCGCTCGGCCGCGATCATGCTGGCGGCATAGTCGTTCATGAACGTGTAGTGCGTCAGCGCCAGCGAGATTTCCCAGGCGATGACATAGATGATCCCCGCCACCACGCTGATGCCTAGCCCCACCAAAAATGCCGGCGGAAATTTGATCACGCCGCCCAAGGCGCGGTCGCGATAGCGCTTCACGCCCACAAAAATGAAGCTCAGGGCGACGAGCATCAGCGTATAGCCACTGAGATATCCGCTGACGCCTTCCCCGCGCGGGAAGAGCAGCAGCAAGATGTTCGTCGGGATGGCGATGACCAGGCCCGCGATGAGGCCGTAGATCAGGATGGTGCGCAGCATGCAGGCTCCTAGACGCGGTTACAGACAGGTATCAGGCGGCGGGCATCGGCTTGGGTTGCCAGAGCTCTATCTTGCGGCCCTCGGGATCCATGATGTGGGCGAAGCGGCCGTTAGCCTCATCGGGGAAGAGTTTCACCGGCTCGACACCGTGCGCGCGGCATCGCGCCAACATGGAATCGAGATCGTCGACCACCAGGTTGAACATGAACTCGTTCTTCGAGGGTTCGATGTAACTGCCGTCGCCCATGATGTTGAACACGGTCCCCGCGCCCGGCTGCGCGGCAAAAGTGGCGGCGGCAAACCAAGTCCCGCCCCACGCCGCTGTCTCTATCCCGAGCACACGCGCGTACCATTCCCGCATCGCCGCGTTGTCGCCCGCTTTGAAGAACAATCCGCCGATGCCGAGTACTTGGCCCATGTCCGCTGCTCCGTCGAAGACACATGGACTGAGACCACACCCGCCGCCCACACAATCGCCCGAAAGGGTGATTTCACTGAAATCGGGCTGAAAGTTGCGGCATTTCAGGGGATAAGCCCCAGCTCGCGCGCTTTTCGCACCGCCTCGGTGCGCCGCACGGCCTCCAGCTTCGCAAACAGCCGGGCAAGATGGGTCTTCACCGTGTTGGGAGACAAGCCGAGCCGCTGGGCGATTTCCTTGTTGGATCGTCCCGCGGCCAGCAAGCCCAGAACCTCGAACTCACGCTGGCTTATCCCCAGGGCGGTCTTCGCCGCGACGTTGGGTTCGAAGGCCTGAGCCGGCTGAGTGCGGAACAGGCGCGCGCCCACCCACACCCCAAGTCCCAGGAAACCGCCCGCGACAAGCCCCAGATAGATCGTCCCCGGATGGGTCCGCGCCCAGACTTGGTATTCGAGCCATTGCAGGCCCGCCGCCGCGCAGGCCAGCGCCAAACCGTATAGGAGGATCGTCCTCAGCATCTCGAACGGCTCATAAGGCGCCTGCCTGCCGTCGCGCTAGCCGCAGCTTCCCGAGCTTGGCGGGGCGGCGCCATGGCGGCTACACACTCCCCCTATGCGCCATTGGCTGTTCCACCCGCTCCTGTTTTACCCGCTGGTTGCGATCCTTGCGGGGCTCGTGATCGCCGTCAGCCTCAAGCCCCAATCATGGCCGCGCGAGCCCGCGCCGGTGGCTGGCGTGGTCAAGGACGGGGCCCTGGTGCTGGAGCGCGCCGCCTTCAACGCGCCCGCTGTCGGCGCCGAGCAGGAGATGATGGTGACGCGCGATTACTGGGGCAGACCGCTCACACTGCGCATCGCCCAGAAGCCGGGCCAGCCGCCGCCGACGCCCGCCGAACAAGGCGTGCGCATCCTGCTTACGCCAGAGCGCGCCGCGTTGCTGGAGGACAAGCCGGTCACGGTGGAGGTGAGCTACCTGCCGCTGGCGGTGAACGCCGCCGCGGGCTTGGCGGTCAGCGTGCAAGGCATTGGTCCAGCGGAATGGATCGGCCAGGACACGCCGCCGCAACCGGGCACGGCCCGCTTCGTGCTGCCGGCGCAGCTTGACGTGAACGCCATCGGGCTTCGCGCGCTGAGCGAACTGCCCGATCAGGCCTATGGCCTCGAAATCACGCGCGTCCGCGTCATTCCAGGCGCACCCCCAGCAGGGCCGCCGCCGCCCGCGGCGGCGCCCCCGGCCAATTGAACTTTTTGTCCACTTCCCCCAAACCCAGTTTCCACAGCCGACGGATCGATCCCCATGCTGCCCGCCCCGCGCGCGAGCCTTGAGCCAAATTCACTCGAGTTCGAGTCGTTGCCGCTGGTAAAGCCAACCGGGTTTCGCGAGTACGACGCGCGCTGGTGGTTTGGCATTCCGGGGTCAGCCAAGGCGCCTGAACTCAACGTGCTTGGCGTGCAGGCGCTTGGACTTGGGCTCGGCACGCTCGTCCATGAGGCCGGCGTTGCGCCGCGCATCGTCGTTGGCCACGATTTCCGCTTCTATTCACAGTCGATCAAGCAGGCGCTGACGCTTGGCCTGATGCAGGCCGGCATGGAAGTGCATGACATTGGCCTGGCGCTCTCACCCACCGCCTATTTCGCGCAATTCGCGCTCGACATCCCGTGCGTGGCGATGGTGACCGCCAGCCACAATGAAAACGGCTGGACCGGCGTAAAGATGGGCGCGGCGCGCCCGCTCACGTTCGGACCCGACGAAATCGGCCGGCTCAGGGACATCGTGCTTGGCGCGCAGTCCAAAGCGCGCCCCGGCGGAAGCTATGTGCGCGTCGAGGGTATGCGCGAACGCTACATCGCCGATGTCGCGTCCAGGACGCGGCTCTCGCGCAAGCTCAAAGTGGTCGCAGCCTGCGGCAACGGCACAGCCGGGGCGTTCGCGCCGGAAGCGTTGCGCGCCATGGGCGCAGAAGTGGTGGAGCTGCATTGCGAGCTCGATTGGACATTTCCGCACTACAACGCCAATCCCGAAGACAGCGAAATGCTGCACGACATGGCGGCCGCTGTGCGCGCACACGGCGCAGATGTCGCGCTCGGCTTCGATGGCGACGGCGATCGCTGCGGCGTAGTCGATGACGAAGGCGAGGAAATCTTCGCCGACAAAGTCGGGCTGATGCTCGCGCGCGATCTCTCGGCGCAGCATGCAAACGCGACCTTTGTGGTCGATGTGAAATCGACCGGGCTCTACGCGATCGACCCGGTGCTCAAGGCCAACGGCGCCAAGGTCGAATACTGGAAAACCGGCCATTCCTACATCAAGCGCCGCACCACGGAACTCTCGGCGCTGGCGGGCTTCGAGAAGAGCGGACATTTCTTTTTCCGCGAACCCTTGGGGCTCGGTTACGATGACGGCGTCGTCGCCGCCGGCTCGGTGCTGGCGATGCTCGACCGCAATCCGGGCAAGAGGCTCTCCGACCTCCGCAAGGCGCTGCCGAAAAGCTTCACCTCGCTGACCATGAGCCCCCATTGCGACGATGAGAAGAAATACGGGATCGTCGAACGCGTGGTCGCCGACTACCAACGTCTCGCGGGCGAAGGCGGAAAAATCCTCGGCCGCGCCATTCGCGACGTGAACATTGTCAACGGCGCGCGCGTCACGCTGGAGGACGGCGCCTGGGTCTTGGTGCGCGCTTCATCGAACAAGCCGGAACTGGTGGTCGTGGTTGAAAGCATGGAGAGCGAAGGCGACATGCGCGCGCTCTTTCGCGACGAGGTGAAGCCGCGCCTAGCGCACTTTGCTGAAGTCGGCGCGTATAATCAGGAGATTTGAGGCTTGGACGAAGTCCAAATCTTGAAGGGGCCTGGTCTCACAGTGACTGACCGCCGCGTGCTCGCCGGCGGCGGAGAGTACGAGGTCGCGGGCATTGAAGCTCCACAGATCGAGGCTCGGATCGTCAACACCTCTGCGACCGCTCTCGTCGCGACAATCGGCGGCTTCCTCACCATTGCGGGCCTGTTCGCTGGCGGGCCGTTAGTGTGGATGTTTGGCCTTGCGATCGCAGCGTTCTCTCCAATGGCCAAAATTAGGCGTCCCGGCTACGCGTTGAGCTTGGAGCAAGGCGGTGAACGCGAAACGATCTACACGACCACGATTGAGACCGACGCAAAGCTCGCGTTGGCTGCGCTCCTTGAAGCGCGGCGGCGCAGCAGTCAACCAAGGCAGGAGC
>JAKFYF010000168.1 GCA_021731005.1 Hyphomonadaceae bacterium
CCGGCCCGCCACCCGAGCCCGCAAATCCAGCGAATGACTTTTACCCATGACCGACCTCCGGTCATGGTGAATCAGAATTCGCCCCCGCCGTGAATCCCCTGATTCCGATTTTCTGCAAGATGCTTTAGCTAGATCGCTTGGCCCGCCGCCCAGCCGCTCGACCACGCCCATTGGAAATTGTAGCCGCCGAGCCAGCCGGTGACGTCGACGCACTCGCCGATGAAGAAGAGGCCGGGCGCGCGGCGGCATTCCATGGTCTGTTGTGAGAGCCCATCGGTGTCGATTCCACCGACGGTGACTTCCGCTTTGGCATAGCCCTCCGTTCCAATCGGCGCGAGCGGCCAGGCCTTGAGCGCACGCGCGGCTTCGATCAACGCGGCGTCCTTCATGTCGCCGAGTGCGCCCGTCGGCAGCTTTTTGGCAAGCACGGCGGCGAGCCGCTCCGAAAACAACTCCGCCAGCACGCTCTTGAGTTGCGCCTTGGGCCGCTCGCGTTTTCGTGTCGCGAGCGCGTCGTCGTTCGCATCGGGTAGCCAGTCGATCTTGATGTCCTGTCCCTCGCGCCAATAGGACGACGCCTGCAGGATCGCCGGTCCCGAAAGGCCGCGGTGGGTGAAGAGGGCCGCTTCACGGAACTCGGCGCCTCCAGCGCGCGCGGCGACGTTGGTGGATACGCCGCTCAGCGGACCCATCCAGGCGAGGTCGCCTTCACCGAAGACAAGCGGGACGAGGCCGGGGCGCGTGGCGACTACGGGTATGGAAAAACGCTTGGCGATGTCGAACGCGAACGAGGTCGCACCAAGTTTTGGGATGGAGAGCCCGCCGGTGGCGATAACCAGGGTTTCGCTTTCGAATGCGCCTTGGCTGGTCTCGACGATGAAGCGTTCGTTGCGGCGAACTTCGGCAATTTTGCAGCCGACGCGGACATCGACGCCGCCTGCCGCGCATTCATCCACCAGCATGCGCACGATTTTTGCCGATGAACGCGCGCCCTCGCAGAAGATCTGGCCCAGGGTTTTTTCGTAATGGGAAATGCCGTGCTTCTTCACCAGCCCGATAAAGTCGTGCTGCGTATGCCGCGCCAGCGCCGAGCGCGCGAAGTGCGGGTTGGCGCTGAGGTAGCGCGCGGGGTTGTTCGCATGAAGATTGGTGAAATTACAGCGCCCGCCGCCGGAGATCAGAATTTTCGCGCTGACCTCGCTGTTGCGCTCCAGCACCAGCACGCGCCGCCCGCGTCTGCCGGCGTGCAGCGCCGCGTATAAGCCCGCAGCGCCGCCGCCGATGATGATGGTGTTAAAGACATTCACGATTGTACAACTCGTCCGTCATTCCGGGGAGGCCGCAGGCCGAACCCGGAACCCAGGGGCAGCAGGCGCCGCGTTCTACGACCCCCTGGGTTCGCGATCGCGCTCCGCGCCTCCGGAATGACGGCGCTTGCTGTAACGTATGCTCTGACCATTCTCTCCGTACTCAGCACCCAGCATCGCCACAATCGCCGGCGCGACTTCCTCCGGCGTCGGCAACGTCAGCGGGTCTTCGCCGGGATAAGCTTTCGCGCGCATGGCGGTGCGGGTTGCGCCGGGGTCGAAGAGGTTGGCGCGGATCGGGGTTATCGCGCACTCGGCGGCGTAGCTCGCGACCAGCGCGTCGAGCGCGGCTTTGCTGGCGGCGTGCGGCCCCCAATAGGCCCTCGGGTTGCGCGCGGCGCTGGAGGTGACGAACACTGCGCGCCCGGCATCGGACGCGCGCAGCAGCGGGTGCATGGCGCGTATCAAGCGCCAGTTAGCGGTGAAGTTCACGCTCATCACTTCGTCCATCAGCGCCGGACTCGCCTGGTGCGCCGGCGTGAGCGAACCGAGCACGCCGGCGCAGGCGGCGAGACCATCAAGCTTGCCGAAGCGCTCGAACAAGGCGCCGCCGAGCCGGTCGATGCCATCGAGATCGCGCAGATCGAGCGGGACCAGTGTGGCTTCCCCGCCCAGCGCCTTGATCTCGTCGTCGAGTTTTTCCAGCGCCTTTTGCGCGCGCGCGGTCGCGATCACGCGCCAGCCCTGGCGTGCGAGTTCAAGCGCTGCCGCTCGGCCGATGCCGCGCGAGGCGCCGGTGACGAGGGCGATACGCGCGCTCATGAGAAGGTAGGTGCGGGGGCGACTATCCTTGCAGGCTGGGGCGCGCGCCTCCTGGCGCGCATTCTTCTGCGGGAGAGTGATGTGAACATGCGGGGCGGGAGTTCCGCGCTCAAACCTGGAGGGACTGGCGTTTCACCCCGCCCCCCGCCCAATCCCCTCAAGGTGAGGGGGAGCATCGCAGACCGTATCCTCATCCCTTCGCGCTCTCCGCCAGCAGCGAAAGCTGGAAATCCTTGGCGGCGCGGTCGGTGGCGTGGTCGGTCAGCGGGGTGGGGTATTCGCCGGTGAAGGCGTGGTCGGTGAATTGCGGGTTCTGCGAATTGCGGCCTTCCTCACCCATGGCCCAATACAATCCCTCGATGGAGAGAAACCCCAACGTCTCCACTTCCAGGCTCTTACGCATTTCCGCGAGCGTCATTTGCGCGGCCATCAGTTGATCGAGCGTGGGCATGTCGATGCCGTAGAAATCGGGGTGCTTGATCGGCGGAGAGGCGCTGCGGAAATGGACCTCCTTGGCGCCGGCTTCGCGCACCATTTGCACGATCTTGCGCGAGGTGGTGCCGCGCACGATGCTGTCGTCGACCAGCACCACGCGCTTGCCTTTGAGCACGCCGCGATTGGCGGCGTGCTTCAAGCGCACGCCGAGCGCGCGGATTTCCTGCTTGGGCTGGATGAAGGTGCGCCCGACATAATGGTTGCGGATGATGCCGAGTTCGTAGGGAATGCCGCCCTCGGCGGCGTAGCCCATGGCGGCGGGAACCCCGGAATCCGGCACTGGCACGATGACGTCGGCGTCCACGCCGGTCTCTTGCGCGAGCCGTTGGCCCATGCGCTTGCGGATGTCGTAGACCGAGCGGCCGTCAATGATGGAATCGGGACGCGCGAAATACACATACTCGAAGATGCAGGGCCGGGCCTTGCGGCGCGGGAACGGAAAATGACTGGTGATTTCGATTTTTCCGGACTTGCCGCGCTCGGCCACCACCACTTCGCCCGGCTCTATCGCGCGCACGAACGCAGCGCCGATCATGTCGAGCGCGCATGTCTCTGAAGCCAGGATTGGCGCGCCGGCGCGTTCGCCCAGCACCAGCGGACGGATGCCGATGGGATCGCGCACGCCGATCAGTTTGGATTTGGTGAGGCAGACCAGCGCATAGGCGCCTTCGATGTCGTGCAGCGCTTCGACGAACCGATCGACCACCTTGGCGCGGCGCGATTTGGCGATCAGGTGCAGGATGCATTCGGTGTCGGAGGTGGATTGGAAGATCGCGCCGTCCTCGACCAGGCGTTCGCGCAATTCGCGGGCGTTGGTGAGATTGCCGTTGTGGGCAATGGCGAAGCCGCCAAGCGCGAGATCGGCGAACAAGGGCTGGGTGTTGCGCAGGATGGTCCCGCCCTGAGTGGCGTAGCGGGTGTGGCCGATAGCGGCAGCGCCTGGAAGGCGCTGGGGAACGTCGGCGCCGGCGAAGTGTTCGCCGACCAGTCCAAGGTGGCGCTCGTGGTGGAAGCGGCCGTCGAACGAAACGATGCCGCAGCCTTCTTGGCCGCGATGCTGCAGCCCGTGCAGCCCGAGCGCGGTGAGCACCGAGGCGTCCTCGATGCCGATCACGCCGAACACGCCGCACTCTTCGCGCGGCTTGTCGTCATCGGCCCATCTGTCGTCCGGCGACGCCGGCGCTGTCTCAAATCGGAGGAGGGAGCGCGCGGCTTTCAATCAAACCTCTAATTTTGTTCCGGCGCTGGATTTTCCGGCGCCGGTGCGGCCGTTTCGGAAGCGGGCGGAATGGCCGCCGATTCGCCCTTCTGGCGATGTCCAATTGTATCACGAACCCGCGCGCCCACACGCGGCAGGATTGCCTCCAGCACCGAGGCGGTCCCTCCATAAATAGGATAGGTGCGGGCGCAGAACACGGGCGCACGCAATTCGTCGAATGCGGCGCGGCATTGGGTCGGATCGCGCGGCGGCGCGGCGGTCCCCGGGCCCTGCCGCAGCAGCAGCACTCCAAGGGCGACCACCAGCACCCCGCGCAGGACCCCGAACGCTAGACCCGCCGCACGGTCGAAACTGCCGATTTCGGTGGATTGATGCGCTGATTTTGCCAGCGTCGAGGTTACCAGAGTGATGCCGATGAAGACGACGAGGAAGGTCAGCAGGCCAGCGGCCAGCGGCGCCAGCACGCTCGACAAGGGGGTGTATTGCTCAACGAAGGGGGTAGCCACCCCATTGAAGACGATGGCGGCGATCCCGGCGGCGATGAAGGCGATCACCGAGAACACCTCGCGGATGAGCCCGCGCGCGAACGCCATCACCCCAGAGAGGCCGAGAATGGCCAAGGCCGCGAAGTCAAACCAAGTCAAACCGAGGTCCATCAGCGTTGCTCCCCACGCGTGAAGCGCCGATTCTGGCGCTTGGCATCGAATAGCGGGGCAGCCGGCGCTTGGAAAGCCCGCCCTATCAGCGAGCGCGGGGACGCTCTGCTTTGGGGGGCTTGCACTTGGGGCAACGACAATGGCCCTTCAAGTATTCGTTGAAGTAATTCTTGCCGTAATCGTAGGCGAGCTCCTCGCCCGGCCTGATGCGCCGGCGGGCGTGGATGAACACCCGGCCCTTGTAGATATTGGGCTCGCAATTGGGCCGGCATGAATGGTTGATGTAGCGGGCGGTATTCCAGCGCGGGGCGCCGTCGATGGTTTTGCGGGAATTGACCTCGAACAGATATTTGCTGCGGCTATTGCGTTCTTGTTCGGCGCTGATGCGGGGGCCGACATATTCGATCACGCACGCGCCCTTGGGAATTTCGCACTCGGCAAACAGCCCCAGCCCGGCGCGCGCGCGCGCGACGCGAAGATCGAAGTTACCGGGTTTGTAGCTCATTCTGGGCATGTCGGGTTCCAAGGCGCGGCGCTGACCCGCACCAGCCGCAAGCGCCGGGCCAAAGCAAGCGGGCAAAATGTCCAATGGGACATCCAAGCCGGACGTGGTTCAGAGGGTGTCGGCTCGCAGCGGGCCGTTCCAGACGGTGGAAACGCGCGCATCGATCTCGGGCCCGAGATTGAACCAGGCAAAGCGATTGCGCGTTGCGTCGATAACCGCGAAGCGATCGCCTGCCATCAGCGTTTGCGAGAGCGTGTTGCGGACTATGCCGGCGGAAAAGCGGGTGCGCACCAGAAAGAGGCCGGGCGCCAGTTCGCACATCGAGCCGAGCGCCTCGAGGGCGGCGGCGAACTCGTGCTGCGCGCCTGAGCGGATTTCAGCGTGAACAAAAATGTTGGCCGCGTCCGCCGCATTGTCGTTTTCGCCGCGGGTCGGGCCCATCAGCCCCATCACTTGGCGCGCCTCCACCCAGGCGCCGTCGGCGCTTTCGGAGACCCGCGTGCTCGCGCGCACGCGCCCTTCGGCCACGAAGCGCGACAGCTGCGCCATGGAATAGGGCCCGTAAGGTTTGCCATTGGCCTCCACCCACCATTGGCTGGCGGATCGAGCTTTGACCGGGGCGATGTGTTCGCTCACGTTTGCTCCAAATCAGTGGGCCGCCATGGGCGGGACACGCTGACAGGAGAAATGCAAGGGACGTGCCGGATACGTGGTGATCCGTTGGTTACCCTAATGGAGCGGCCCGAGCCTTAAGTCCGCGGCTCGAAATCCACCGCGAAGCCGCCCTCGAGGTAGCGCGCGACCCGGCCGTATGTGTTGCCCACCCGCACCCAGGCGCCGATCAGCGGCAGCTGGCGCGGCGTGCGCAGGGTCGCTCCCGTCAGCGAGAAATCCAGTACTTCCGCGTCGAAGGCCTCGCCGTCTTCGGGCAGGATGCGAGCAAGCGGGGTGGGACCGGCCTCGATGAGGCGCGGCGCGCGCCGCTCTTCGGGCTCAATGCCGAGATTTTCGTTGATGGCCAGGGTTAATTGCTCGGTCAGCTTCTCGCGCTTGTAGGCGGTGAAGTCGAAAATGATGGCGGCGTCCTCTTGGCCGCGGCGCGCCACGGCGCCGGAGACGCGGCCAAAGCCTGCCAGATAAATCACCACGCGCTCGCCGACATTGGGCAGCGCCGGCCCCAGAATGCGCACGTCTCCCGGAGAAATGTCGGCGGTGCGGCAATTGTGCTCACGCCCCAGCGTATCGAGCATGCGTCCTTCGACCTCCAGCGGCAGGCGGCGGAAGCGCCGCCGCTCCCTCGCCCGCGGCTGAAGCCGCGAAAGCCGCGAGGCGGCGCCCGCCAAGTCGAGCTTTTCGACTGTGTTCGACATTGAGACGATAAATGCCCGGTTCACCGTAAACTTTGCCTTAAGATTTGACGGTAGGGGAGGGCTTGCAGGAGTGGGGCCGCCCTGTGCAAAGTCATCAAAACAGGATGGCGGCGTGGCCCAGATCACCCAAATCTTCGACTACGTCATTGTCGGCGCCGGCAGCGCGGGTTGCGTGTTGGCGAACCGGCTGAGCGAAGACGCCGATGTGAAGGTCGCCCTGATCGAGGCGGGGGGTAAGAACGAGAGCGTGCTGGTAAAGATGCCGGCCGGGGTGGGCAATCTGATCGCCACGCCGGGGGCGACGAATTGGGGCTTTGAAACGACGCCCCAAGAATTTCTGGACGGGCGCAAGCTCTACCAGCCGCGTGGGCGCGGCTGGGGCGGATCGTCCGCCATTAATGGCATGATTTACATTCGAGGCCATGCCCGCGACTACGATCACTGGCGGCAGCTGGGCTTGGCCGGCTGGAGCTATGCCGACGTGCTCCCTTATTTCAAACGCGCGCAACACCATGAGGACGGCGCCGATGCTTGGAACGGGCAAGGCGGGCCGTTATGGGTTTCGCGCGGGCCGCCCGGCGATCCCGTCTACCGCGCCTTCATCCGCGCCGCCGAGGAGGCCGGCTATCCGGTCACCCGCGATTTCAACGGCAAGCAGCAAGAAGGTGCGGGGCCCTACCACCTCACCATTCGCGACGGCGAGCGCTGGAGCGCGTCCGCGGCGTATCTCAGGCCCATTGTCGGCGTGCGGCCCAATCTCACTGTGATCTCAGGCGCACATGCCGGGCGCGTCGTGATCGAGCGAGGCAAGGCCGTTGGGGTGGAATATGCGACCAGAAAGGGCGGGCCGGTTGCGACGGTCGCTGCCAGCCGCGAAGTGCTGCTTTGCGGCGGGGCGTTCCAATCGCCGCATCTGCTGCTGCTCTCGGGGATAGGCCCCGGCGACGACCTCAGGAAACTGGGGATCGAGGTGCAGGTGGATTCCCCCGAAGTCGGGCGGAACCTGCAGGACCATCTCGATGTCTGCGTCATCTACGAGATGACCAAGCCGATTTCGATGTACTCGAAAACCAAGGGCTTGAGGCAGCCAATGATCGGCCTCGAATACATGCTGACCAAGCAGGGGCATGGCCGCACCAATCATCTGCACGCCGGCGCCTTCCTGAAAACGCGCGCCGAGCTCGACCGGCCTGACATGCAGATCCATGTCGTGAACGCGGTGATGATCGATCATGCGCGGGTGAAGCCCGACCGCGACGGTTTTACATTGCATGCCTGCCAATTGCGCCCGGAAAGCCGCGGGACTGTTAAGCTAGCCTCGCGCGACCCGTTCGCGCCGCCCGCGATCGATCCGCGCTATTTGGCCGAAGAAAACGACCGCCGCACCATGCGCGACAGCGTGCGGATGGTGCGCGATATTTGCGGGCGCGAGGCGCTGAAGCCTTTGCGCGGACCGGAAATGCGCCCCGGGGCTGGCGTGCAAACGGATGCGGAAATCGATGCCTGGGTGCGTCAGAACGCCGAAACCATTTACCATCCGATCGGCACGGTGCGCATGGGCGCGGACGCGCGCGCGCCGCTGGATGGCGAACTGCGCGTGCGCGGCGTTGACGGCCTGCGTGTGATCGACGCCAGCGTGATGCCGACGCTCGTCGGGGGCAACACCAATGCGCCCACCATCATGATCGCGGAAAAACTCGCTGACGTGCTGCGCGGGCGGCCCCCGCTGGCGCCCGAGCACGCACCGATCGCCGAAGACGAACGGGCGGCTGTGTAATGAACGCAACGCGTCTGCTCGCCGCCGTCGGCGCGGTTGTAATCGGCGCGGCGACGGTGTCGCAGGGCTGGCTATCGGTTGCGGAAACCATGGGCCGCGGCGGTTCGCTGGCCTGGGGCGTCTGGGTTTATCTCTGCTATTTCACGGTGCTGACCAATTGCTTTGTCGTGTTGGTGCTGGGGCGTGCGGCGTTGAAACCGGATGATCGCACCGGACTCAATGCCGCGCGCGTCGAGCTGATGGCGGCGACCTCGATCCTGTTTGTCGGCGCGGTGTACAATCTTCTGCTCGCCTCGCAATGGGATCCCCAAGGCCTGCGCAAACTGAACGACGTGATCCTGCACGACGTTTCGCCGCTCTTATTTGCGCTGTTCTGGTTCTTGCGCCGGAGCGGCGCGCTGACATGGCGCGATGCGCTGTTCGCCACGATCTGGCCCGGCGCCTATACGATCTATTCGCAAGCGCGCGGGCCTTTCGACGGGTTCTATCCGTATTTCTTCACCGATCCGACCAAAGCGCCGTGGTCGGCGGTCTTACTGAACGTCTTCGGGCTGATGGTCGCGTTCATGGTGGCGGCGCTGGTGCTGGTGGCGCTCGACCGCCCCAAGGCGGCGAAGCAGGCGCGGGCCTAAGAGCAACGTTGCGAAGTTCCGCCTTCGGCGGCCCCGAAATGATGGGGCCCGGGACCATGTACACGAGGCGGCGCGTCTGGCGGTCAGCTCGCGGCTGGCGCTTCCCCATCGTCCTCAACATGATGCTTCATCACCAGCGGCGCGTTAGCGAGCGCGAAGACGAAAATCAACCCGAACGCAAACAGCGGCCTCGAATTGAGCCAGGCGTCAAAGCTCAGGCGCGTGCGCAGCACCTCGTTGAGGACGGCCATGAAAATGAAAAACCCCGCCCAGCGCAGCGCCAGCACCGTCCAGATGCGGTCGGGCAGCGTGTAGACATGCCCGAGCAGCAGGCGCCAGACGTTTTGGCCGATTGCGAGCGAACCGAGAATCGCCGCGGCGTAGAAGCCGTAAATGATCGTTGGTTTGATCTGGATGAAAGTCTGGTCGCGCAGGAAGATGGTGAGCCCGCCGAACGCGGTGACGAAAAAGCCGGTGATGAGCAGCACCGGAGGGATCCGCCCCCTCGTGACCTGGCAATAAGCGATCGCCGCCAGCGTCACGGCGATGAAAATGCCGGTGGCGATGTAGACGGCGTTCTCTTTTGTGGCGGGTATCCGCTGCAGCACGTTGTAGGCGAGCACGAAGACGACAATCGGCCCGAGATCGATCAGCAGCTGGTTTTGACCGGCAGGGCGCTTTGCGGGGGTGTCGCTCATCGGGTGTGCTTAGCCTAAGGCCCCATCTGACGACCAGTGCTTGCGCTGCGCCATGCAAGCGTTTCAAAGTGCCGGGGAGGAGTTTCTGGCATGCGTTTTCTGGGATTTGCGGCTTTGACGTTCGCGGCGGCGCTGCTTGGGCCGGCGGCCGCGCAACAGGCGCCCGCCGCCGCAGCGCCCTCGCTCAGCGACATTCTCGACCAGTCGCCGGCGTCGGATTGGCGCGCGCTCGATCCCGAGAACACGCTTTACCTGGACCTGCCCCGGGGGCGGGTGATTATTGAAATCGCCCCCAGCCACGCGCCAAACCACGCCGCCAATATCCGTGCGCTGGCGCGGGCGCATTATTTCGACGGCGCCGCCATCGTGCGCAGCCAGGACAATTACGTGGTGCAATGGGGCCGCGATGAAGGCGACCGCACCGCCATGGGCGAGGGGCGCGCCTCGCTCCAGC
>JAKFYF010000313.1 GCA_021731005.1 Hyphomonadaceae bacterium
CTCATCGGAGACCAAGCCGAAAATCAGGTTCCCGTGCGGATACAGCTGGGCGCGGGATCGCCAAAATGGATCCCGCGAAGCGAGTAAAACCGCCTTGACCCGGCCGGGCTGGCGCGACCGGAGCGGCCGGTCTTAAGCGGCCGCGCCAATCGTAAGAAAATGACCATCCGGGCCGGGTTGGCACACCTCTCTCATTGAGAGGGCAGCGGCTCGCTCCGGGGGCGTTTCTCAAACGAATGTCACGCCGGTGAGTTTTTCCGACACCTCCCAGAGCCGTTGCGCGGCAGCTTCGTCGCGCGCTTGGGGCATCACCTTCGCGCGCGCGGGGGCGCCGCGCATCTCGCTCATGCCGTTCGGACCCCAATAGTCGCCGCCCTTGGCCTCTGGCGACGTGGCGGCGAGCAGAATAGGCAACGCGCCATCGGCCGACGAATGGGTCAGCAGAGGCATGAGCAGGCTGACCAGCGGCCCCATGTCGCCCGGCCCGTTGGCGACGAGTTCGGTGCGGGCGACGCCGGGATGGGCAGCGTTGGCGTCCACGCCCCATGTGTTGGCGATGCTGCGCCGCTCGAACTCGAACGTGAACAGCAGGTTTGCGAGCTTCGACTGGCGATATGCCGTCCACGGCACGTAGCTGCGCTCGCTTTGCAGGTCATCGAATGCGATCTGCCCGTTGCGGTGGGCAATGCTCGACACGTTTACAACCCGTGCGCCCGGCGTCGCACGGAGCAGCGCCATGAGCCTGGCGGTAAGCGCAAAATGGCCAAGATGGTTGACGCCGAACTGCATCTCAAACCCGTCCACACTTGTCTCGCGCTTGGGGAGCGCCATGACGCCGGCATTGTTGATCAGGCGATCGAGCCTCGCGTGCGCAGCCGCGATGCGCTGTGTGAACGCTTCAATGGACTTGAGGTTCGCCAGATCGAGCGCCTCAGCGCAGATGCTGGCCGAGGGGTGCGCCTTGAGGATCGCCGCCTTCGCTGCGTCGAGCTTGGCGGCGCTGCGTCCCGCCAGAACCACGTGCGCGCCCTTGCCGGCCAGAGCCAGCGCCGTCTCGTAGCCAAGCCCGCCGGGACTGGCGCCGGTGACAATGATCGTGCGGCCGGCTTGAGTGGGAATGTCGGCGACGGAAAAACGCGGCATGTGGACCTCCTGTTGGCGCTTCCAATGGCGCATTTGGGATCAGGTGGCGAGCGTGACCGCGGGGAGGCAAGGTCTACAATAAGCGTCAGCTAGCAGGGATGGCATGCCAATTCGACGAGCTCCCGGCAGCAAGAATCCTCTTCGATCCAGCGCGGTGCATCCGCGCTCGCGAATGTGGCGCTGGGCGCCGAGGACGTTCCTTGCCAACGCCGCCCGGTTGCACCCCGGCTACACCCCGGCGGAGCGGTTGGTGGAAATTGCGCATCGCTGTCCCTCCGGTGCAAGCGGTTGCGAGCGCCACGATGGCGGACCCGACGAGGCTACCGGAGAAGGGCCCCCCAATGACGAATGACGCTGGTCGTTCGATAACGCCATTAGGACGCTTTCGTTGGTCCGGTCGAAATGTCGGGCCCCGATCGGTAGGTCCATGAGCGACCGGACGCTGAGCCCGCCGAACAACCCAGAAGCTGCCCAGAAATCGCCCCAAATGCGCAATAAACCAAACCGCTTGCACAACCTTAGGTGTTGTTAGATTGTAGCCTGCTGACCGCAATTTGGAGCGTTTGGGTAATGCTTGATTTGGAACCTAAAATGTCGCGGCCTGCTCTTGGGAAGGAGCGCACGACGACAAGCTTCGACAAAAGATTGGGCGCGCGCGTGCGCGCGGAACGCTTGGCTCAGGACATGAGCCAGGAGGCTCTCGCAGCCAAGCTTGGCCTCACTTTTCAGCAGCTGCAAAAGTACGAAAAGGGCGTCAATCGGATTGCCGCCAGCCGCCTGGCCGACATTGCCATTGCGCTCGAGACGCCGCTTGAGCTTTTCTTTGAGGGGATTGTGCAAAAGGGCGCTGGGGCGCCGCAGAGGTCTTTGCTGCAGGACGCGCTCGCCGCGCCTGGCGCGATCGATTTGGTCATGCAGTTTGCGGCGATCAAGAACAGCGGAACCCGCCGCCGCGTATTAGAGCTTGTGCGTGCAATGGGCGCTGAGGATTAGCAAAGCAGCGAACAATCTTGGTTCTGCGACAGTCCCGAAGCACCCAAGCGCACCGAGATAGCGGCAACAAGTTTGGCTATCGCAGCTGGGTAGTTCCTCGCTGAACCCCGGCCGCCACAGATCGCAGCCGGCCGGCGTGCCGGCGCAAGCACGCCGCGTCACGTCTCCGCTCCGAAAGAAAAGGAGACGGTGTGATGAGCGGTTAGAGGTTTAGCCGCGTGGCCGGGAGTGCAAGCGCTGCCTTCGGCGATGTCGAGCCAGATAGAGCTTCAGAGGCGATGTCCGTTTTGGTCGCCGCGAATGTTTCAAGCTGGGATGTCAGCGCCAAATCGAACGAGAGACCAGCGCGAAAATCCCAGCCGCCACACGGGGACGTTGCTTTCGCCGCGGCAGATGCCGTCCGAGATTGCGTGTCTCGCAGCTCAGGATCTCCGACAGCCCGCCCATGGTCAAGAAAGAGAAGAAGGACCCGCGTTCGGCTTCCGGCGTCGATCGTCAGATCGGGGCGCGCATCCGAGCGCGCCGCCTTGAGATATCCATGAGCCAGGCCGTGCTTGCTGATAGCGTCGGGGTGACGTTCCAACAGATCCAGAAATACGAGAGAGGCGTAAACCGGGTCGCTGCAAGCACTTTGTTAGATGTCGCGAGCGCACTTGAAATGCGGGCTGAGGCGCTGCTGCCGCCGGGCGGGAAGGGAGGCGCTGTCGATGTGACAGCGCTCGACGATCCGGAAGTTCAGCAGATGGCGCACAACTTCGCGCGGCTGAACGAAGAGGGCCGTCGCGTCCTGGCTGGCATCGTTCGCTCGCTTCTCGCCGACGACAAACTCCGGGCCAAGGGGCTGCGCTAAAACAATTTCCGAACACAACTATGGGTTGCTTATTCGCAAAGGCCGGCGCCGCTCTAGTGGCCGGCGATGGAAGCGGCTGTTTCAGGGCTGGGCGATCATTGCCTCCAAGGTGCGTTCGATGCGATCGACCGCGGTTTCGCCGCGCGCACGACAGCCGAACTCGATGCGATTATGGGCGATGCCTTCGCGCAGTTCGGCGTCAGCTGGTTCAGCGTCGATCAGATGCGCGACACCACCGGTACGTTAGTTGGCCACCATCATTTCGGACGCTGGCCCGAAGATTGGGGCGCACATTACCTGCGCGGGCAGCACTGGAAACATGACCGGGTGGTGCGCCACGCGGTGATGAGCCCCACACCCATGCACTGGCTCGAAGCGCAAAAGCGCGGCGACCTCGGCGCCGGCGAGGCTCGGCTCTTTGGCGAAGCGCGCGAGTTTGGACTTTGCGATGGCTACGTCACGCCGCTGCATCAACTTGACGGCGCCGTCACCGCAATTTCGGTGACCTCGCCCGAGCGCATGGAGCTCTCGCCGGCCGATCACGCGGCGCTCAGGCTGCTGTCGATCTATTATTGCTCGTTCGGTCTGGTGCTGAAGCATTGCGGCCTCGGCGACGGGCGCGCGCGCGCGTGCTTGACAGCGCGTCAGCGCGAATGCCTGCAATGGGTGCGCGCCGGCAAATCGAGCTGGGCGATTGGTGAAATCGTCGGCATTTCCGAACGCACGGTGAACTTCCATATAGAGGAAGCGTGCCGGCGCCTCAACACGCAGACCCGCCAGCAGGCAGTGATTGAAGCGGTGATCCGGGGCCTGATCGCGCTCTGATAGCGCCTACCCTGTAAGAGTTCACAGGTATCGCACAATCGCGCTCCGACCCAATCTTTCCGTCACGAAAGCGGAGGGAAGCGGACATGCATGTCCATGTGATTACAGCTGCGAACCGGGCGCTCTACCTCGCCGAGATCGAAGCCATGCACCGCCATCGCCACGAGATTTTCGCCAAGCATTACGGCTGGACCGCGCTCATCAGCGCCGACGGCCTCGACATCGATGAGTTCGACACGCCGCACACAACCTATTTTGTCGTGCTCGATGACGCCGGCGTGCTCCGGGGCTGCGACCGGGTCATCCCGAGTTGGCGCCCGCACATGCTTACCCACCTTTTTCCCGAGTACGCGCAGGAAGAAATCCCAACCGGCCCCTCGATCTGGGAGTGGTCGCGCCATGCGCCGGGCCATCCCGCCTGGAGCGAGGGCCTTAATCGCGAAGTGAGGCTGTTGAGCTCGATCGCACTTCTCGAGTTTGCTGCTTCGCGTGGCATTGATGGCTACACAGGCATCCTTGAAGCGCGCGCTTTGCCAATGGCGATGCGCGTGGGCTGGAAACCTCGCCCGCTCGGTGCGCCAGTCACCTACGGCGAGGGCGAAAGCGTCGCCTGTCTCTGTCCCGCCGATCTTTCCCTATTGCCGCGGCTGCGGCGCATGGCCGGGCGCGCGGGCCCCGTGCTGATCGAATTGCCAGCCCAGGCAAGCGCGCGGCGACCGGTCGAACTGGCGTTTGGGCTCGACGCGCCAATGGCGAGCGCAGCCGAAGCTGCGATCGCGGCGGCGTCCCTTCGTAGCGCGGGCGCCTGAGGAGTAACGGTCATGGATGGATTTGCTCGCTTTACCGCGCCTTCAGTTGCGCATCTTCCTGTCGATGCGCCGTTTGAGGAGCATCTCGCAGTGCTGAGGCGCGACGGCGTCCTCGTGATCGACAACGCGCTCACAAGAGCGCAGCTCGACGAACTGGGTCGTGAACTCGATTGCTGGTTCGAGCGCGCTCCGGGCGGTGAGGGCGCGTTCTTCGGCCGCCGCACCCGCCGCTTCGGGGCGCTCATGGCCAAGGCCCGATCGGCGCAGGACCTCGTCTTGCATGAGCGCATCTTGTCGCTGAGCGAGTGCGTGCTGAAGGCTGACGATCTCGGACACAAACGTTGCGACAACATCCAACTCAACATCAGCCAGGGGATCGGCATAGGACCTGGTGAGCCTGAGCAGGTCATCCACCGCGATCAGGATCTCTTCTGGGTCAGGCACTGGCCGGCCTGGCGCCAAGGCTACGAGGTTCTCGTCAACGCGCTTTTTTGCATCGACGATTTCACGCTTGAAAATGGCGCAACCCGCTTCGTCCCCGGATCTTGCGGTTGGGATCTTGAGCGTTGGCCTGAAGACCACGAAATCGTGCAAGCCGAGGCCAAAGCTGGCTCCGCCATTCTCTGGGTGGGGTCGATGATGCATGGCGGGGGCGCCAACAAGACCGACTATCTTCGCCGCGGCGCCGTGATCTCCTACAATCTGGGTTGGCTGCAGCCCGGTGAAAAATCTCTTCTCTCTATTCCGCGCGAGGTTGCGAGGAACTTGCCCAGACGTGCGCAGCAATTGCTTGGCTATCAAGTGCATCGCCCGACCCTCGGTTGGGTGGAAGGGCGCGATCCGATTGAGTGGTTGAACGGCGAGTTCAGCGACATCGGCCAGACACAAGACCACTTACCCGACGATCTCGTGGGGGTCGTCGAGAATTATTACCGCCAACGCCAAATATCGGGAGCATCACAATGACGAGCGCGACTTCTGCCCGGTCTCTGCCAGATATGATCGCTGTGTTGAAGCAGCGGGTGCAAGAGGACATGGCGCCCGACGATGTGTCCGCGCGCGAACTCATCGACCATCTCGACATGGCCTGGTGTGCTGCCGAGCGTTGGCGCATCGAACAATGGTCGCCCGATTTTGCGAACGGCGAGGGCGCCTTCGCCGAGCCGCGCCACGCTTAGGCGGTCGCGCCCGTCATGAACTCGCCGACCGCCTTTGTCGTGGCCTCTACACCCAGGCGCGCGCGGGCCGCGGCAAGGGCGGCGTAAAGAATAGCGAACGCTACTTCGTCGCCTTCGCTGCTGGCGGTGGTGATCAATTGGTCGAACGTGCGTCGGTGCAGGATTGTGTTGGTCGCGGCCATTGGGGTCCTTTCACTGGTGAGGAAGTCTCGCGACGGGATGCATTTCGCGCAAGTCGTATGGTCAACGGCCGTTAACGGCAGGTACGAGGGAGGCGGTCATGAACGCGCCGTTCGGATGGAGCTGGAGCAGCGTTGGACGCGGTGCGCTTGCGATCGGGCTTGGCGCTCTCGCCATCGGCATGCAGCTTGCGCTGGCCGGTCCCGCACAAGAGATCAGCGGCCGAGCCGAAGCGATCGAGGGCGACAGCCTGCATATCAACGGCGCCTATATCCGCATCAACGGCATCGATGCGCCCGCTTTTGCACAGACCTGCACCGACGCGCGAGGCGCCCGCCACGAAGCAGGGCGCCTCGCCGCCGAGCGCCTAGCGGCTCTTGTCGCAGGCGCGGAGGTCTCGTGCCGCCTCGCGCCAGCTCATGTCGGGCAGGGCGTGCTGATCGCCGCCTGCAGCGTAGGGGGTGAAGACCTTGCAGGCCGTCTCGTCGATGAAGGTCTGGTCCGGCCGGTTTCGAGTGCGGGTGACCTTGCCTTGCGCGCACGCGGCGCCCAGACCGCGCGTCGCGGTGTCTGGGCGATGAACTGCCGCACGCCCTCCGACAGGCGCGCGACACCCTCAGAAATTATGGGATGCTGCGGCCGCTAGGCTGCATCGCGTTCACTGAAATTCTTTCGCAACAGAACGCGGACAAAGGCGTCCCACGTCTCCATCGCCGCTCGCTTTTCCGGCATGTAGCCCCAACGGTCGTAGCTCTTGGAGCTGACATCCTGCAGCGTGTGGTTCTGGATTCGGTCGCGGATTTCCTTGGAAATGCCGGCCTGACCGGCGAGCGTCTTCCAGGTTCGACGCAGATCACGGTTGGTCACGTACGGAATGACGCCGGTCTCGCGTTGGCGCCACATGAACGCGTAGAGCGTCCCGTGCGTGACCGGTTTGGCCGGATCCTTCGCGGACGGGAAGAGCCAGCCATGCCTGTTTGGCTCAATCGCCTCCAGCAATTCGACGGCAAGGTCGGGCAGGGGGATTGTGTGCGGTTGGCGGTTTTTGGTTATTGTCCAATCCAGCAAGCGTTCGCTGCGATCGTATTGGTCTTTGTGCAGCGAGGCGATTTCCTCAACTCGCTGCCCAGTCAGCATGAGGATGCGCACTGCACGCGCATAAGGCGGGTGAATTGGGCTGCTCGGATTTTCGAGCCAGCGGTAGAGATGCACGAACTCGCTGTCCCTCAGCCAGCGCGTCCCGACCACCTTGGGCTCGGTTGGAATGCCCGCGGCCGGGTTCGCGGCGATGCCGAAGCGGCGAGGCGAGGTGCTCCGATAGTCGTGCTCGGATTTCATCGCCCAAGAATAGGCGGAGCGGACATAGGAGCGGACGTGGTCGGCCATCGACCTTTTCCCACGCAAATAGATCGGCCGTAGGATGTCGGTGATCTCGTCCGGCTCGACTTCCCGCGCTAGCCGGTTCCGCCCCAGCGTGTCGGCGATTCTGGCTAGGCCCTTCCTGGCTTCCTTCCAGGAGCTCTTGTTGGAGACCCGGAGATATTCCGCATAGCCGTCGAACAGGTCGCCCACGGTGCCCTTGCGCTGATCCTGGGCGGTCTTGATGCTGCGCCCCTTCTGGATGAGGTCGGCATAGTCGCGTTCGAAGAGTTCTCGCGCCTCGGCGAGGCTCATTGAGGGATAGTCGCCCAGCTTCGCCGTGATCGGCCTGCCTTCGCGATATTGTTGCGCCAGCCACGTCGTGGTGACGCGCTTCACCATTGGCCGGATTTTCAGGATCAGACGCCCGACCCCATGTCCCTCGCCGTCGCGGAGGGTTTCTTCCCGGCCGGTGAAATGCACTCGTTTGATAGCCGCCTTGATGGCGCCGTCGCTCAATGTCGTCACTGCTTTCGGTCCCTGTTTTTGGGTGCGGTTGGGGGTCAAAACCGCACCCAGCAACCATACCCAGAGCCACGCTTTGTTCTGACGCGCGCGACCGTCAAGAACAAAAAAGTTCTCGATGTTTCAGCGGGATGGAGCGTTACTCACAGGGATCGAATATCTGTGAGTAGGATGATTGTGCACAAGAATGACCGATGACGCCGCCAACTCGATGGCGCGGCGCGCGATCTCGCGCGGATAGACGGGAGCGTGGTCGACCGTGCCCTCGTTCAGCACTTCGTCGGCGATCAGCTGGTTTTTCACGTCCAGGAACAGCACGCGGAATTGCTCGCGCGGCTCGTTTGCCATAGCCAGGCGACAATAATTCACCAGCTGCGCCCACGATGAAACCACCGTGCGTTGGCGCAGTCCAGCTTTTGAAACGCGCTCGAGCAGTGCTTGTGCAAGTTTCAAATCCTGCGCCACCGCGGGACCCGCGCCCTCGACTTCGGCGATGCGTTGCGCTGGCGCGCCAAGCACGCCGGCGAGATCGCCGAACTTCGCCAGCAACGCCTTTGCGAGCGGCTTGGTGTCGCGGCGGGGAATGGTGCGAAACAGGTGCAGTTCAAGCAATTCGTAATCGGCGAGCGCGCCGGGGCCGGCGTCATCGAAGCGTTGGCGAAGCCGGGCGCGGTGATCGTGATAATGCGGTTTGTCCGAGATACGGTCCGGCGCCGGCGCGCGCGCGACCTCAATCGGGGGCACGTCGAGGCGGAATGCGAAACTCTCGGAATCTTCCACGCGCGGAGGAGGCGGGCGCCGCGCCATGGTTTCACCCCGCCATCGTGTGGGGCGTATCGAGCCCCGCTGGCGAGCGCGTGAATATTTCCACGCCGGTTTCGCTGACGCCGACCGAATGCTCGTATTGCGCCGAGAGCGATTTGTCCTTGGTGACCGCGGTCCAGCCGTCGTTCAGGATCTTGGACATTGGTCCGCCGAGATTGAGCATGGGTTCGATCGTGAACATCATGCCGGGCCTGAGCACCGGGCCCTCGCCTCTCTTGCCATAATGCAGGATGTTGGGTGCGTCATGAAAGATGCGGCCGACCCCATGGCCGCAGAACTCGCGCACGACGCTCAAGCGCTCGCCCTCGGCGAAGGACTGGATGGCGCAGCCAAGATCGCCCAAGGTCGCGCCCGGCTTCACCGCAGCGACGCCGCGCATCATTGCTTCGTAAGTGATGTCCATCAGCCGGCGGGCCTTGCGCGGGGTTTCGCCCACCGCATACATGCGGCTGGTGTCGCCATGCCAGCCATCGACGATGACGGTCACGTCGATGTTCATGATGTCGCCGTCCTTCAAGACCCGCGCCCCGGGAATGCCGTGGCACACCACATGATTGAGCGAGATGCACAAGGTGTGGCGATAGCCGCGATACCCCAGGCACGCGGGCAGGGCGCCGTTGTCGTACACGAACTGGCGAGCGAGTTCGTCAAGCCGGCCGGTGGCGACCCCTTCGCGCACTTCCCCGGCCAGCATGTCCAGGCACGAAGCCGCCAACCGCCCCGCCGCCGCCATTCCGGGAAAATCGGAGGCCGGGTCGTAAAGCTTGATGTCCTCGGTGCGGGCATCGCCTGCCTCGGCGGCCTGAACGAAATTGAGATTCATGGGGGCTATATCGGAGATTTGGGCAGCGCTTGCAACGCGGCGCCTTCCTTCTCTCGGAGCGCCGGCGCCGTAGCCGGCGTTTTTCCACCGCAAGCGGGGGGTGGGTGAGCGTAGCGAAGCGGAGGGGGCAAGCGCGGCCCCGCCGCAAGCGCAACTCCCTCCGGTTGGAGCGCGCGCGCGCTTCTTTGGTCGACGCAAGCGAGCCTCGGCTCGCGGGCGCGCCGGCTTTCCTCCCCCGCTTGCGGGGGAGGTGCGGAGCGTAGCGAAGCGGAGGGGGTAAGCGCGGCCCCGCCCCCTCTGTCATCGCGCTGCCG